>SKKN01000013.1 GCA_007121455.1 Gemmatimonadota bacterium | reverse complement strand
TGCGCGAGGAAGAGGGAGTACGCCTCGTGGTCGATCCGGTGGATCGACATCCCCACGTCGTGGAGGAGGGCGCCGAGCGCGACGACGACCTCCGCGTCGTCCACCCCGAGCCCGTACTCCTCGACCACGGCCGGGGCCACGCCCCCGTCCACGAGGAGCCGGAGGAGGCGGACCGCGATGTTCGTGACGATCTTCACGTGCACCGGCCCGTGGTCCGTCATCCCGAGCCGCTCGATCGCCGTCACGTTCGAGGCGAGCCAGAGGCTGTAGAGGTCGTCGTCCGCATTCACCTGGTCGAGGAGCATGCGGAGCTTCTCGTTGTGCCGGGTGGGCACGTGCATCACGATCCGGTTCTGGAACCGCTCCTCGAGCGTCCAGAGCCCTTCCCCACCCTCGGGGATGCCGTCTCGTTCCGGGGCGATCGGTTCGGGAGGCGTCATGGTTACGTCCTCTTCGTGCAGCGAATCTTCCGGTGCCGCGTGCCGGCGCGGGTCGGTGCCGCGCTTGCTCGGCCGCGCTTGCTCGCGCCGAGGCCCCTGTACACCGGCGGGGGCCGGAGGAGCCCGTCCGTCACCGCACGGTGGTGACGAGGATCGCGCCTCCCTGATGGCCGAGGCCGAAGCGGACCGACGCCTCGCTCGGCCTCAGGAACCGGACCTCCGCCACATGGTCCGCCTGGAGGTCCTGGAGGGCGCCCACGTCTCGCCATGGACTTCCGTCCACGTAGAGGCGGGGCATGCCGGCGGAGGGATCGGTGAACGAGGGGCTCGACTGCGGACGGACCCAGGAGGGGCGAAGCTGGGTCACCGCGTCCAGAGCGTCCCGGTAGGAGCCACGCGCGATCTCCGCGCGCTCCAGGGTGCGGAAGCCGCCTCTCCCCGCGGGTGCATCCTCTTCGGAGAGGTCCTCCTCGCCCGCACCCTCCCCGGCCGCCACCTCCGCCGTGGCACCCCGCCCGGTCCGTGGGCGGTCGACCCGGAGCACGTACTCCGCGACCCGGTGGGAGAGGACCTCGGCCGCCTCGACGTGGCTCGCCTCCTCCCCCGTCACCGCACGGAGGTCGAGCCGGATGTCCGCCGGCAGGTCGCAGAGCCGGAAGCGTCCCCGCCCGTCCGTCTCCACCGCGACGCCGTCCAGCTCCTGGCGGACCACCTCCCACTCCAGCGCGACGGGAAGGGAGTAGGAGAGCCACGTCACCTCGACCTGGGCGCGCGGGATCGGCTGCCCCTCCCGGTCCAGGACCTGGCCCACCACGGCGCCCGTCTCCCGCTCCCAGCCCGGGCAGAGCCGGCCCAGGATCGCGAAGCGGGAGGGGACCGCAAGCTCCGTCTCGCTCTCCCGCTCGTCCTCGAGGTCGACGTCGATCGTCGGGGGGTCCAGGGCGAGGGAGTCGAGGCGCGGATGCTCGAAGTGGACGCCGTAGCGTCCCGGAGGGAGCCCCTCGAGTCGGAAGCGGCCCTCACCGTCCGTCGTCCCCTCGAAGGCGGTTCCCCCGAGGCGGACCCTCGCCCCCTCGAGCGGCCGGGGCGAGCCCGCCCGGGGCCCCGTCTCGATCCGGTGCGTCGAGTCCATCACCTGTCCGGCGAGCACCGCCGTTCCGCTCCCCCTCCGCGCGAGCTCGGGAGCGGCCGCCTCCCCCCCCTCCTCGATGATTCCGATCAGTGAGTACCGCTCGAGGTCGCGCTCCTGGAAGCGGGAGCGGTGGAGGCCCACCTGCGGCATCCGGATCCGCCACCGCCGCACGATCCACGTCCCGCTCGGAAGCGCCTCGAACTCGATCCGGGCCCCGAGGCCGCGCGTCGTCCCCACCCGGTGCGGGTACGAAGTGTAGCGCACGTCGAGGTGGCGGAGCTCCGACGTCTCCGGATCCACCCAGAGCACGCCCTCCACGCCGGGCTCGATCCCGCCGGGCACGGGCTCGAAGGCGAGCCCGAGAAGCCCCTCCTCCTCCCCGCTCCCCTCCTCCACGCTGAAGCAGTGCCCGTCGAGGAAGGCGTCCGAGAGGAGGACCCGTGCGTCCGGGGCGTAGTAGATGTGGCCCCCGTCCGGGAGCGGCCGGATGTAGCCCTGTTCCTGGAGCTCCTCGGCGGGAGCACTCCGGATCGGGTTCATGGACGCGCCCTCCCGCACCTCCCGCTCGTCGCTCCGCACCCGGCGGGCCGAGGGGTCGAGCTCCCGTCGCCAGCGGGTGAGCTCGAAGGTGAGGAGCTCGTCCTCGCTCGTGAGGGCCGTCGCGGTGAGTGCGACCCGTACCTCCTCCCAGAGGCGGGCCGCCTGGGCGCCCGCTTCCGGCCGGGCCACGCAGCGCTGCTCCTCCTGCACCGTGATCCCTTCGAGGGAGAGCGGGTTCACGTCGATCGCGACCTGCCGCTCGAGGGTCGTGCCGGGGCTCAGGTCCACCGGGTCCGAGGTGACGTGGCCGTAGCCGATCCGCTCCGCCTGGATCCAGTACCGCCCCGCCCCGGGGGCGCGGAGCTCGAAGGCCCCCCCGGGGCCGGTCAGGCGCTGGGCGTGCTGCCGGTCCTCCTCGTCCAGGAGCCAGATCAGGCCGCCCTCGATCCCCTCCCCACTCGCGCCGTCCACGAGCACCCCCTCCACCGTCTGTGCGGCGCCCGGTGCGGGAACGAGGAGCCGGAGGAGCACGAACGCCGCGAAGAGCGCGGGCACGCCCGGCAGGACGGAGCGGATCTGGGCCGCGGGCCGCGGAGCTCCCCGGAGGTCCGGAGGCGGCGACATGCTACGCGCCGCTCCCCGCGGCGTTCTCGGCGCACGATCCGTCGACGAAGACGTTCACCCCCTTGCTCTGGAGGGCGGGCACCTGCTCGCAGAGCGCCTTCTGGCCGAGCGGGTTCCCCTCGAGCTCCACCCGCGAGTTGACCCCGATGCCGACGCTCTCGAGGAGGGCGGACAGATCGGAGATGTCGTTGTCGCCGAGCTCGAGGATCGAGAGGTCCGCGATGCGGCCGAGGGGGGAGAGGTCCGAGATCCGGTTCCCCTGAAGTCCCACGTAGCGGAGGCCCGTCAGGTCGCCGAGCGGGGAGAGGTCCGAGATGTCGTTGTAGCCGAGCCGCAGACGCTCGATCCGGCCCAGCTCCACGAGCGGAGAGAGGTCGGCGATCCGGTTCCCCTCGAGCCAGACGAGCTCGAGCCGCGTGGCCTCTGCGAGGGGACCGAGATCCTCGATCTCGTTGTCTCCGATCCAGAGCCGCTCGAGCCCCTCGAGCCCTTCCAGCGGGCGAAGATCGGAGACGGCGTTGTCGCCGAGCGAGAGGCGCCAGAGGTTCGTCATCTCCGACAGCGGGGCGAGGTCTTCGATCCGGTTGCCGTCCAGCTCGAGGCTCTCGAGGCGGTGGAGCCCGGAGAGCGCCCCGATGTCGTCGATGTCGTTCCCCCGGAGCGCGAGGGTGGTGAGCTTCGTGAGCGCGGTCAGCGGACCGAGCAGGGAGATCCGGTTGTCGTTCAGGAGAAGCACCTCGAGGTTCCCGAGGGCGCGAAGGGGCACGAGGCTCTCCACCCGGTTTCCGCCGAGCACGAGGCGCTCGAGGCCGGGGAGCCCCGCGAGGCCGGAGAGATCGGACATCTCGGTGCGCGCGAGGTTCAGGTAGCGGAGGCTGTTCAGGCCGCTCAGGCCGGAGGGATCGGAGACGGGGTTGTCGAAGAGCTCGAGATTCCGGAGGTGTTCGAGCCCCCGGAGCGGGGAGAGGTCCGTGATCTCGTTGTTCGGCAGGGAGAGGTCCTGGAGGTTGTCCGCGTGCTCGAGGCCCGTGAGGTCCGAGACCCCGGCCCGGAAGACCGAGAGGCTGGTGAGCTCCTCGAGCTGGTGGTGGGAGACGGCCCCGTCGGGGAGCTCGAGCGCAGCCCGCACGGCGTCTTCGAGCGCGGGATCCGCGAACTCGACCGTGAAATCGGGCCCCCTCGGTCCCCCGGCGTTCTCGTCCAGCTCGAACGGAGTGCCGCTGTCGCATCCCGCGACGGCGAGCGACAGGACGAGCGCCGGAGCCCATCCCCGGATCCCCATGATTCAGCGCCTCCGCAGGTAGCCGACCAGGAGGGCGCCGGCGGCAGTGCCGAGCAGGACGCCTCCGAGGATCAGGCGGGTGCGGGCCCGCTCCTCGGCGGTGACCGCGGTCGCGGTGGAGCCGACCCAGAGGCTTTCGGCATCCTCCTCCTGCCGCCGGAGCGACTCGACGTCGCCCACGAACTCGCAATCGGGGCAGGAGAGGAGGCCCTGTTCCCTCGCCGTCCGGTTCGCGTGAACGAGCTCAGCGTCGCACTCGGGGCAGCGGATGCCCGATTCGAGGGGCTTCACTACATTGTAGAGACGCCCCTTCGACAGGCCGAGGTCCTCGGCGATCGCATTCACGCTGCGCTCGGACTTCCAGTAGAGCTCGTTCGCCTGTCGTGCCGTGCTCTGATCGTCGCCTGAATTCGGGGGCGCCATCAAGACCTCCAGCTTCGATCCGCATCTACGGCTTGACCCCCCGGAGGGGGAAAGTCAAGATAGCGGAGACGTAGGGTGGGTGCGAGTTCGTATGATACCCCGACTTCAGGAGATTCGTTGAGGATACCAGTGTCACACGGGAGCCTCGAAGGCGCCCTGCGGGACCCGGAGGGCGATCCCATCGGGGCCGCCGTGCTCTGCCACCCGCATCCTCTGCATGGAGGCACGATGCATACCAAAGCCGTGTTCCGTGCCGCCCAGGCGCTGAACGAGGCCGGGCTCCGCGTGCTCCGCTTCAACTTCCGGGGGGTGGGGACGAGCACGGGCTCGTACGGCGAGGGATCGGCGGAGGTGGAGGACGTCCGCGCGGCGCTCGACTTCCTCGAGGAGCGGAGTCCCGGCCTCCCGCTCGTGGCGGGCGGCTTCTCCTTCGGCGCCCACGTCGGAGCCCGGGTCGCGGTGGACGAGGATCGGGTGCGGGCCATCCTCGCTATGGGTCTGCCCGTGAGCATGTACGATTTTTCCTATCTGGCCGGGGCGAATCGCCCCGTCCTCGTGGTCCAGGGCGAGGAGGACGAGTTCGGCTCGGGGGAGGCGGCGGAGGCCGTCGTGCGGGAGCTTGGACCTCACGTCACGATTGAGCGTATCCCTCAGTCGGACCACTTCTTCCACGATCGCTTCGACGAGCTCAAGGAGGCGATTTATCGCTATTTCACCGAGGGCCCGGGCGCGCGGGTCCTCGCCCCCGCCGGGGGAACGGACCGGAGCGGGGAGGAGGGAGGAGCCGATGCGTAAGCGAAGCCAGATCCTGGACGACCTGGAGGGTCTCTACCGGGAGGCGTTCCAGCGTGCGCGGGACCGGGACGACCAGGAGGCGATGGACCGCCTCGATTTCGAGTTCCGCCGGGAGCAGCTCTACCTGGAGATCCTCCTCGACGTCCGGCGGATCATGGCGGGCGTCGAGTCGGGGCTCGTGGAGGTGCCGGAGGAGGCCAAGGGGGGCGGCGCGGAGGCGCTTCTCGAGCGGGCGGCCCAGATCCGCCGCCTCACCCGGCTCCGGTAGGGGCGCCGGTGCGCATCTACACCCGAACGGGCGACCGAGGGGAGACGGGGCTCTTCGGCGGCGGCCGCGTCGCGAAGGATCATCCCCGCGTCGAGGCGTACGGCACGGTTGATGAGCTCAACTCCGTGCTCGGTCAGGCCCTTCTTCACGTGCGGGACGCTTCCTCCGGGAGGCGGCTCGCGCGGATCCAGCACGACCTCTTCGCGCTCGGCGCGGTCCTCGCCTCCCCCGCGCCCGCCGCCGGCCGCACCCGCCCGGAGCTGCCCGATCTCCCGCTCGAGCGAATCGAGGAGATGGAGGGGTGGATGGACGAGGCGGAGGAGGAGCTGCCCGCGCTCCGGAGCTTCATCCTTCCCGGGGGATCGGAGGGCGGCGCCGCGCTCCACGTCTGCAGGACGATCTGCCGGAGGGCGGAGCGCCGGGCTGCCCGGCTTCGGGAGGACGGCGACGAGGAGGAGTCCGTGGTTCGGTACCTGAACCGGCTCTCCGATCTCTTCTTCGTGCTCGCGCGCCTCGAGAACCTGCGTGCGGATACGCCGGACGTGGTGTGGGAGAAGCCGATCGGGGAGGCCCAGGAATGAGAAACCGAGCCATGGTTCTATTATGATCCACCGCACCTTCGAGATCCCACTGGAGCCCGGCTCGGCAACGGAGGAGGCGGCGGCGGCGATCCACGGGGACCTCCGCCTCCCGGAGGGGCCCGCTCCACGGGCGGCGGTCATCGTCGCGCACGGCTTCAAAGGGTTCAAGGACTGGGGCTTTTTCCCCCACCTCTGTGAGCGCCTCGCAGGAGAGGGCTTCGCCGTGGTCTCCTTCAACTTCTCCCTGAACGGGGTGCATCCCTCCGCGCCGACCGAGTTCTCCGACCTCGACGCGTTCGGCCGGAACACGCTGACCCGGGAGCTCGACGACCTCCACCGGGTCCTCGACGAGACGGCACGTGGGGATCTCCTTCCCCGCCGGCCCGACCGGGTGGGGCTTCTCGGGCACTCTCGGGGTGGGGGCAGCGCGATCCTCGCGGCGCGCGAACGGGAGGTGCACGCCCTCGTCACCTGGTGTGCAGTGGCGACGTTCGATCGCTGGATGCACTCGACGAAGCGGGAGTGGCGGGGGAAGGGACGCATCTTCGTCGCGAACGCGCGGACGGGCCAGCAGATGCCGCTCGACGTGGGCCTTCTCGAGGACTTCGAGGCAAACCGGGAGCGCCTCGACGTCGAGGGAGCCGCGGCCGCCGTCCGGGCGCCCTGGCTCATCGTGCACGGCGCCGAAGACGAGAGCGTGCCGGTGTACGAGGCCGAGCGTCTCGCCCGCGCCGCTTCGAGAACCGCCACCGGGGGACCGCGCCCGGGCGCCCGCCTGCGGATCGTGGAGGGGGCGGGGCACACGTTCGAGGTCGGCCATCCGTTCGAAGCTCCCTCGCCCGAGCTGGAGGATGCGGTCGAGGCTTCGGTCGACCACTTCCGGGAACACCTCCACGAGGCGGGGTCGTGACGTCGGCGGGCGTGGTGCAAGGCGGCCCCGGCGGCGACCGGGCCCTCCGCATGGGCGGCCGGGTCGAGCGGGCGGCCGAGGAGAGGGGGCTTTCCGCGAGGGGAGTGCGGCGGCTCTCCCACGCCCTCGAGGTCGCGATGGAGCCCCGGCGCCGGCTTCTTCCGGACGATCATGATCCGCGCTACCTCCATCCCGCCCGCGTCGTTCTCATTCTCCTGGAGGATGTCGGATGCGTCGACTCCACCGCGCTCGCGGCCGCCGCTCTCGTGGAGAGCCGCGACTGGGACCTTCGGGTGCCGGCGCGGGAGATCCTCCGGGCAGTCGATCCGGACGTGGCCCGCTTCCGCCAGACGGTGCCCGTGCCGGAAGCGGGTCAGGGGGCGGAGACGATCGTCGAAGCCCTGGTCCTCGCCCCGCGTAGAGCACAGCTCGTGGCCCTGGCGGAGCGGCTCGATCACCTCCGCCACCTGCACCTCGCCTCCGCTGCCGACGGGCACCCGGAGGAGGCGGCACGGCTGGCGAAGGAGGCACGCGACGTGTACCTCCCCCTCGCCGAGCGGGTCGACGCCACGCTCCACCGGCGCTTCCGGTGGTGGTGCGAACGGGTCGGAAAGCGCTGGCAGTAGCCGAAAAAGAAGCGCGGACGCGGGCCTTGCGGCCTTTCCGGGGTTCGTTCATGATTAGGCGGGCATACCGCCCGGCCGAGAACGGGGGTGCAGTGGAGCGAGCATTCCCGGAACCGAGGTGCCATTTCAAAAGCGTTGGACGCTCCGGCGTCGTCCAGGAGAGGGAATGACATACATCATCACGGAACCGTGCCTCGAGACGAAGGATGCCAGTTGCGTCGAGGTTTGCCCCGTCGACTGCATCTACGAGGGGGACGACCAGTTCTACATCCACCCCGACGAATGCATCGACTGTGGAGCGTGCGAGCCGGAGTGCCCGGTCCAGGCGATCTTTCCCGATACCGACGTGCCTCCGGAGTGGACTGCGTACATCGAAAAGAACGCGGTTTACTTCGAGTGAGCCGGTAGCGAGCTCCCCGCCGGGAGGGATCTGGTGGGTTACGGCTCCGGACGGTGAGCGCCGGGGATGTTCCGGGAGCGGGTGAGGCCCCGGGGTCGGGGGGAGAGGCGAGGGTGAGCGGCGGGCCGGCGGAGGACGGAGAACCGTCCTCCGCTTTCTCGTTCCGCGGTCGGGCTCGGGGCGGGGGTGGCCGCGGTCGCGCGGCTCAGATCCCTCGCTGCCGGAGGCGATCGACCAGGTTGTCCTGCACGGGTTCGTAGGGCTTCCCCGGCGAGGGCGCCGGCAATCGTTCCCGGCGCTCGATGAGGCAGCGAAGGAGGAAGGCGCCCGCGGTCACGACCGCGGCGCTCGCGAGTCCCACAGGGAAGAGGCGCATGGCAGCTCCGGCTCGGGGGGACGAGGGTTCGCCCCGGGCCGGTGCAGGATCCATACCGGGAGGGGCTCTTCCATCGCGAGAGGTGGGAGTCTCCCGATCCGCGCCACAAACCGTGGATTCCTCGGGGCGCTCGCGCGGCGACCGATCCCGTTCCCACGCGCGGTTTTCCGACGACCGCCGGGGAAATCCGAGGGTGGAGGCCCCCGGTCCACGACCACTTGCCACGGACCGACCCCATGTCCGAATCGATGGACGCGATCTTCCGGGAGGCCGCCGAGGCGGACCCCGTCGCTCTGACGCGGGCGCTCATTTCGACCCCCTCCGTCAACCCCGATCTCGAGGAGGGGGGAGCCGGAGAAGCGGAGGCTGCCCAGTGGTGTGCCCGGTGGCTCGAATCGTGGGGCTTCGAGGTCGCGGTCTCCGAGCCCGCGCCCGGTAGGCCGAACGTGCTTGCGCGGCTGGGTTCCGGGGGGCCGCGCCTTCTCCTGAACGGCCACCTCGACACGGTGGGGGTCCAGGGTATGACCCTCGATCCCTTCGATCCCCGCATCGAGGATGGACGCCTCTACGGGCGCGGAGCATGCGACATGAAGTCGGGGCTCGGCGCACTGCTCGCTGCGGCGGCCCGGTTCGCGGCCGCTCCGCCGCCGGAAGGAGAGTTGATCATCGCGGTCACCTCCGACGAGGAGTACGGCAGCATCGGGGTTCAGGCCCTCCTCGACGCCGGCCTCACCGCGGACATGGCCGTCGTCTGCGAGCCGACCTCCCTCGCCGTAACCCCCGCGAACAAGGGGTTCGTCTGGTTCCATCTTCGCTTTCGCGGCCGCGCCGCGCACGGCTCCCGCCCGGAGCAGGGGGTCGATGCGATCCGGCACGCCGGCCGCTTTCTTGCTGGCCTCGACCTCCTGGAGGAGGAGATCGCCCGCACCACCGCCCACCCGCTTCTCGGGCGGGGCTCTCTCCACGCGGGAACGATCTCCGGGGGGACGGCCGGCTCCGTCTATCCTGCGGAGTGCCGCCTCCTCCTGGAGCGGAGAACCCTTCCGGGTGAGGAGCACGGTGCGCTCGAGGCCGGGGTGCGCCGGGCCCTCGACGAGGTCGGACGGGGGGTCCCGGACTGGAACCCGGAGCTCGAGCGGGGTCTCGTGGGCCCGGCGGCGGAGCTGGACGCGTCCCACCCCCTCGTCACCGCGCTCCGCTCGGCCGCGGAGGCGGAGGGAGAGAAGGGTAGGGTCGAGGGCATGACGGCCTGGGTGGAGAGCTCCCTCTTCGCCCGAGCGGGCATCCCCGCCGTCTGCTTCGGGCCCGGCTCCCTCGACCAGGCGCACACCGCGGACGAATGGGTTCCGGTCGAGGAGGTGGAGGCCGCCGCGAGGATCCTCCACCGCTTTGTGGGAGACGTGCTCGGCACCGGCGACGAGGTGCCGGGAGCGGGCGAGGAGGACCGGAAGTGAAGTCCGGGAGAGCGCGCGGCGCGTCCCGGCGGGCCGAGCGGATTCTGAAAGGAGGCTGGGTCTGGCCGGGGGCGGCGGGTCCTTGGGCCCTCCCCGCCCCACCCTTCACGGGAAGCGTCGCGCTCGCGGACGGGGACGTGCTCGCGCTCGGCTCCGACGATGAGATCGACGCGCTCCGTGGTCCCGACACCGAGGTCCTCGACATGCGGGGCCTCTTCGTCTTTCCCGGCTTTCAGGACGCCCACGTCCACCTCCTGACCGGGGGGTTCGCACTCGACCGTCTCGACCTGCGGGGTGCCCGCTCCCCACGTGCATTCGTAGAGGCGGTTCGCCACCGGGCGATTCAGCTCCCCGCCGGATCGTGGATTCTCGGGGGTGGCTGGGACGATCAGGGCTGGGGCGGGCCCCTCCCAGACCGGGACTGGATCGACTCGGTGACCGAGGACCATCCGCTCATCCTGAACCGGACGGACATGCACATCGCGCTCGCGAACGGCCGGGCCCTGGAGCTCGCAGGAATCCGTGAGGGCACGGCGGACCCTCCGCACGGTGAGATCGACCGCGATCCCTCCAGCGGCCGGCCGACCGGGATCCTCCGCGAGGCCGCGATCTCGCGGGTATGGGAGGAGGTGCCGGCACCGACGACTTCGGAGTGGCGCGAGGCGCTCGAGCGGGCCGCGGCACACGTGCTCGAAAGGGGTGTGACCCAGGTCCACGACATGGGGATGATGGAGCGCCCGGAATGGTCGTGGGACGCCTTGCGGACGCTGCGCAAGAGCTGGAACGAGGGAAGTCTCTCCCTCCGCGTGCGCACCGCCCTTCCGGTCAAGGAGTGGAAGCGGGTCGCCGAGCTGGTGCGGGAGGAGGGGCCGGGCGACGGCACGCTCCGGTGGGACGCGGTCAAAGGGTTCGTGGACGGTTCGCTCGGCGCCAGGACGGCATGGTTCCACGAGCCGTATCGGGACGATCCCGGGGTCGGCTGTCGCGTGACGGATGAGGAGGAGCTCGCCGGGTGCATCCGGTCGGCTGCGGCGGCCGGTCTCCGGCCGATCACCCACGCGATCGGTGACCGTGCCAACGACTGGATCCTCGCGCTCTACCGGGAGGTCGAGGAAGCGCGGCGCGCGAGGCCGGGGGCCCCCAAGATCCCCCTGAGGATCGAGCATGCTCAGCACCTCACCCCTTTGAGCCTCCGACACGCCGCCACACCGGGCGTGGTCCTCTCGGTGCAGCCTGCCCACCTCACGCAGGACGGGGGCTGGCTCGAAGGCGCCCTGGGAACGGACCGGCTGCAGCGCGCCTATCCCTTCAGGACCCTCCTCGATGGGGGTGCGCGCCTCGCCTTCGGCTCGGACTGGACCGTGGCTCCGGTCGACCCGCTCGAGGGGATTGCAGCGGCCGTGCAGCGGAGGGTCCGCGGCGGGAGAGACGGGAGCTGGACCGGGAAGGAGCGGATCGAGCCGTGGGAGGCCGTTCGCGCCTACACGGCGGGAGCGGCCCACGCCGTGGGGGAGTCCCACCGGTTCGGCAGCCTGCACCCTGGGAAGGCAGCCGACCTCACCGTCCTTTCGGGCAACCCCCTCGCCACACCGGTGAACGCGTTCGGCGGAATCGAAGTGGCGATGACGGTCGTGGGGGGCCGGGTGCACTACTCCTGGACCCGGGAACCGGGAGCAGTTCCGTGAGCGGCGGCTCCGGCTCCGTTCCGGAGATGCCGCGGGACTCGGACCGGAAGGCCGCCGTCGACGCTCTCTGCGAGGCCTTCGCGCGCGACCACGTGAGCCTCGAGGAGCTCGAGCGCCGCCTCGATGAGGTGACGCGGGCCGGGGGCCGGGCCGAGCTTCGCGCCCTCCTCGCGGATCTTCCGCACGAGCTTCTCCCCCCTCCGCTCCGTGCCCCTCGGGGCGCCGCGGAACACGGGAGGAAGGGCGGGGTCCCGGTCTCGGCCGGACGGGGAGGCGGGACTCCGGCCCGTGACGCGGCGCTTCCGGGCCGTGCTCGGGCGAGCGCAGTCGAGCTCGCGGTCTGGAGCGGGCGGGTCCGTCGAGGCCGCTGGACGCCCGCTCGAAGGACGACGGTGGTGGCCTTCATGGGCGGAGTGGAGCTCGATCTCCGGGAGGCCGACCTCACCTCACCCGTCACGGAGCTGTTCGTCTTCTCGCTCATGGGCGGCATCGAGATCATCGTGCCCCCATGGGTCCGCATCGAAGGCCAGGCGTTCGCGTTCATGGGGGGATACGAGGAGGACGAATGGACGGGGGTCGAGGCGGAGGACGATGCTCCAGTGGTCCGGATCTCCGGGTTCGTGATGATGGGTGGAGTCGACGTGATCGTCCGCTACCCGGGAGAGTCCGGGAAGGAAGCCAAGCAACGGAGAAAAGCCGCCCGTAGGAGGCGGCGCAACGAGAGGAGGCGGATTGGAGGCGAGTGAAGGCGGAAACGGCGTGGGGGGAGGACAGCGGGTGGCGCTTCTCTCCATCTCGATCGACCTGGGCGCGGGCCGTCGGGGGGTGGACATGGGGCCCTCGGCGATCCGGATCGCCGGGCTTTCCGAAGCTCTTGGAGCGCTCGGGTACGAGGTGGAGGAGCTCGGCTCCGTCATGGCGTCCGGGCCCGAGACCTTGACGTTGGGCCAGAGCCAGGCCCGGTACCTCAACGAGATCCGGGAGACGTGTGCCCGGAGCCGGGAGCTCCTCCTCGACGGTATGGAGTCGGGGGCCTTCCCCCTGATTCTGGGAGGAGACCACTCCCTCTCCATCGGGACCGTGGCCGCAGTCGCCGACCACCACCGGAGGCGGGGCGAACCGCTCGGGCTCATCTGGGTGGATGCCCACGCGGACATGAACATGCCGGAGACGTCTCCGAGCGGAAACATCCACGGGATGCCCCTCTCCGTCCTCACCGGCCGGGGCCCAGAAAGCCTCGTGTCCCTGGGCGAGCACGTGCCGGCGGTGGACCCTCGGCACGTGAGCGTGATCGGTGCGCGCGAGATCGACGAGGCGGAGAAGCGGAACGTCGTGGAGTCCGGGATCCGCGTCTTCACGATGTCGGAGATCGACGAGCGGGGGCTCGCGGCCTGCGTCGACGAAGCGGTGGCGCGGGCGAGCGACGGCACCGCCGGGTTCCACGTCTCCTTCGACCTCGACGGGCTCGACCCGATGGTCGCGCCCGGCGTAGGGACGCCGGTGGCCGGGGGGATCACCTACCGCGAGGCGCACCTCATCTGCGAAAAGGTGGCGCGGTCGAAGAAGCTCGTCTCCCTCGAGGTCGTCGAGCTGAACCCGGTGCTCGACCTGGGGAACCGCACCGCCCAACTCGCGGTCGTCCTCATCGAGAGCGCCCTCGGAAAGACGATCCTCTGACCCTCGCCCGGGAGCGGCGTCAGAGCGGCTTGTAGAGGGCGAGCCAGGCGGCGAGGCCTCCCAGGACGGGGAGGAGGAGGAAGAGGGCGCCGGCCCACTCGGGCTTCCTCCGGGGGATCGTCACGGAGGCCCCCAGGAGCGCCCAGATCGCGAACTTCGCCCAGACCCACCCGGGAAATCCTACTCCGTGCTCCACGCCGATGCGGGCGAGGAGCCCAAACCCTCCGACGAGGACGATGAGGAGCGCCGTTCCGTGCAGCGCCATCGCGAGCTTTCGGGACGCGGACCCGACTCCCCCCCTCGACCCGGCCTGGGCCGCACCGTAGGCGAGCCCGCCCAGCGCGACGAAGAGGATGAGGATGCCGATCACGTGGATGAGGCGGTACGCAGTGTAGGAGATCATCCCTCGGACTCGTTGGAGTGGGCGCGTTCGGGCGGGGAAGATAGAGCATCCCGGCCCCCCCGTGAAAGGCCATGCGTCCGGGGCCTCCCATCCTCGCGTTCCGCTTGTCGCTCCGGGTGAGCGGGGGGTACCTTCACTAGGTACCTTCACATGTTCGGGTCTGCTCCGCATCGGCCCCACCAGTCAAGGAGTTCGGATCATGCGCCGGTCCGTCCAGTGCCATCGTCCCTTCGTGCCGGGCCCCCTCCTCCTCGCCTTCGGGATCCTCTTCTCGCCCGCTCTTGCGGACGCGCAGAGCCCGGCCGTCCACGCGGAGGAATACCTTTCCCCCTCCGAGGCAGTCGCGGAGGCGGTGACTGCCCCGAGGCACCGGAACGTGTCCCTCGTCAACCTCGGTCCCGAGGGTCGCCATTTCCTCCACGGGGAAGGTGTCGGCCATCCATCATTGGCGGACATGGCTCGGCCCCACCGAAACCTCGGCGGCCTCTACGTGGATCACGGGGCCAACCGGGAACGAAACCTCACGGTGCGCGGAGAGACGAGGCTCGTCCTCGTCGATTGGGAGAACGGCGCCCGAACGGAGGTGGAGATCCCCGAGAGTGCGCGCGCATCCGGGGCGGCCTGGTCTCCGGACGGAGCCGGGCTCGCGTTCTTGGCCCACTACCCGAACGAGACACACCTCTACGTCGCGGACGTCGCGACCGGAGCCTCCCGGCGCCTCACCTCCGGACCCGTGCTCGCAACCCGCGTGACCGCGCCGGCCTGGTCGGGAGACGGCCGCTTCGTCCATACGGTGCTCGTGCCGGAGGGGCGGGGAGTCGAGCCCGAGCCGCCGACCACCCCGGGAGCGCCGATGGTCCGCGTCACGGCCGACGACGAGAACCGGCTTCGCACGTTTCCGACGCTGCTCGAGACGCCGCACGACCGGGAGCTCTTCGAGTATCACACGACCGGCCGGCTCGCCCGCATCGACATCGAGACCGGCCAGGTCGAGACCCTCGGCGGGCCCGCGATGTTCGAGGTCGTCGATCCGGCTCCGGACGGAGCGCACGTCCGGGTCCGCACCACCCTCCAGCCCCTCTCCTACATCGTGCGCTTCCAGAGCTTCGGTAGCACCGAGGAGATCTGGGACGCCCGCGGGGAGCGGGTCGCGGAGATCCGTGAGGAGGAGACGGACAAGGGGGTGCAGGGAGGGAACGACGACGGGGAGCGGAGAGGGGTCCACTGGCGGCCGGACGGGGAGGGGCTCGGGTTCTTGGAACGGGAGGAGAGGGAGGACGAAGGGGAGGAGGACGACAAAGACGAAAATGACCGAAAGGACCGCCTCTTCCAGTGGCGTCCGCCCTTCGGGGAGGAGGATCTCCGGCTCGTCTACGAAAGCGAGAACCGGATCCTGGACGTACGCTACTCCCAACACGGGGACATCCTCTTCCTCACGGAGGAGGACGATGGCGAGGAGCACCTCTTTGCCGTCTTCGCCGATACGCCCGAGGAGCGGCACACGATCTACCGCCATGACCCGGACGACCGGCTGGACGAGCCCGGAAGCCTCCTCACGAAGCGGGGGGAGCGGGGCACGCTCGTGGTGCGAACGACCCTCGACGGGGAGCATATCTTCCTGGAGGGGACGCGCTATCCCGAGGATCCGCTCGAGGAGGCGCCCGCCCCCTTCCTCGACCGGGTCGAGATCCGGACCGGCGAGGTCTCGCGCCTCTTCGAGAGCGCGCCCGATGCCCATGAGCGGGTGATGGCTCTCCTCGATGACGAAGCGCACCGCGTCCTCGTGAGCCGGGAGACTCCGACGGACGTGCCGAACTCCTACGTCCGCGACCTGGTCTCCGGGGACGAGCGACGGATCACGGAGAACGTGGACCACACCCCCGACCTGACCCGGGCTCGCCGGGAGGTGCACCGGGTCACGAGGGCGGACGGGGTGAGCTTCACCACGCGGATCGCCCTGCCCGAGGACTGGGACGGCGAGCCGCTGCCGGCCATCCTCTGGTTCTATCCGCGCGAGTACGAGGACCAGGAGGCGTACGATCAGGTCGCGCGCACCCTCGACACGAATCGCTTCCCGTCGCTCGGAGGCAGGTCCGCGGAGATCTTCCTGCGAGCGGGATACGCCGTCGTACAGCCGGATCATCCGATCATCGGATCGATGGACAGTGTGAACGACCGGTATGTGCCCGATCTCATCGCGAACCACATCGCCGTGATCGACGCGATGGCCGGGCTCGGCTACATCGACCGGACCCGGCTCGCCCTCGGGGGCCACTCGTACGGAGGCTTCGGAACGATCAACGCGATGGTTCGCACGCCCTTCTTCCGTGCGGGGATCGCCGGTGCCCCGAACTCGAACCGCCTCCTCACCCCGATGGGGTTCCAGAGGGAGCGCAGGCTACTCTGGGAGTCGAGGGAGAGCTACCTGGAGATGTCCCCGTTCCTCTGGGCCGAGAGGCTCGAGGGAGCGCTTCTGATCTATCACGGGGCCGACGACCAGAACGTGGGGACGTTCCCCGACAACTCCTGGCGCCTCTTCCATGCCCTGAACGGCCTCGGCAAGACCGCAGCGCTCTACATGTACCCCTACGAAGCCCATGGTCCCGCGGCCGAGGAGACATTGCTCGACATGTGGGCCCGCTGGGTCGCTTGGCTCGACCACTACGTCCGGGATGCCGACGGCTCGCCCGCGGCCCCGGTCGCCTCCCAGGACGGCGAGGACGCCGATCCCTGACGACCGCGTCGGTCCGCAGCGCCTCCACCCGCGGGTGCCCGGCGATGAGCGGGCGTCCGGTGGCGGTGAGCGGGTGCCCGGCGGTGAGCGGGCGCCCGGCAGTGAGCCGGCGTTCGGCAGTGAGCCGGCGTTCGGTAGCACGCCATTTATTCTGATTCGAGCCCCTTTCGGAGGAGAACGATGTTCTTTCAGCGTTCGGTAGACGCCTCGCGCGTCCGGTTCGCCAGGACCCCGTCCAAACGGGGTCTCTGCCCGCTCGCCTTCATTCTCGTGGGGGCGCTGATGGCCGTGCCCGTGCTCGCCGTCCCCGGCCCGGTGCAGGCGCAGAGCGGCAACTACGCCTCCGTGGTGCCCGCAGGGGCGGAGACGGCCGAAGGCCTCTTCGACGTCCATCAGGTCGACGACCGGCTCCTCTTCGAGATCCCCGACTCCATCCTGGGCCGGGAGATGGCCGTGCTCAGCCGGTTCGCGAAGGCGCAGACCGGGCTCGCGAACGGGGGCGACCGGATGGCGCCGAACATCGTCGTCCGCTGGGAGCGACGGGATGACCGGATCGTCCTCCGGGCGGTCTCCCACGACAACACGGCCGCGGAGAACACCGCGGTTCGCCTGGCGGTGGAGAACTCGAACTTCGAGCCCGTGATCGCCGCGCTCCCGGTGGAAGCGGAGGGATCCGGGACGTCCGTCATCGACGTGACCGACCTCTACCTCGGCGATCACCCCGCCTTCTCCCTTCCCGGGAACCGGCGGAGTCAGGCCGGCGTTCGGGGGCACGACCGGGACCGGAGCTGGCTCGAGTGGAGCCGGAGCTTTCCGATCAACGTGGAGATCCGCGTCGTCCGGAGCTACGGCGCCGACGATCCGCCGTCGAACCCGCGGGGCGGGACGGTCTCCTTCGAGGTGAACCACTCGATGATCCTCCTTCCGGAGGAGCCGATGATGCCGCGGCTCGCCGATCAGCGCGTCGCCTTCAACACGATCACGGTGACGGATTACTCGAGGGACTGGCAGGGGGTGCGGCCCCACCAGTATCTCCGTCGCTACCGGCTGGAGCCTTCGGACCCGGAGGCGTTCGCGCGCGGAGAGCTCGTCGAACCGGTCGAGCCGATCGTCTGGTACATCGATCCCGCCACCCCTCCCGAGTGGGTGCCCTACTTCAAGGCCGGGATCGAGGAGTGGAACGAGGCGTTCGAGGAGGCCGGCTTCCTGAACGCCCTCGAGGCGCGCCTCGCTCCGACCGAGGAGGAGGACCCGGACTTCAGCCTCCTCGATGCCCGCTACTCGGTGGTGCGGTACGTGGCGACTCCGGTCCGCTCCGCGAACGCGACCGGGGACGTGGTCGATCCACGCTCGGGAGAGGTGATCCGGGGGCACATCAACATGTACCACGGTCTGAACGAGCGGCTTCGCTGGTGGCTTCTCTCTCAGGTGGCGACCGCAAACCCCGACTTCCAGACCCACACCCTCTCGGAAGAGGACATGGGTGAGGCGCTCCGCTACGTCGTCTCCCACGAGATGGCGCACGCGAAGGGCCTTCCGCACAACCAGCGGGCGAACTTCGTCTTCCCCGTCGACTCCCTCCGGAACGCCGACTTCGTCGAACGGATGGGTCACTCGGCCTCCTCCGTGGGTCGAACGCGCTACAACTACATCGCGCAGCCGGGTGACAACGTGCCACCGGAGCGGAGAGTGGGACTCTGGGACAAGTGGGCGATCTACTACGGCTACCGTCCGATTCCCGAGGCATCCACGCCGGAGGATGAAGTCGACTCCCTGAACGAGTGGATCCTCGAGCGGGCGGACCGCCCCTGGTTCCTCTCCGCCACGGCCCAGTTCGGGATGGACGTCGAGTGGGATCCGTACCGGATGACCGAAGGCATCAGCGACGATCCGGTCCGCGCCGCGGAGTACGGAATGCGAAATCTCCGCACGGCGACCGAGAGCCTGATGGACTGGGTGCTCGAGGAGGGGGACGACTACTACGAGCTGGAGACCCACTACCTCCAGAACCTCACGCAGTGGAACCGGTACGCGGAGCACGCCGCGTCCGCCGTGGGCGGCTCGTGGACCCACTACAGGGCTCACGGTGAGGAGGGTTGGGTCTACACGCCGATCGAACGGGACTATCAGCTCACCGCGATGGCGTTCATCGACGAACACGTCCTCCAGACTCCGGAGTGGGCGCTCGACATCGAGCAGCTCCGGCGGCTCGAGCACGCGGGAGCGGTGGAGCGGATCCGGGCGTACCAGGAGCTTGCGGTCCAGCGGCTTCTCAACCACGCCCGCCTCGCCCGCATGATCGAACACGAGGCGTTCCTCGGCGGGGAGACGTACCGCCCCGCGGAGATGCTCGACGACACGCGGGAGATCGTGTGGCGGGAGCTCGGAGCGGGTTCGGCGATCGACACGTACCGGCGGAACCTCCAGCGCGCCTACCTCGATCAGGCGCACTACCTCCTCCACGAGGCGGAGTCGGAGCATTGGTCGCCCCCCGGGAGCGGGAACCTCAGGGTGAGTAGAAACGACGATCCTCCGCTGAACGCAGACCTCCACATCGGCCAATCGGACATCCGGCCGCTCGTGCGCGATCAGCTCCGCCTCCTCCGCGGAGAGGTGGAGGGCGCGCTGGAAGGCACCGGGCAGGACCGGATGACCCGGATCCACCTCGAAGATGCGCTCGAGCGCATCGACCGGGTGCTGAGAGCCTCTTGATGCCCGGGAGGTTTTCGGCTCGAAGCCTGAGGAGGCTCGCACTCCTGCTCCTCTTCCCGGCGCTCTCCGGATGCGCCACCCTACAGGGGCTCTTCGCCCTCCAGCAGGTGGATTTCTCCCTGGACAGGGTGGCGCAGGTGCGCATCGCGGGGGTCGAGGTGGAGCGCATCCACCGGTACGAGGACCTGGGTGCGGCGGACGCGGCGCGGGTGCTCCAGGCGGTCGCCGCACGGCAGATGCCCCTCTCCCTCACCCTCCACGTCTCGGCCGACAACCCGGCCGACAACCCACAGGCTCAACTCATGGAAATGGATTGGACCCTCTTGCTGGAGGACCGTGAAACCGTGAGTGGCGATCTCGGGGAAGCGGTTCGCATCCCCTCCGGAGAGCGGGTCGACATCCCGCTCCAGGTGCAGCTCGACCTTCTGGAGTTCTTCGACGGGGGCGCCCGGGAGCTCGTGAACCTGGCGCTCGGGCTCGCGGGCCGGGAGGGGCACGCGACGGATCTCACCCTGCGGGCCACTCCGACGGTGGACACACCTCTGGGGCCGATCCGGTATCCCCGTCCGCTCACGCTCGTTCGGCAGGAGGTGGGAGGATGAAGCCCCTCAAGGTGGCGATCGTGATGGGCGGGGGCGTGAGCCTCGGATCGTTCAGCGGCGGGGCGCTCGCGGGAGCGCTCCGGAGGATCGACCGGGAGGCGCGGAAGGCGGACCTCGAGATGCAGATCGATGTCCTGTCAGGAGCGAGCGCCGGGGCCCTCTCCCTCTGCGTGCTCCTCCGGAAGCTCGCTTGGCCGGACGAGCCGTACGATCCGGAGGACGAGGACTCGTTCTGGCAGGCGAACGTCGAGGACCCGCAGCACCGCGCGTGGGTCCGGGGGATCGGGATCCAGGAGCTCGCGGGGAAGGAGGGGGAGGCTCGTGGGAGCCTCTTCTCCAGCGCTGCCCTCGAGGATCTCGCCAGAGAGATGATGGGATGGGAGCGCGCACCCGGCGACGGGGAGCTCAATCCACGCGGGCTTCTGGCGTCGCGCGTGCACTTCCTCTCGACGCTGATGAACCTGAACGGAATCCCGATCGTCTCGGACCGGCTGGAGGAGAACCCCGCGCTGGTGGATGCGAAGGCGGCGACGCTCTTCAAGGACGCCCGGACCTTCTGCCTGGATGTGGGTCGCGCGAATGGGGACGGGGGACGGGAAGGCGGGACAGAGGAGGCGGATAGAGCCCACGGGGGAGCGCCGTGGGAGCGGGCGGTGCACCGGAGCCGGAGCGCGCTCGCAGAACCGGGGACGTGGCTCGAGATGGCCGAGACCGCCCTCGCGGCAGCGGCCTTTCCGATCGCGTTCCAGCCGCGCCCAATCTCCCGGCGGCAGGGTGAGTTCGGGTCCCTCTGGCCGTGGAGGCCCGAGGACGACGGTCCGGCCGCCCGCGCGCTCCGGAACAAGCTCTGGCTCTCCCCCCGCGATGACTTTCCCTTCACGTACGGCGATGGGGGCGCGTTCAACAACGAGCCGCTTCGGGAGGCGATGGGGCTGATCCGGCACGTCGACGGTGCGGACCGGGACGAATTCGAACGGCTTCTCCTCTTCATCGACCCGCACCTGAGCGGAACCGCTCACGACGAGTACCTCACCCTTCACTATCCGACGGAGATTTCGGACGGAAGGGAGGTCGAGCGAACGCTCCTCCAAAGCCTGTTGGGGCAAGCGGGTCCCACGGTGGCGGCGATCACCGGTCAGGCGGGCTTCCAGGACGTGCGCGAAGCGGATCGGACGAACGAGCGTCTCGCGTGGAGGGGGGAGCTCCGGGGAATCCTCCGCACGCTGGTGGACGCTCTCCCCGAGGAGGGGACGGAGGCGCTCGCCGAAGAGGTGGACGGAACCCTCGGGGAGGCGCTCGGCGTGAAGGGTCGGGCGTCTCTCGCCCGGGACGACTACGGAGTCGAGGTGGAGCGGGAGCGGGTTCGGAAGGAGGAGGGCGAGGAGGAGGCTCCCGCTCCGGGGGGAGGTCGCGACCGGCTCCGCCACTCCCTCTTCGCGCTCGTCGATCAGGTCGCCGGACTCCGGGACCGGCGCGTCGTCCCCGTGGTCGCGGTCGGACCGCTCGACCCCGAAAGCTCCGGGGAGGTGCCGCAAACGATCCCGCTCGCCGGCGGGTTCCTTCGGCGGTTCGGGGGCTTCCTGGACGAGGAGCTCCGGGCCCACGACTTCGATTGGGGAAAGGTCAAGGGCGACATGGTGCGCCTTCCCGGCAGCGGAGAAGGGCGCGAGGGCGGCGCGCCTGCAGAACGCGGGAGCGACCTCGAACCTCCGGCGCCGCCGAGCGAGGAGGCGTACGCCCGAGCGCGGGAGCGCCTCGTCGAGACCACGAGGTCCCGGTACGCGGGAATGGCCTCCGAGCTGGCTTCCCTGCTGGAAGCGGACGGCGGCGGGTTCCGGAGGTGGCTCACGCGGACCGGTGCGGCGGTCTATACCTCCTTCAGAGGCACGGAGCGGGCGCTGATGAAGGTCTTCGACCGGGAGCTCGGACCGAGGCTCGCCCGGGGGATTCCGACGGGCGAGGCCTCGAGGCTGCGCGGGCACGTGCGGCTGCTGATCCGGATCGAGGACGGCCGCGGGGATTCGGGCCCCTCGTATCGGCTCGGACCCGGGGCGGGTGCCGGTTCGGCGGATCCGGGCGTCTGGTCGAGCCGCCGGGCCGGTGGGGCGGAGCTGGCTACGTGGGTGGAGTACGGTCTGGGTGACGGTGAGAGCGCTGACGAGGCGGGTGGGAGGCTCGAGGTCCGGGGAGGCCCGCACCTGCACCTCTCCGAACGGAACGGAGGCGCGGAGGAGGAAGGTTCGGAGGCCGCGCCCGCGCTCATCCTCGACCGGGCGGACGACGGGTCCGTGGCGCAGGCCCTCCCGATCCGAATCGGGCTCGGGGACGGCTCTCCCTTCCTCCGGGTGCTGGAGCGGCGGCGCCATCTGCTGAAGAGGGCTCAGGAGCCCTTCTTCAGTGCCACGATCGAGCTCGAGCCCGAGGAGGGGAGCCCTTCCGAGCGGATCGAGTGGGCCGCGATCCCGAATGTGCTGGGCGCGTGAGCGGGGCCTCAGCTCCCATCGTCGGGATCAAGCCGGAGCGCCTTACCGTCCCGGGTAAGGATGTAGATCTCCCCCGCGCCGTCCCGCCCCATCGAGCCGACGGCGGCCGGCGCTTCTACCTCCCACATCCGCTCCTCGAGGACCTCGCCGTTCTCGTACCGGAAGGAGCGGAGGAAGCGCGCGCATAGATCGGAGAAGAAGTAGTGGCCGTCGACACCCTGGAGGCGCTCCCCACGGTAGACGGCGCCTCCGATGATCGAGCAGCCCTCCGGATGGGGATAGGCCAGGGCGGGCTCCACCAGGCCCGTGGTGTCGCAGTTGGCCGAGTCGACGCATTCGGGGCCTTCCATGACGGCCCAGCCATAGTTGAGCCCCCCTTCCCCGGCCGGAGCGACGTTGACCTCTTCCCACCGGCCCTGTCCCACGTCCGCGATGTAGATCCGCTCTTCCTCCAGGTCGAAGCTGATGCGCCAGGGGTTCCGGAGCCCCCACGCCCAGAGTTCCCCCGCACCCTCCTCCGGTCGACCGGCGAAGGGATTGTCCGGGGGGATCGTGGCCCGACCGGGCGTGCTCACGTCCAGGCGGAGAATCGCCCCGTGCAGCGTCTCCACGTTCTGGCCGTGGCCCAGTGGATCGTAGGACCCTCCTCCATCGCCCGTGCTCACGTAGAGCATCCCGTCCGGGCCGAAGCCGAGGTCTCCGCCGTTGTGGTTCCCGTGGGGCTGCTCGATGAGGAGGAGCTCGCTCGCCGACTCCGGATCCGCTCGGTCGCCATCTTCGCTCACGCGGTACTCCACGATCCGGGTGTCGCCCGTGAGATCGGTGTAGTTCACGAAGAACCGGCCGTTCGATCCATACTCCGGGTGGAAGACGAGGCCCAGAAGCCCCTGCTCCCCCTGGGCCCGGGTGCGGTCGCTCAAGTCGAGGAAGGGAGTTCCGGCCAACTCGCCGTTCTCGATGATGCGGATCGCGCCCGGCTGCTCCGCCACGAAGGTCCGGGGGTCGCCGGCGGGGGCCGCGAGGGCGGTGGGCTGATCCAGGCCCGTGACGACCTCCGTGAGCCGGATCGACGTCGGCTCCGGGTCGGGATCGGGGGCGTTCGGTGCGGACGGCTCGGCTCCGCCATCACACGCAGCCGTTCCGATGAGGATTGCGGTAACCAGGACCCTTCGAACCCAGCGGATCATCGCCCGCTCCTCAGACGGAGGCCGCGACCGCGAGGCCGGATGCTTCGGAGAGCTGCAGTGTGTCCGTGTACTGTTGGAACCGTACGACCCTGCCGTGTCGGATCGTCCACACGTGCGCGAACTGAGCCTTGATCCGACGACCGGTTTCACGGTGGGTGCCCGTGTAGTGGCCCACCGCAACGACCGTCTCGCCGTCTTCGTAGGTCGCCTCCGGGTGGATGGAGAACCCGCTCCACTCGGTCATGAGTCGCCGGAAGACCCCTTCGGCGATCTCGCGCGGCCCCTCGTACGGGTTGCCGTTCGCATAGGGGTTTCCTTCGGCCTCGTTCCAGATGATGTCGTGGGCGAGGCTGCCGAGCATGGCCTCGGCGTCACGGCGGGCGAAAGCGTCATACAGGGCGCGGACGAGATGGGCTTTGGATCCCACGGGTGCCTCCTCAGGTGGAAGGATAGCGGTAGAGGACCTGAATGCAGGAAAGGGACCAGCGCGTCGCCGGACCGGGTACGTCCGAAGGTTGGAATGCCCCTACTACAGCAGGAGACGGATGATGTTGGTCCAGGAGCGAAGCGCAGGCGACCTACGACTCTTCGAGCAGCACGAGCACGGCCTCGTCTCGGGGGAGTTGGCCGCCGCCTGGCGGGTCCCACCGGAAGCGGGTCCCCTGAGCCAGGAGCTCGTGCTGGCCACCGCGCTCCACGACCTGGGCTGGAAGGAGCTCGACGAAGCCCCTCTCTGGAACCCGGAGACGAGGCTTCCGCACGACTTTCGAAGCTTCCCCGCTCCGGAGAGGTATCAGGCGGCGGCGCGCGGGATCGACTGGATCTCCGAGCTCCATCCCTACGCTGGTGTGCTCGTGAGCCTCCACTACGCCGCCCTCGGGAAGGAGACCGCTCCGGCCGACTTCCTGGAAGAGGAGGAGAACCGGCGGCTGGCGCTCCTCGCCGAGCTGGGACCCGACGCTCCCTCGGCGGCCAGGATGCGCCGGGATCTCGCCCGGCTCCAGCTTCTCGACAGGATGTCCCTGCACCTTTGCCTCGCTTCACCGGACGCGCTGCCCGGATCGATTCCGGAGTGGCTCGCGCGGGACCGGTTCGAGGACGCGGACGGCCATGGCCCCGTGCGGGCACGGTGGCTCTCCTCCCGGCGGATCGAGATCGACCCCTTCCCGTTCGAGGGGCGCGAGGTCGAGCTGGAGATTGCGTACCGCGATCTGGAGGGGGCGCCGTACGAGTCGGCGAAGGCCCTGGCGAAGGCATGGAAGGAGAGCGAGGACGGAACGTTGAGCCTCCTGCTCCTCCGCCCTTGAGGGCCGAGGCGCCAAGCGTTGCCGTGGATCCTCTGAGGCTCGAGCGCTGCCGGCGCCCCCTTTTCCATTTGCGCCGGCGCCGGTAGCCTACTTGGAACGTTCTACCCCCTCCGCCCGGAGCGCGCGGTGCGATTCGCCGAATTCTCCCTCTCCGTTTCTGCTCCCCCTTCGTATCAGGTGACATGCGGCCCACGGATCGGGGCCGGCCCATGAGCCGTCTCGCCACCCTGAAGCGCCGGGGGATCCAGGTGCTGATCTTCACTTCCCTCCTCGGTCTCCCGGCCTGCGGCGAGGCGAACTCGAAGGTCCTCGCCGTCGCGGCCACGGGCACATTCCTCGACGCGGCCCGGATCGCAGTCGCCGATGAGCTCGAGCTGGGCCCGATCTCCGGCTTCGACACGATTCTGGTGGAGGAGGTGTCGAATCGATCCGGGCCCGCCCTCGAGATCGCTCGCGACCTGGTCGAGGTCCCCGGGCTTCTGGCGGTCGTCGGGCACTCGAACAGTACGGCGAGCCTCGCCGCCTCCCAGTTCTACAACCGCCGGGGGGTCGTGCAGATCGCGCCGACCTCCACCGCCCCGATCTATTCGGACGCGGGTGCTTTCAGCTTCCGCATGGTGCCGCCGGACGACGTCCAGGCCCGATCCCTCGTGAGGAACCTGGAGGAGGCTCTTCCTCCCGGATCGCGGACCGCGGTCCTCTACGTGAACGACGACTACGGACGCGCGCTCAGGGCCGCGGTGCTGAAAGAGCTCGATACCGAGGCCTTCCCGGTCGTCGTCGATCTCCCGCACGCGGAGGGGGAGGTGGAGGAGGTCGATGTAGGCCACATCGTGGAGGCGCTCGGTGCGGCAGAGGTGGACGTGGTCCTCTGGCTTGCCCGGACCCCCGCACTGAACCTCCTGCTTCCCGTCCTGCGGGAGGCGAAGGGGGACGTGCCGGTGTTCGGGGGCGACGCGATCTCGAGGGTCTGGTTCGTCTCGGGACGCGGCTCCTGGTGGGAGGGCGTGCGGTACCTCGACTTCGTCGACATGGACGCCACGGAGGAGCTCCGCAGCTTCAGCGAGCGCTTCCGCGCGATTCACGGCGTCCCGGCCGGAGGTGCGGAGGCGCTGACCTACGATGCGGTGCGCTTGCTTCTCGCGACCGTCCGCGAGGGCGCCGATTCCGGAGAAGCGGTTCGCGAGTACCTCATGAGTCTCGGACGCGGCCGCGACCCCTTCCCCGGAATCACCGGACCCCTGGTCTTCTCCGAAGCCGGGGACGCGGAGCGGGAGTACGTGATGCTCGCAATCGGACCGGAAGAGGGCACGTGAGCACGGGTCCGGGCTCGCGGGTTGGACGCGGTGCGCCTACGTCCCTGCAGACGAAGGTGCTGTCCGTGGGCTGGGCGGTCGCCTTCCTGGTCCTCGTCGGAGGGGGCATTCTCTTCATCTTGAGCCTCGGGGATCGCAACGACCTCGCGGCGGCTACGGATACCTTCGTGGAGGAGCAGCGGGTTGCGGACCGGATTCAGCGGGCCGTGCTCCGGCAGATCGCCAGCACGTCTCTCCTGCCTACGGGAGACGTGGGTCGCACCCGCTCGGAGCTCAGGGAATCCAGCGACGAGGTGTACGGACAGATCCGAAGATACCTCTTCCTCGACCTCTCCCCCGCGCAGCGGCTTCAGCTCGAGGAGATGGCCGAAGAGCACCAGAGACTGGAGGTGGCCGGGGCGCGGACCACGGATCTCATCGAGCGGGGCCTTCTTGCGGAGGCAGAAGCATCCCGCGACGCGGTTGCACTCCATGCCTTCCGGCTCCTGGACAAGATGGAAACCTTCCTCCAGATGAGGGAGAACGATCTGGACACCCTTCGGGACCGGCAGGGCGCCACGGTCCAGGCCCTTCTGGCCGGCATGGCGGTGGTCGCCCTCCTCTTCGTGCTGGGTACGCTCCTGCTCGTCTGGGTTTTGAACCGCCGCGTCGGGCGGCCGTTTCAGGAGCTGGCGCTCGCAAGTGAAAGGATTGCGGGCGGCGACCTCGACGTACGCCTGCCTCCCGGCGCCGACCTCGAATCCAGGATCGTCACGGCCGGGTTCAACCGGATGGCCGAGAGCCTCAGGCGGACCACCTCCGAACTGGAGGATCGGAACCGCGAGCTCACGGAGACGCTCGCCACGCTTCACGACGCCCAGGCGGAACTCGTCCAGTCGGAAAAGCTGAGCGCGGTGGGCAGGATGACCGCCGGGCTCGCACACGAGCTCAACAACCCGCTGGCGAGCGTGCTGGGATACGGCCAACTCATGGCCGACCACCTCGACGGAAGGCCGACCGTGGACGCCCACGAGTTGAAGCCCTTCATCGATCTGCTCCTCGATGAAGCCGTGCGCGCACAGCACCTCATCCGGAACTTCCTCCGCTTTTCGCGGAAGTCCGAGGCGACGCTCGCGCCGGTGCCCCTGCGAGACCCTCTCGAGGTGGCCACCACGCTCCGGGGATACTCCTTCCAGCAGGCGGGCCTCGAGCTTCGGGTGGAGGAGGTCCCGGACGTGTCCGTTCGAGCCGATCCGGAGATGCTCCAGAGCGTGGTGCTCAACCTCGTGAACAATGCTTTCGATGCGCTGAGTCCAGCGGGAAAGGGTGCGCTCACGATCCGGGGGGAGAAGGCGGGCCGAAGCGTCCGCCTCCTCTTCGAGGACGATGGCCCGGGGCTGGACCGGCCCGACCGGGTCTTCGATCCGTTCTTCACGACGAAGAGCGTCGGCGAAGGGACCGGACTCGGTCTCACGGTGGTTCATCGCCTGGTATCTCTCTTCGGCGGGACGGTGCGCGCGGAGAACCGCCCCGAGGGGGGCGCGAGGTTCATGCTCACCCTCCCGGTCTCGGCTCCGAGGGTCGAGCCCGAGGGGCCGGAGGTGGAGAAGGCGGAGGCGGCAGACCCGCCCGGGGAGGGCATGACAGCACTCGATGAAGCGGGCCCGGGTGGCTCGCTGGGTCCGCGAATCCTGGTCGTCGAGGACGAGGCTCCGCTCCGCGACCTCCAGGAGCGCCTCCTCGATCGGCTGAACGCGGAGGTGTGGACGGCGACGAACGTGGATGAGGCCCGGGTGGTCCTGGCGGAAAAGGAGGTCGACATCGTCCTCTCGGACGTGAAGATGCCGGGGGAGAGCGGGATGGCTCTCTACCGCTGGGTCGTCGAGAGCCGGCCGGAGCTCGCCGAATCATTCCTCTTCGTCACCGGAGACGTGAGCGATCCGGAGCTGGTGGCCCTCGCGGAGCGGCGGCCCGAGCTCTTCATCCACAAGCCCTTCGACATCGCCGACTACCTCGCCCGTGTCTCGGAGCTGATGGGGTCGTCTGCGAACGGAAGAGGCGAATGAACACCGCTGTCCGTGTCCCGTCCGGAGGAGCCGAGCTCGTCGGTGATCTGGTCCGCCCCCCGGGACCGCCGCCGTACCCGGCGGTGGTGCTCGCACCGGGGTTCGGGGCGCTCCGCGCTGCGGCCCTGCCGGCGTACGCGGAGCGATTCGCGGAGGCCGGGTTCCTTGCACTCCGCTTCGATTACCGGCACTTCGGGGAGAGCGGGGGAGAGCCCCGACAGCTCGTCTCCGTGCGCCGCCAGATCGAAGACTTGCACGCGGCGCTCGCCTTCCTCCGCCGGCTTCCGGACGTGGACGTGTCCCGCGTGGCGCTCTGGGGAACCTCCTTTTCGGGTGGTCACGTCGTTCGGGTGGCGGCGGAGGATGGCGATGTCGCCGCGGTGGTCTCACAGGTCCCGTTCACGAGCGGGTGGAGCAGCGCCTGGAGCATCCCCCTCCTCTCCTCCCTCAAGCTGATCGCGGCGGCCGTCGCCGACCGGGTCCGGAGCGGGATCGGGGGCGCGCCGGTGGAGGTGAAGCTCGTGGGACGGCCCGGCACGGCCGCGATCATGGCACTCGATGACGCGGTGGAGGGCTTCCGGACCCTACACGAGGGGCTGCCCTGGGAGAACCGGGTATGCGCTCGGATCGGGCCGGCGACCCTCGTGTACCGACCCATCCGATACGCCTCCAGGGTCCGGTGCCCCCTCCTCGTGCAGGTCGGCGAGCGGGACGTCCTGACTCCACCGGGGCCGGCACGGCGGATGGCGGGAAGGGCCCCTCGCGGTGAGCACCTCTCGTATCCGATCGGCCACTTCGAGGTCTACCAGGGGGATGTGTTCGAATCCGTCATCGGGGCACAGATCGAGTTCCTCCTCCGGCACCTGGGGGTCGACCGTCAGCTCCCGCCCCAGCGCTCCACCGCGTAGCCGCGGTCGCGGAGCAGCTCCACGACGCTGCCTTCTCCGACCATGTGGCCCATCCCGACGATCACGATCGCGGTACGGGGGGCTTCCAGAAGCTCCTCGATCTGCGGGACCCAGTTGCGATTCCGCTCGTGGAGGATGCGCTCGGCGAGTTCCGGGTGCCCCGAGAGGGACTCCGTCAGGACCTCCGCCAACTCGTCGGCGTCTCCACGCTCCCACAGCGCGCTCATCCGGTCCATGTCCTCGACCGCACCGTCCATGCCCTCGAGGGTCGACTCCAGGAACACGGCCTGGGCCTCGATGGAGAGTCCGTCGAAGATCTCGATCTGCTCCTCGAGGGATTCGAGCGCGACGATTTCCTTCCCCTCGGCTCGCGCCTTCTGGAAGAAGTACAGGTCGATGCCCGACTCCGCTTCATAGCCGGCCTGCTGGATGACGAGGGACGAGAGCATCAAGGACGCCATCCACGGCTTCAGGTTCTCCACCAATTGGGTGGGGACGCCGAAGGACTCGAACCGGTTCGACAGCTCCTCGTACGTTGCCTCGTCGAGCTTCCCGCGCAGGGTGCGCTCGTCCTGGAAGGTGCCCCTCTGAAGCATGGCCATGGCGCCGGCCTGAAGGACGTCGAGGTCGAGCTCGAAGGCGACCACTTCGGCATCGTGGAAGGCCTCGGTGAGCGCCTCGTCCAGCGGGAAGACCTCGGGCCGGAGCATGTGCACGGAGCCGAGGAGGTAGAGAATGCGATCACCGTCGGTGACCGTCCAGAGGGGCAGCTCCGAGAGGGTGGCGGCCTGAGGGGCGGCGACCGCCCGGTCGGTCCACTCGGAGGCCCCGGCGGGCGAGAAGTGAACCCCAGCGACCAGAAGGAACGCGGCGAGGCCGAGCAGCCCCGTGGTGCCGGGGCGGGAGCGGAGGCGCATCAGGAGGCTCCTCGTGTCAAAGCGCATGTCATCATCTTATCGTAGCGTCCTGTCGAAGAACTCGACGGTTCGCCGCCAGGCGAGCGCTGCGGCCGCTTCGTCGTAGCGGGGCGTCGTGTCGTTGTGGAAGCCGTGGAGCGTGCCTTCGTAGAAATGGGCCGTGTAGTCGACCCCATGCTCTTCCAGGGCCGCCTCGTATGCGGGCCATCCGGCGTTCACCCGCTCATCATCCTCCGCGTAGTGGATCAGGAGGGAGGCGCGAATTCGACCGACGTCCTCCACGGGAGGTTGGCCACCATAGAAGGGTACCGCGGCTGCCAGGTCCGGGATCCTCACCGCCAGCGTATTCGATACGAGACCTCCGTAGCAGAAGCCGACGACCCCGACCCGTCCCGTGCACTCGGGGTGCGACTGGAGGTGGAGGGCGGCAGCCACGAAGTCCTCCATGAGCTTGTCCCGGTCGAGCGTCGCCTGGAGCTCTCGCCCTTCATCGTCGTTGCCGGGGTATCCACCGACCGGAGTGAGGCCGTCGGGAGCGAGCGCCAGGAAGTTCGCGGTGCCGAGCCGCCGGGCCACGTCCTCGATGTACGGGTTGAGGCCCCGGTTCTCGTGGACGACGACGATGCCCGGGAGGGGACCGTCCGCGTCGGCCGGGCGTGCGAGGTAGCCCCGGACCTCTTCGTGTCCCTCCGGAGACGGGTAGGTGACGTACTCGGTCCTGAGATCCGGGTCGTCGGGAGCGACCTGTTGAGCGAGCGCATAATTCGGTGCGAGTTTACTTAGGAGGGCGCTCGCGGCGAGGCTTCCCCCCGCGAATCGGGCGGCCCTTTCCAGGAAGCCCCGGCGAGACAGGTCGCCATGCACGTAGCGATCGAAGAGGTCGAGGATGCCGGGATCGAAGCTCGAAGCTTTCTCGCGTGACATGTGGGGCCTCCTGGTCGTGTAGGTGTAGAAGGAATAGAGTACCACTCTGACCGCGTGTTCGACACGGAGCGGACGTTCCCGACGGGGTGTCCCGAGTGACGGGGGCCGACCGCTCGAAGTCGCACACGTGGATCCACAACCGGGAGGAGGCGTCTCATGAGTGAAGCCCTTGCCGCTCCTTGGCCCTGGTACGTGGCCGGCCCGCTCATCGGCCTCGTCGTTCCTCTGCTCCTCCTCTGGGGCGGAAAGGTGTTCGGCATCTCGTCGAACCTGCGCCACCTCTGTGCCGCGGTTCCCGCACCGGAAGGGGCGAAGCCATCCTTCCTCCGCTACGACTGGAAAGGGGCGGGGCTCTGGAACCTCGTCCTGATCGCAGGCGTCGCCCTCGGAGGATTCCTCGCGGTCACCCTGGTCGGCATGCCCGATGCGGGACAGCACATCTCGGCTGCGACGCAAGCGGACCTTCGCGCCCTCGGCGTGCAGGACTTCTCCGGGCTCGTTCCGAACGACTTCTTCACCTGGGGTGGGCTCGCCTCTCCGGTCGGCTTCGTGCTGATCGTGGGAGGGGCGTTTCTGGTGGGCTTCGGCGCCCGGTACGCCGGCGGCTGCACGAGCGGACATGCGATCTCGGGCCTCGCCGCCCTGCAGGCGCCCTCGCTCGTCGCGGTGCTGGGCTTCTTCGCGGGGGGCCTTCTGACGACCTATGTCCTCCTTCCCCTCCTCCTCCGATGACGCCCGCGATGCCCGACCGCGATCCTCGCGCGGCGAAAGGTGGGCGGGAGCGGGAGCCGTCTCCCGCCGGAACCGATGTGGAAGGGGGCCCCCCGGACTACGAAGCCGTCGAGGCGGTGGGCCGGGACTCTTCCGAGGCAGGTCCCGGTGCGGAAGGGAGCCCTGTGCTGCCCCTGCTGGGATATCTCGCGATCGGCGTCTTCCTCGGCTTCGTCTTCGTCCTGAGCGAGGTCGTCTCCTGGTATCGCATCCAGGAGATGTTCCGGTTTCAGAGCTTCCACATGTACGGGATCATCGGAAGTGCCGTGGTGGTCTCCGCGCTTTCCCTGCAGCTCATCCGGAGGCTCGGCCTTCGCACCGTGCGTGGCGAACCGATCCGGGTGACCCCGAAGGAGTGGGGGAGCGGCCGCCCGCCCGCCGCACGTTACTGGATCGGCGGCACCCTGTTCGGGGTCGGTTGGGCTCTCCTGGGAGCCTGTCCCGGGCCGATCTTCGCACTGCTGGGAAGCGGGATCACGGTGATGGTCGTCGCGGTGATCGCGGCGATGGCGGGGACCTGGGCGTATGCCGCGCTCCGGTCCGTTCTGCCGCACTGACCTGCGGATCCGAGCGCCTGCGCTCCGGTCCCTTCCGGCCTTACGAACCACGAGGAGGCGACGATGTTGCTCCGACAGTTCTTCGACCCGAAGCTCGCGCAGTACGCCTACCTGGTAGGCTGCCAGAAATCCGGAGAGGCCCTCCTCATCGACCCGGAGCGGGACATCGATCGATATGTCGAGGTCGCCGAGGGGGAGGGCCTCCGAATCACGGCGGTGGCCGAGACCCACATCCACGCCGACTTCCTCTCCGGGGCGCGCGAGTTCGCCGAGCGATTCGGGACGAGGACGTACCTCTCCGGCGAGGGGGGCGAGGAGTGGGCGAGCGACTGGGCGCGGGACGGGGGGTACGAAGCACGCTTCCTGGTCGACGGTGACACCTTCCGCATCGGCGGCATCGAGATCCGAGCCGTCCACACTCCCGGCCACACCCCCGAGCATCTGAGCTACGTCCTCGTCGATCGAGGGTCCGGCGCCTCGACGCCGATCGGGGTCGCGACGGGTGATTTCGTCTTCGTCGGAGACCTGGGGCGGCCCGACCTGCTCGAGCAGGCCGCCGGGATGCACGGTATCCAGGAGCCCTCCGCACGGGAGCTCTTCTCCTCGTTGCCCCGCTTCCGGGAGCTTGCCGACTACGTTCAGGTGTGGCCTGCCCACGGTGCGGGCTCCACCTGTGGGAAGGAGCTCGGCGCGGTGCCCCAGACGACCGTGGGATACGAGCGGCTCTACAACGCGACGCTGAAGGCGGCGGACGATGGGGAGGAGGCGTTCGTGCAGACGATCCTGTCCGGGCAGCCCGAGCCTCAGACGTACTTTGCCCGGATGAAGCGGGACAACAATCGGGGCGTCCCGATCCTCGGCCAGCTCCCCGTCCCCCGGAAGCTCACCGTGGGGGAGTTGGAACGGGTCGTGGAGGAAGAGGAGGCTCTCGTCGTCGACACCCGCCTCGACCGAAGGGCATTCATGGGCCGCCACATCCCGAAGTCCCTATACGCCCCCATGAACAAGAGCTTCAACACGGTGATCGGGTCGCTCGTGGAGGACGAAAAACAGTCGATCCTCCTCATCGTGGAGGAGTCCAGCGTCGAGGAGGCGGTCCGTGACCTGGTGCGGATCGGCTACGACGACATCGCCGGATTCGTGACGCCGGAGACCCTGTCGCGGTACTTCGAGCGGGGTGGAGAGAGCAACCAGATCCCCGTGGCCAGCTTCTCCGACGTGGTGGACATGAAGGGCCGGGACGACGTCGGGGTCCTGGATGTCCGCTTCCGGAGCGAGTGGACCGAGGGCCATGTGCCCGGCGCTCTCAACGCCTCGTATACGCGACTGCCCGCGTACGTCCGCGATCGGATCCCGAAGGACAAGACGTGGATGGTCCACTGTGCCTCGGGTGCCCGCTCGGCCGCTGCGTCCGCGTTCCTCGCCCGGGAGGGTTTCGATGTCCGCTTCGTGGACGGATTCTTCAGCCGGTACGCGGAGGTGGGGTCGGTCGAAAAGGAGGAGCCGGCGTCCGCCTAACACGGCACCCGGTCTCCCCTGGGGGCGCTGTAGGGGGCCGGAGGGAGGCGGAGTCCGTCACACCGGGAAGTCGATCCCCTGGGCGAGCGGCATCGACCGTCCCCAGTTGATCGTGTTCGTCTGCCGCCGCATGTAGGCCTTCCACGCGTCGGAGCCGGACTCCCGTCCGCCTCCGGTCTCCTTCTCCCCACCGAACGCCCCACCGATTTCCGCCCCGCTCGTGCCAATGTTCACGTTCGCGATGCCGCAGTCCGATCCGCGGGCGCTCAGGAACGTCTCCGCTTCCTGCAGGTCCTGGGTGAAGATGGAGGAGCTGAGGCCCTGCCGAACGCCATTGTGGTAGGAGATCGCCTCATCCAGGTCACGGTAGCGCATCATGTAGAGGATCGGAGCGAACGTCTCCTCCTGCACGATCGGAGTGTCCGGTTCGACCACACAGATCGCGGGCGTGACGTAATGGCCCCCGTCAAACCGGCCGCCATCCAGCACCTCACCGCCCCAGACCACTTCACCACCCGAGCTTCGCACCGAGTCGAGAGCGGCCTGCATGCTCGCGACGGCCTCGGAATCGATGAGGGGGCCGACAAGCGTCCCTTCCTCGAGCGGATTTCCGATCGGAATGCTCTCGTAGGCGCGGACGAGCCGATCCCTGAGCTCGTCGAACACCTCCTCGTGCACGATCAGCCGGCGGGTGGAGGTGCACCGCTGTCCCGCGGTTCCCACGGCTCCGAAGGCGATCGCCCGGACCGCGAGGTCGAGGTTCGCCCGGTTTGACACCACGATCGCATTGTTGCCCCCGAGCTCAAGAATCGTTCGGCCGAGACGCTGCGCGACCGCCTGCGCCACTTTCCGCCCCATCGAGATGGATCCCGTGGCCGAGATGAGCGGAAGGCGGGGGTCTGTGCTCAGGTACTGCCCTGTCCGGGGCCCACCCTGAATGAGGTTGAAGATGCCCTCGGGGAGGTCGTTTCGTTCGAGGACACGGCCGATGAGCTTCTGGACGGCAATTCCGCAGAGCGGGGTCTTCTCGGAGGGCTTCCAGATGACTGCATTGCCGCAAATCGCCGCGATCATCGTGTTCCAGGCGTACACGGCGACGGGGAAGTTGAACGCCGTGATGATCCCGACGACCCCGAGCGGGTGCCACTGCTCGTAGAGCCGGTGCTCGCGCCGCTCCGAGTGCATCGTCTTCCCGTAGAGCATCCGCGACTGCCCCACCGCGAAGTCGCAGATGTCGATCATCTCCTGGACCTCGCCCTTCCCCTCTTCCACGATCTTCCCCATCTCGTAGCTCACGAGGCGACCGAGGTCGTCCTTTGCGGTGCGGAGCTCGTCTCCGATCTGGCGGACGATCTCCCCCCGCTGCGGCGCGGGAACCTCCCGCCAGGTCAGAAAGGCGGATTCGGCCCGCTCGACCACCCTCTCGAACTCTTCCGGGGTGGTGATCGGGACCTCCCCGATCACCCGTCCATCGATCGGCGAGCAGCTCTCCAGCAACCCGTCCGACGCGCCGAAGAACTCCCGGCCGGTGCTCGTACCGGGATGGAGCTCGCCATCGAGGCCGAGCCGTCCGAGGAAGTCGAGGGACTGCTGGGTGAGCGGCGTCATGGGCCCGAAGCGCGGGTCAGCAGTGCTCCTTGTATGCGGACTCCAGATCACTGGAGATCTCTTCGGCGCTTCTGCCTTCGATGCGGTGCCGCTCCAGCATGAAGACGGGCTGTCCGTCCTTGATGAGCGCCACGGAGGGGGAGGACGGCGGGTATCCGACGAAATATTCGCGCGCCTTCTGCGTGGCTTCGACGTCTTGCCCGGCGAACACGGTGGTGAGGACGGGGGGACTCACGTCTCCCCGGAGCGAAAGGGCCACGGCAGGACGCATCGCGCCCGCGGCGCAGCCGCAGACCGAGTTCACGACGACGAGTACGGGCTCGTCCGCGCCGGCGAGCACGTCGTCGACGTCGTCGGGCGTACGGAGCTCACGGAATCCAAGCCGGACGAGGTCTTCGCGCATCGGCTGAACGAGCAGGTCGGGATAAGGCATGCTTTGGTACCTCTAATGCGGGTGCAGAGGTGTGTTCAGGCCCGCCGCCGGGATCTTCCCGCCGACGGGCTCGCCCGGACAAGCCGCCCGGACTTTACTGCATACCCACGACCGGGCCGAGGAGGTTCCTTTCGGCTCGTGGACGGTCGAGGGCCCGGCCCGGGACAAAGGGCGCCGCTTGCCTCCACCGGGCGGCGTCATGAACTTCAAGGTATCGTAGGATTGCAGCAGTGCCATGATCGAGCTACCCGATCCCTCCACCGCAGGGCGACCCCGGGGGCACCTGGTTGCCCGCTCGCTTCCGAGGATCGTCCGTGGGCGCTACGAACCGGATCGTCGATCTGAACGTGAATGGGGACCGGCGCATCGCCGGTGTCCCGACCCACTACACCCTGCTCGAAACCCTCCGCTACGTGCTCGGCCTCACGGGATCGAAGCAGGGCTGCGACAAGGGTGACTGCGGGGCGTGCACGGTGCTCGTGGACGGCGTGGCCACCCTTTCCTGCATCATGCCCGTCTGGGAAGCGGAGGGTGCCGAGGTCGTCACGGTGGAGGGCCTCGCCCGCGAGTCGGGGCCCCATCCCGTCCAGGACGAGTTCGACCTGAACGGCGCGGCACAGTGCGGCTTCTGCACTCCGGGGATCCTCTGTTCCGCGGTGGGGCTCCTCGAGCGGAACCCGGCACCCTCCCGCGAGGAGATCAAGGAAGCGCTGTCGGGCAACCTCTGCCGCTGCACCGGCTACACGAAGATCTACAACGCGGTGGAGGCAGCGGCGGAGAGGATCCGAACCGGTTCCGCCGACGGAGCGGGGCGTCGATGAGCGAGACGGGCGGAGGAGGAGAGAGCCGGCCTGGAGGCACGGACGAGCAGCGGGTTCCGGATGGCCGCAACTCCCAGTCGGACTTGAACTTGATCGGCTCGCGACTCCGAAAGGTCGACGGCTTCGCGAAGGCGTCCGGGAAGGCCCGATACGCGGACGACATCGCGCTCCCCGGGATGCTTCACGCACGGATCGTCCGAAGTCCCCATCCCCACGCCCGCATCGTCTCGATCGACAGCTCCCGCGCCGAGGCGTTGGACGGCGTGCGGGGCGTCGTCACCGGTCGTGACATGCCCCACACCTACGGGGTGATTCCCTGGACGCCGGACGAGCACCCCCTCTGTGTCGACCGGGTCCGGTACATCGGTGACGGGGTAGCGGCGGTGGCGGCGGTCGACGAGGACACCGCGATCGAGGCGGCCGGGCTGATCGAGGTCGAGTACGAGGAGCTTCCCGCCTACCTGGATCCCCGAAAAGCGCTGGAGGCGACGGGAGGAGAGGACTCCCCCTACATCCACGAGCCCCGAAAAGCAGGCTGGAACGGAAACATCACGAAGAAGGTGCACCTCGACTTCGGAGAGGTCCACGCGCTGATGGAGGCGTCGGACGTCGTGGTCGAAGGAGCCTACTTCTTCGAGGGGACGACGCACGCCCCGATCGAGCCGCACTGCGCCATCGGACTCTGGGAACCCGACGGCCGGGAGGCGGGGGGCCTGTCCTCCGGTGGGGGCCTCACCTTCCCCTTGGAGCCGGGGATGGGGGGTCAGCCCGGAAAGCACGAAGGAGGCGTTCCGTCCTCCCACGGCCGGCTCACCGTCTGGTCGTCGACGCAGGTGCCGCACTACCTCCACCGTGAGCTGGCGCGCGTGCTCGAGCTCGACCCGGCCCGGGTGCGGGTGATCCAGCCCCCGGTGGGCGGCGCGTTCGGCGGGAAGTCGGAGCCGTTCGACCTCGAGTTCTGCGTAGCCGCCCTGGCGATGAAGACGGGCCGACCGGTGAAGATCCTCTACACTCGGGAGGAGGTCTTCTACGCTCACCGCGGGCGCCATCCGTTCCACATGCGGTATCGGACCGGTGCCACGAAGGACGGAAAGCTCCAGTCCGTGGATGCGCAGGTGCTGCTCGACGGCGGGGCGTATGCCTCCTTCGGGCTCGTCACGACGTACTATTCCGGGCAGCTCCTCACCGCGCCGTATACGATGCCCGCCTACCGGTTCGACTCCGTCCGGGCGTACACGAACAAACCTGCGTGCGGCCCGAAGCGAGGCCATGGCTCCGTGCAGCCCCGCTTCGCCTTCGAGGTGCAGCTCGACAAGCTCGCCGAGAAGCTGGAGATGGACCCGGTCGGGCTCCGTCGCTCGAACGCGATGGGAGGCAATACCCGCACGGTCAACGAGCTCCGGGTGACCTCGAACGGGTTCGTCGAGTGCCTCGAGGCCGTCGAGCGCGCGAGCGGGTGGAAGGAGCGGTGGCGGAGGCTCCCCTTCGGCCGGGGCCTCGGTGTCGCGGGCTCCTGCTACATCTCGGGGACGAACTACCCCGTCTACCCAAACGACATGCCCCAGTCGGCGGTTCAGATCCAGATCGACCGGTCGGGACGTGTGGCGGTGTTCAGCGGCGCTTCGGAGATCGGACAGGGGACGGACTCGATGGTGGCCTACGTGGCGGCGGAGGAGCTGGGCGTTCCTCTCGACTACGTGCGTGTCTTTGCCGGGGACACGGACTTCACCCCCGTCGACCTGGGCGCCTATTCCTCCAGGGTCACCTTCATGCTGGGCAATGCATGTATCGACGCGGCACGGACGCTCAAGCGGAAGGTCCAGGACGCGGTCGCCGGGGAGTGGGGCTGCAAGCCCCGAGAGGTGCTGCTCGCGGGCGGGTGGGCCCTTTTCGCCCCCGATACCGCGCGGAAGCTCCCGATCCGGGAGGCCTTTCAGCTCGCGGAAGCGATGTTCGGCACGCTCGGGGCGACCGGTTGGTACAACACGCCGAAGGACATCCACGGGTCGTACCGAGGCGGCACGATCGGATCCTCTCCCGCATACTCCTTCACGGCCCACGTGGCCGAGGTCGACGTGGACGTGGAGACGGGGTTCGTCGAGGTGAAGCGGATCTGGATCGCGCACGACTGCGGCCGCGCGCTGAACCCGGTGCTGGTCGAGGGCCAGATGGAGGGGTCGGCCTACATGGGCTTCGCGGAGGCCCTGATGGAGGAGCAGATCTTCAAGAGCGCCGAGCAGGGCCGGGAGGGGCTCCACAACGCCCCTTCGCTCCTGGACTACCGGATTCCGACGAGCCTCGACACGCCGGAGCTCGAGTCGCTCATCGTCGAGTCGCTCGATCCGGAGGGGCCGTACGGCGCGAAGGAGGCCGGGGAGGGGCCCCTCCACCCGTCGATCCCTGCGATCGCGAACGCGATCCACGATGCCGTGGGGATCCGGATGGACGCCCTGCCCTTCTCCCCACCGCGCGTCTGGAGGAGGATCAACGAGGCGCGGGCGGAAGGGAAACTCAAGAAGCCGACGGCTCCCGGAAGGCCGATCGAAGAGGAGGTACATGAAAGCGTTTCTTAGGACTGAGCTGGGCTCCCCGATCCTCCTGGCGGTCGCCTTGGTCCTCGGGGCCTGCGGGACGGACGGCCAGGATCCACCGGCGTCGGCCGGCCTCGAGCGGGCGTCGAGCGGAGACCGTTCTCCCTACGGAGAGGCGCGGCCCTTCGGGTACGCCGGGCCCGTCGGCGAGACCCGTACCGAGGGGACGGGTGCCCCCGCGGAGGGAGACGCCGAACTCGATCCTCGCGAGCCGGTGCACGAGACGGAGGAGGACTGGGCGATCCTTCGCGAGACGGTGGAGTGGGCGAGGGGCCAGAGTCTCCACCGGCTCCCGGTGGGTGAGATCATGGCGATGGTCGGCACGACCTTCGTCGGCACCCCGTACGAGCCGGGCACGCTGGAGCTTCCGGGGCCCGAGGGCCTCGTCGTGAACCTTCGGGCCCTGGACTGCGTCACCTTCGTGGAGAACCTCCTCGCGATCGGCATTCTGCTTCGGACGATGCCGGAGGACCTGCTCGAATCCGAGGAAGCGCTGCGCGATCGCTACCGGGAGATCCTCACCTCCATCCGGTACCGGGGTGGAGAGCTCGACGGGTATTCGAGCCGGCTCCACTACTTCTCGGAATGGATCCAGGACAACGAGGGATCCGGTCTCGTCCGGGACCTGACTGAGGAGCTCGGCGGGGAGCGGGACACGCGCCCGATCCACTTCATGTCCTCGAACCCGGACGCGTACCGCCAGCTCACGGAGGTTCCGGCGTATCGGGACGCGGTGGAGGAGCTCGAGCGGGAGCTCGCTCCTCGCGCCCGGTACCGCATCCCGGAGGACCGGATCGAGTCCGTGGAGGACGAGATCCAGAACGGCGACATCATCGCGACGACGAGCAACGTGGATGGCCTGGACATCGCGCACACGGGGATCGCGCTTCGGCACCAGGGCCGGATTCACATGATCCACGCCCCCCTCGTCGGGGAGAGCGTGGAGATCACCGAGCTTCCGCTGGCGGAGCGGATCCTCCGGTTGGGTGCACAGGACGGCGTCATGATCGCCCGGCCCCTCGAGCCCGGAGGGTAGTGGTGTGCTGAGGCTTCCTCCCCACGAATACCACCGCCCCCGGTCGCTGGACGAAGCGGTCGAGCTCCTCCACCGCTTCGGAGACGATGCGATGGTGATCGCCGGGGGCACGGACCTCATCCCGAATATGAAGCATCGGCTCTTCGAGCCTGCCCACCTCGTGGGTCTCAAGGGGATCGGGGAACTGAGGGGGATCCGCCGCGAGGGTGGAGCGCTCGCGATTGGAGCGGCCGAGACGCTCGCCTCCGTCGCGCGGCACCCGGAGGTGCGCGGACGGTTCGCCGCCCTCGCTGCCGCCGCGGGGCACGTCGCCGGCCCCCAGCTTCGAAATGCGGGGACGATCGGGGGAAACCTCTGCCTCGACACACGCTGCACCTATTACAACCAGACGGAGTTCTGGCGCCGCGCCCTCGGGTACTGCCTGAAGAAGGACGGCACCGTATGCCATGTGACGAAGGTGGGGAAGAAGTGTGTCGCGGCCCACTCCGCCGATACCCCACCGGCGCTGATCGCATTCGGGGCCCGCGTCGAGATGCGGAGCCCCTCCGGCACGCGCTCCGTACCGGTCGAAGACTTCTTCGTCCCCGACGGAATCAGGAACAACCAGCGCGGCCCCGGGGAAACCATAACCAGAATTCTAATTCCACTCTCGTTCGTGAGCGGCGCCGATGGGGCGCCTGGCGGTGCCGACGTCGATGCCGCGGCTGGCGGCGACGCCGACGGGGCGGTGAATCGCATTCGAGGGAGCCCCAACGGAGATGAGGAGCTGCATCTGCGCTCCGGATACTCGAAGCTCAGACAGCGCGCCTCGATCGACTTCCCCCTGCTCACGGTGGCAGTCGCCGCCTGGGTGGATCCCGGTGGCCGGATGCAGCGGCTCCGCGGGGTCGTCACGGCGTTGGGCGCGCGGCCGCGGGAGCTGACAGGGTGGGACGAGATCGCAGAAGGAGAGGCGCTCGACGACGACGTGATCGATGCCCTCGCCGAGCGGGCCCGGAAGCAGTGCCGTCCGCTCGACAACATCATCGTCGATCCGGAGTGGCGGCGCGCGATGGTGCCCGTGTATGTGAAGCGCGCCCTCATCCAGCTCCGGGACGAGCCACCCTCGTGACGCGCCCCGGCGGACGGTGCGACCACCACGGCCGTCACGAGGGTGGAACCGCTTCCCGGATGAGGCGTATCCTTGAACCGCCCTCGCCAAGATGGTGCTGCACCAGTAGTTCCGGGACTGTGGCTCGTCCCGGCGTGAACCCTGACGCGGAGGAGTGAAGGATGCCGGTCCAGGTAGGTCAGGAAGCGCCCGATTTCGAATTGCCGGTCAAGCCGGGAGAGGCTCCCCTCCGCCTCTCGGATTACCGAGGCGAGCGCTCCGTCGTGCTCCTCTTCTTCCCTCTCGCCTTCTCCCCGATCTGCACCGAAGAGCTCATGAGCGTGGCGCATGGATACGAGGAGTGGAAGGCCCTCGACGTGGAGGTGATCGGCATCAGCGTCGACTCTCCCTTCGTGACGGAGAAGTTCGCCCGCGAGTGCGGGGCCGCCTTTCCGATCCTTTCGGATTTCAATCGGAAGGTGAGCGAAGCCTACGGAGTGAAGTGCGACGACTTCTTCGGGATGCACGGCGTCGCCCACCGCGCAGCATTCGTGGTGAGCCCCGAGGGCCGCGTGCTCTACTCACGCGTGTGCGAGGATCCGGGGACGATGCCGGACTTCGAAGCGATCAGGCTGGCGCTCCGGGAAGGGGCGGCGGTCTGACCGTTCGAATCTCACGCCCGCTCGAGCACCATCGCAAATCCCAGTCCCCCGGCCGCACACACGGTCACGAGTCCGAACGTTTCATCCCGCCTGGCCATCTCCCGAAGCACCGTGGTCGTGAGACGGGCGCCCGTCGCTCCGAACGGGTGGCCGACGGCGATCGAGCCGCCCATCACGTTGATCCGATCCGGATCCGGGTGGCCGACCGCTTCGGACCGACCGAGCTCGTCCCGAGCGAAGGCCTTGGAGTCGAGCGCCTGCAGGTTCGATAGGACCTGGGCGGCGAAGGCTTCGTGCATCTCCATCACGCCGACCTCCCGCATCGTGATCCCGGCACGCTCGAGCGCGACCGGGACCGCGTATGCCGGCCCCTGGAGAAGCTGTCCGGCCGGATCCACGGCGCTGAAGGCGAAGCTCCGGATCCACCCGAGCGGCTGGACACCGTGCGTTCCGACGGCTTCCTCCGACATCAGGAGGACGGCGGCCGCCCCATCGGTCAGGGGGGAGGCGTTGCCGGCCGTCACCGATCCATGCTTTCGGTCGAAGGCGGGAGGAAGCTTCGAGAGCGCCTCGAGGCTCGTATCCTTCCGGATCCCGTTGTCGCGCTCCACGATCGTTTCGTAGTGGGGCGGCACGTAGACGGGCACGACCTCCTCCGCCATCCGCCCATCCTCCGCTCCCTGGAGGGCGAGTTGGTGGGAGCGGAGGGCCCACTCGTCCTGGGCCGACCGGGAGATGCCGTTTTCCTTCGCCATCCGCTCCGCGGCCTCTCCCATCGTCTCTCCGGTCGAGTATTCCGCGATCTGGGGCGACGCGGGGAGGAGATCCGCCGGCCGAAGCCCTCGGAACGCACCGAGCCGCTGGCCGACCGACTTCGCCTTGGACGCGGCCATCAGCCGCTTGGCGAGTCGGTCGCTGACCGTCACCGGGATCTGCGAAAGGGACTCCGCGCCGCCGGCCACGACGACGTGCGCGTAGTCGCGGGCGATGAGGCCGCTCCCGTCTGCAATCGCCTGATTGGCGGATGCGCACGCCCGCGAGACGGTGGTGGCGGGCACGGTCCGCGGCAGGGTGGCAAGGCCCACTTCCCGCGCGATGTTCGGCGCCTTGGGATTGTGGACGACCGTGCCGAAGACGAGCTCCTGGACGGCTTTCGGCGGAACGCCCGACCGACCCAGTACCTCGGTGACCACGATCCTCCCCAGCTCGATCGCGTTCAGGTCCCGGAAGGCGGTTCCCGAGCGGGTGAACGGAGTGCGGCATCCCGCGACCACGGCGGTCCTCATCGGCTGGATCTCCTGCTGCTGGCGGCAGTGCGGCGGAGTCGAAGGGCCCATGGTACCCCTGCCCCGTCGCTTCGGTGCCGGTTCTCTCCGCGATTCGGCCGCGGGCCGATGCGACTCGTCGATGCCCCTGGCCCAGGCCCCCCGGGGCGGGATAACCTGTCCTCCCCCTGCGCCGTGAAGCGCGGGTGGACCAACCGGAGACACCGGTCCGCCTCCGGCTCCCCCCGATGGAAACGGCGAACGACCCGATGAACGAAGAGAGGAGGGCGGGATGATGGAGAAACCGGGCTTCCCCGGCGCAGCGCCCCCGGAAGGCCTTCGCCTCAGGCGAGCCGAAGCGGAGGACGGATGGCCGCTCGCCGAGCTCTGGTCCTACGTCTTTCCCGGCGAGAGGAGCGCCGAGGACCGGCTCCGGGAGCTCGAGGAGGGCGGCACCTTCGGAGGAATCGAGACGGCGTGGGTCGCGGAGGTGGCGGGCCGACGGGTTGGGGCGCTCCGGATGTACGACCTGGAGCTGGGCCTCTTCGGCCGCACTTTTCCGACCATGGGACTCGCGGCGGTCGCCGTCGAGCCGGAGCATCGGCGCCGGGGAATCGGCGGGTGGATGTGCGCGGAAGCGCTCCGGATCGCGAGGAGCGAGGGGCACGTGCTCTCCGCACTCTACCCCTACCAGGCATCCTTCTACGGACGCCTGGGATACACGCTGGCCGGGGAGCTGCACCGGTACCGGTTCCCAGCCTCGGACCTGCCTCTCTTCGAGGGAAGCGACCGGGTGGCGCGGGTGCGGACGGTCGAGGACGCGGAGCGACTCCGAGAGGCATACGGCCGGACCGTCCTGAAGGCGAACGGCCTGCTGCGCCGCACATCGACCATGTGGAGTTTCCTCGATCATGCGCGAAACGTCTCTTTCGCGTACCGGGACCCGCAGGGGACCGTGCGCGGCTATCTCGTGATCCGGACCCCGCGGCGGCGCCCCGGCCGCCGGAGCCGAATGCGGATCCGGGAGCTCGTGGCGGCGGACACCGCGGCGTATCGGGGGCTCCTCGGTTGGATCTCCAGCCAGCGTGATCAGTGGGACGAGGTGGTCTACGATGCGCTTCCGAGCGAGGGCTTCCACCGTCTGCTTCCGCATCCGCGGCGACCGGGGAGCAGGTCGAAGCGTGGTCTCTGGTTCGAGTCGGCTCGACTCCTTCGCGGCCCGATGCTTCGGGTACTGAACCTGGAAGCGCTCCTCGACGGGGAGGGAGCTCGAGGTTCCGGCGCGGTGCTCGCGGTCCGGGACGAGCAGGTGCCCGAGAACGAAGGCACGTGGCAGGTGTCCGACTCGGGTGTTCGCCGAATGGGGACCGCCGGGGAGGGAGCGATTCCGATCGGAATCGCAGCGGACCTCCTCGTGTCGGGCGCGCTTCCCGGCGGACCGACACCCCCCGATGGGTGGGAGCCGGCGCTCGGACTCAGGGACTTCCGGATGCTGGACTCCTTCTGATGGCGATCGCCCCCACCTGCTGCGGACGGGAGAGCCAGTGAGAGCGGTCACCTTCGACGTTTCCATTCCGCGCTACCTCCTCGCGAAAACCGCCGGCCGGATCCATGAGGCCGCCGTCTTCGGGCGACCGAGCGGGCTCGAGCTCACGGACGTCCGGGAGCCGGCGATCCCGGGACGGGGTTGGGTGCGGCTTCGGGTGTTGTCGTGCGGGATCTGCGGCACCGACGTCTCGAATCTGACCTACTCGGCGAGCCCCGCGATGGAGCCCTTCGGGTCCTTTCCTGCAGTTCCGGGCCACGAGATCCTGGCCGAAGTCGAAGACGTGGGGCCCAGCGTCTCACGGGTCGAGCCCGGTCAGCGGGTGTCCGTCGACCCGCTCCTTTCCTGCCGGGTGCGCGGCCATCCGAGAGAGGCGCGGTGCCCATCGTGCGAGATCGGACGGCCCGGCACCTGCGAGATGGCGGGCGAGGACGGGGAGATCCGGATCGAGGGGGAGCCTTTGGCGCGGGGGCTCACCATCGGATATCACCGTGACCTCCCGGGCGGCTGGGGCGAGCGGATGATCGCCCACGAGGACCAGCTCCACCCGGTCCCGGATCCGATCCCCTCCGCCGCCGCGGTGCTCACCGAGCCCCTGTCGATCGGAATGCACGCGCTTCTCAACGCCCCCCCTGCGCGAGGCGATGACGTGCTCGTGATCGGGAGCGGCCCGATCGCGCTCGGCACGATCTGGGGTCTCCGCGCCTCGGGGTTCGACGGTACGATCGTGGCGCAGACGAAGCGGAGCCATGAGGCCGAGCTCGCCGAGAAGCTCGGCGCGGACGAGGTGGTTTCCCCGGGGCTCGAGGCACGGCAGGTGCTCGTCGAGACGGGAGCGTCGGCATACCAGCCGATCGTGGGCCCCGAGGTGTATTCCGGCGGCGGCTTCCCCGTCATCTTCGACTGCGTGGGCAGCGGGAACACGATCGCCCAGGCGCTCCGATTCGCGGCGCCCCGGGGCCGCGTCGTCCTCCTCGGATGCGCGGCGGAGATCCGGAAGCTGGACCTCACCTTTCTCTGGGCTCGCGAGCTCGAGGTCCGCGGGTTCGTCGGATACGGGCGGGAGGAGTGGAAGGGCGGGGCGCGGCATACCTTCCAGGTCGTACACGAGCTGCTCGCGGAGGGGCACGGCCCCGTGGAGGAGCTGGTGACCCACACCTTTTCCCTGGGGGAGTACCGGAGGGGTCTCTCCGCTGCGGCGAACCACGCCCGGAGCGAGGCCGTGAAGGTGGTGCTCGAACCGTAGCCGCAGCTACTCCTCGGACCGACTCCGGTCCAGGACTTCCTTCAGCGCGTCGAAGCCCAGCAGCGCGCACTTGATGCGGACCGGAAACTTGCTCACCCCCTGGAGGGCCCGGAGGTCCTTCAGCGACCGATCCCGTGCGGCCGTCTCATCTCCATGCATCATCTCCGTGAACCGGTTGGCGAGGAGGGCCGCCTCGTCGAGCTTCTTTCCCTTGAGCACCTGGGTCAACATCGAGATGGAGGCCTGGGAGATCGAGCAGCCGGACCCCACGAAGCGGGCCTCGACGATCTCGTCGCCCTCGATCCGCACCTGCAGGCGAATCTCGTCTCCACAGACCGGATTCTCCATGAAGACCGTCGCGGTCGCTTCCTCGAGGTCCCCCTTGTTCTTCGGCTTCCGGTAGTGGTCGAGGATGACCTGCTGGTAGAGCGAGCTGAGCTGCACGTCGGTGGTCATTGCGTTCCCGTGGATCCGAAGATGGACTGCACGGCGTCGAGCCCGTCCATCAGTCGATCCACCTCCTCCCGGGTGTTGTAGAGATAGAAGGAGGCCCGCGTGGTGGCGGAGACCTGGTAGCGCCGCATCACGAGCTGCGCGCAGTGATGGCCGGCGCGAATCGCGACGCCCTCGGTGTCGAGGATCGTGGCCACGTCATGGGGATGCGCGTCCTGAAGGGAGAAGGAGACGACTCCGGATCTCTCCTCCGGATCGGGTGGCCCGTAGAGGCGGATCCCCGGAATCTCCCGCAGCCGCTCGAGAGCGTAGCCGACGAGGCTCTGCTCGTGCTCGAGCACCGCTTCCGGGCCGATCCGGTCGAGGTAGTCCACGGCAACTCGCATCGCGACGGCACCGGCGATGTTGGGCGTTCCCGCTTCGAATTTGTGCGGGAGTGCCGCCCAGGTGCTCATGTCGGGCTTGACCACCCGGATCATCTCGCCGCCCCCTTGATACGGGGGCATCGCGTCCAGGAGCTCCTCTCGGCCCCAGAGGGCTCCGATCCCGGTGGGGCCCATCAGCTTGTGCCCCGAAAAGGCGTAGAAGTCGCAGCCGAGCGCCTTCACATCCACGGGGTGGTGCGCCGCGCCCTGGGCTCCGTCCACGAGAAGGAGCGCCCCCCGCTCATGGACGAGCCGCGCGATCTCCGGGACGGGGTTGATCGTCCCGAGGGCGTTCGACACATGGGAGACGGCCATGAGCTTCGTCCGCTCCGTCAGCAGCTCGGGTAGCTGGTCGAGCCGGAGCCGCCCCTCTTCGTCCAGCTCCACGTAGCGGAGTCGGGCGCCGGTGCGCTCGGCGATGAGCTGCCAGGGCACGATGTTCGAGTGGTGCTCCATCTCGGTGAGCAGGATCTCGTCCCCTTCGGACAGGTTCGATCCACCCCAGCTTGCCGCCACGAGATTGATCGCCTCGGTCGTGCCCCGCGTCCATACGACCTCTTCCGGCCCCTCCGCTCCGATCCACTCCGCGATGCGGGCCCGCGACCCCTCGTACGCCTCGGTCGCACGGCGGCTCAGCTCGTGGATTCCGCGGTGGACGTTCGCGTTGTCTTCGCGGTAGTAGCGGAGGAGGGCCTCCAGGACGGCCTCGGGCTTCTGGGTCGTGGCCGCGTTGTCCAGATAGGCGAGGGGATGGCCATTTACCTCCTGGTGCAGCGCGGGGAAATCCCCCCGCAGCGCGTACGGATCGAGCGCGGGCGAACGCTTCGCCGTGGGCGTGGTGGGCTCGAGCGGGGGGTTCATGTCCTCATTCCACCTGAACGTAGATGTCGGACCCTCGGACTTCCACCGGAAAGCTCCGGACGGGTCGAATCGCGGGGAGCGTGAGCGCCTTGCCCGTGGCCGGATCGAAGCGGGCCCCATGGTAGAGGCATTCGAGCTTTCCGTCCTCGAGGGTCCCATCCGAGAGCGGGAAATCCTGATGGGAACAGCGATCCTCCAACGCATACACCGATTCGTCCACGTTCACCAGGACGATCCGCTCCCCTCCTGCCTCCACTCCGCGAAGACAGCCGCTGCCGCACTCTTCCACCGAAGCAACTCTCACCCACTCACTCATTCCGACCCTCCCTCTCCCCTCAGTCAGCGCCGAGCCGCTGCTCGATGATCTCCGACACCTTGGCAACGACACCTCCCAGCGGGAATTTCGCCAGGACTTCTCCGAGAAAGCCCCGGACCACGAGGCGCTCCGCCTGTCGCCGATCGAGCCCCCGGCTCATGAGGTAGAAGAGCACTTCCTCGTCGAGCTGACCCACGGTGGCGCCGTGGGAGCAGCGGACGTCGTCCGCCGCGATCTCCAGGTTCGGAAGCGAATCGGCGCGGGCGTGGTCCGAGAGGATGAGGTTCCGGTTCGTCTGGTATGCATCGGTCCGCTGCGCACCCTCGTACACCTTGATGATGCCGCGGAAGACCGTCCGGGACCTTCCCTCGAGCGCTCCCTTGTACAGGAGGTCGCTCCGCGTGTTTGGGGCGATGTGATCCTGGCGCGTGTTGTGGTCGAAATGCTGATCGTCGCCGGCGAAGTAGAGGCCGAGCATGTCGGAGTTGGCTCCGGCGCCGAGAAGCTGGGCGTTCAGGTCGACCCGGGCCACGGAGGCGCCGAGGCTCACGTTCAGCGTGTCGAGCGTGGCGTCCCGAAGTGCCAGGGTGCGCTGCTGGGACAGGTGGAAGGCTCCCCTTCCCATCCGCTGCAGGGAGACGTACTGGACCTGCGCGCCGTCCCGCGCCAGGATCTCGACCCCCGTGGAGACGAAGCTCTGCCGGTCGAAATCATCGGAGAGGCACTCGTCCACGTACGAGACGCGGCTTCCCTCCTCCGCGACGATCAGGGTTCGGCTGAAGAAGGCGCGCCCGGCCTCGGAGGTCCAGCGGCTGATCCGCGCCGGCAGCTCCACCTGCACGCCCTTCGGGACGATCAGGAGAATTCCGTCGGTCCAGAGCGCCGCGTTCAGCGCCTGGAACTTCCCCGTCTCCGGTGGAAGGACTTCGGTGGCGAGGTGTTCCCGGAGGAATTCCTCGTGCGTCTCCACCGCCTCCTGGAGCGAGGTGAGCACCACTCCCTGCCGCCTGAGGTCATCGAGCAGGTCGGTGTGGACCACGCTCCCGTCCATTTCCACGAGGTGCCCGGACGCATCCCAATCCTTCTCCATGGCATTCCGGAGCCTCTCCGGATATCTGTCGACCGCCAGGGAACGCGGCGCCTCGCGGGGCGGGAGGCCCAGCGAATCGAGCTCGAGCGTCCTGGAGAGGTCGGTGTAGCGCCACTCCTCCAGCCGGGTCGTGGGGAGAGGGGTGCGCTCGTACACGGACCAGGCGTGGAGGCGGCGCTCGCGAAGCCAATCCGGCTCGTTCGCGGCCAGGAGCTTCACCGCCTCCTGGTTCAGGGCTGGGGTCACCCCCTCCATGAGGCCTCCGACGGGCCGGTCGATGACGGCTGAATCAGGCATGGCTACCGTATGGTATCTTGGATGAATCGAAGGGGGGAGGGGAAGCGCGGACCGCGCTTCCCCTCCCGTTTGCGGTGGAGCCCGGCGGCGGAGGTCAGCCGACCGACCCCTCCATCTCGAGGTCAATGAGGCGGTTCAGCTCTACGGCATACTCGAGGGGGAGAAGCTTGGCGATCGGCTCGATGAAGCCACGCACGATGAGCGCCATCGCCTCCTCCTCCGAGAGGCCACGACTCATCAGATAGAAGATCTGCTCGTCACCGACCTTCGAGACCGTGGCCTCGTGACCGATGTTCGAACGCTCTTCCTCGATCTCGATGTACGGATACGTGTCCGTCCGAGCCGTCTCGTTGATCAGGAGCGCGTCGCACTCCACGTTCGACTTCGCCCGGGTCGCCCCTTCGTACACCTTGCAGAGTCCGCGGTACGTCGAGCGGCCGGTCCCCTTCGAGATCGACTTCGAAATGATCTGCGAAGACGTGTTCGGCGCGGCGTGCACGACCTTCCCCCCGGTGTCCTGGTGCTGCCCGTCCCCCGCGTATGCGATCGAGAGGATCGAGCCGCTGGCCCCCTCTCCGACGAGGTAGCAGGAGGGGTACTTCATCGTGATCTTCGATCCGAGATTTCCGTCCAGCCATTCCATCGTGGCCCCCTCGTGCACGAGCGCTCGCTGCGTGACGAGGTTGTACATGTTGCTCGACCAGTTCTGGATCGTCGTGTACCGGAAGTGCGCGTTCGGCTTCACGATGATCTCGATCACACCCGAATGGAACGAGTCCGTCGAGTAGACGGGTGCGGTGCACCCCTCGATGTAGTGTGCCTTCGAGCCCTCGTCCGCGATGATGAGCGTCCGCTCGAACTGCCCCATCTGCTCCTGATTGACACGGAAGTAGGCCTGAAGTGGAGTGTCGAGCTCCACGCCCTTCGGGATATAGACGAAGGACCCGCCGGACCAAACCGCCGAGTTCATCGCGGAGAATTTGTTGTCCTGGGCAGGAATCACGGTGGCGAAATGCTCCCGGAAGATCTCCGGGTGATTCTTGAGCCCGTCCTCGATCGAGTCGAAGATGACGCCCTTCGCCTCCCACTCCTCCTTCAGGGAGTGATAGACCATCTCGGACTCGTACTGAGCCCCGACTCCCGCCAGGATTTTCTGCTCGGCGTCCGGGATGCCGAGCCGCTCGAACGTCTCCTTGATGTTCGGGGGCACATCGTCCCACGACCGCTCCATCTTCTCCTGCGGACGGACGTAGAAATAGATGTCCTCCAGAACCGCTTCCAGGTTGGAGAGGTCCGCGCCCCATTTCGGCATGGGCTTCGCGTTGTAGATCTTCAGCCCCTTGAGGCGGAAGTCCCGCATCCACTCCGGCTCGCCCTTCTGGTGGGAAATTTCACGGACGACCTTTTCGTTCAGCCCCCGGTCGGACCGGTAGATGGGCTCGTCTTCCGTGATGAAATGGTACTGGTATTCGTCGAGGTTCAAGCCCTCTATGACTTCATTCTGTGGCATCTCGAATCCCTCCCTGGGGGGCTGATGCGCTCATGCGCCGGCCGGCACCCGGAACTCCTCGTATCCCTGCTCCTCGAGCCGCGTCGCGACTTCGGGGCCTCCGGACTCGACGATCGCGCCCTTCACCATCACATGCACGAAATCGGGCTGCACGTAGTTGAGAACCCGCTGGTAGTGGGTGATGATGAGCACGGCCAGGTCCGGGTCCTTCTCGCGCATCACGTTGATCGCCTTCGACACGATCTGGAGCGCGTCGATGTCGAGTCCCGAATCCGTCTCGTCGAGCAGGGCGAGGCTCGGATTGAGCATCGCGAGTTGCAGGATCTCCCCCCGCTTCTTCTCTCCCCCGGAGAATCCATCGTTCACCGGTCGCTCGGCGAAGGACGGATCCATCTCGAGGAGCTCCATCCGGTCGACCAGATCGTCCTGGAAGTCGAAGAGGTCGACCTCTTCGTCCTCGGCGAGTCGGGCCTGGACCGCGGTGCGGAGGAAGTTCGCGATCGAGACTCCGGGGATCTCCACCGGATACTGGAAGGCGAGGAGCACACCCTCCCGAGCGCGCTCGTCAGCTTCCATCTCGAGGAGGTCCTTCCCTTTGTACACAACCTCTCCGGAGGTAGCTTCGTACGCAGGGTGCCCGGCGAGGAGCTTGGCCAAAGTGCTCTTGCCTGAGCCATTTGGTCCCATGATCGCGTGGATCTCGCCTTTCTTGAGCTCCAGATTCAGGCCCCGGAGGATCTCGATGTCCGCGACCTTCGCGTGGAGGTTCTTTATGCTGAGAACGGGGATATCGCTCATTCGTATCGGGGTCTCCGAGTGCATCCGAGGACCGGCGCACATTCGTTATCAGGAATGATTCTTCTTTTCAGTAAGCTACCCGTCCCCTTCGGGGGCGTCAAGCCTGAATCGGGCGTAAATTCTGGCCTTTTCCCGACTTGGGAAAAGCTTCATACTCCCCTGCGACACAGCGGTTTCGGAGCAGCCGTGGGTCATTCCGGCTCAAGGCAGGACGTTTCATGCAGGAGGGAGAACGGAAGATGGGCCGGACGAAGGAGTGGCTCCTGACGAGGTTCGAGCGTGAGGGTCCGGGTGCGGAGAAGGAGCGGCTCTGGCTCGTGCTGGGTGGAGGAGGGCTCAAGGGGTTGGCGCACATTGGGGCGTGGCGCGCAATCCAGGAGGCGGGGATCCGGGTGGAGGGGATCCTCGGCACGAGCATCGGAGCACTGGTGGGGGTCGCGCTCGCTGCGGGAATGGATCAGGAGGAGCTGGAGGAGCGGGCGCGGAGCCTGCAGCCGAGGGACATCGTCCGGACCCAGCGGAGGGCCCTGTGGGTGAACGGGATCCGGTCTCCGAGCGTATTTCGGGAGGAGCTCCTGCGGCGGTACATATCCGAGAGTATTCCCGTGAAGAGCTGGGCCGAGCTGGAGATCCCCGTCCAGATGAACGCGGTGGAGCTGGGGAGCGGCGCTACGGAATGGTTCGGAAAAGGAGCCCGCGAGGACGTCGCTCCGGCAGACGCCGTCTATGCCTCCGCCGCACTTCCGGTCTTCTATCCCCCGGCCGAAATCGGGGGGCAGTACTTCGTGGATGGGGGGACGGGCGACGCGCTCGCTCTCACACGTGCGCGAGATCTCGGTGCCACGGCGATCCTCGGTGTGGACGTGGGCTCCGGCCCGACCGAAGACGCGGAGCGGGTGGTGAAGGGTGGGCTCGTCGCGGTGCACCAACGGGTCTTTTCGATCCAGTCCGGCACCGCTCGTCGAGCCATGCTGGAAGGATGGAAGTCCCCGCCCCTCCTCTTCGTCCGCCCGCACCTCGACGGCTACCGCACCTTCGATTTCGAGCACGCGGCGTATTTCATCGAGGAAGGGTACCGCGCAACGCGCCGCGCCCTCGAGGAGGAGCTCACCGATCTCGATGCAGCCGGGACGGGCCGCCGGGTGGGAGATTGGCCCGAGTGACGGCTCAGTCGCTCCCGGCGAGCGTTCTCACCACCTCGTCCATCGCCTCCCGTACGAGGTCGGCGGGGAGCCCGGTACCGTTCGTCAGAACTGAGAAGACGAGCTCCGTACCGTCATCGCGGACGAGGTAGCCGGAAATCGCGTTCGCGTTCGTGAGGGTCCCTGTCTTCGCCCGGATCCTCCCCTCGAGCTCGAGAAGCCTCTCCTCGAGGGTGCTGTCGCGTTCACCGGGAGTGGCCAGCGCATCGCGGTAGAGCTCTCCAAAGCCGGACGTGTCCATGTGGTGGAGGACGGCGATGATCGCGCGCGGAGTCAGGAGGTTGTGGCTCGAGAGCCCCGAACCGTCCCGGAGAAGGAAGTCGAGAGGGTCGACCTCGACATCCTCGAGGAGGTAGCGGGAGATCGCGGCGAGCCCGTCCTCCCAGCTCGCGGTGCCACCCGCTTCCCTTCCGAGCGTGCGGACCACCTGCTCGCTCATCCAGTTCTGGCTCCGCTTCAGGATCACCTCCACGATTTCGGAAAGGGGTGGTGAGGTGAGGCCGGCGATCTTCCATGACTCGTCGCACTCCGGGATCGCGCCGGAGACGCATCCACCGCCCAGTTCCTCCCCCTCGTCCCATAGGATGTGGAGCCCGAAGTGGATCTCCACGCCCCGGTCCAGGAGGACCCGGTGGAGCACCGCGGCCGCTTGGCGGACCGGATCGCGGGCCGCCACCCGAATCGAGTCGACGGATCCGGGACGGACCGCTCCGGACAGGACCATGCGGCGACTTTCCGGTCGGAAGGCCGCCCTCAGCCCCTCCGGCTCCTCCGCGGTGACCACCTGGTTCTGGACGAAGTCGAGTTCTCCGAGAGGGGACCACCGGACCTGGGCCGGGTGGCCGGGCTCGAAGTCTCCGCGGGCCTCGAGCCAGAGCTCGCCCGCGTCGACCGTGAACGCTCCGCCGCTCGCCCCGTACGGCTGCTCCACGCTCCCCACCGTCCAGCTTCCGGGTACGCCCACGGAATCCCAGGCGCTCGCGTCGATGACGAGCGCCCCTTCCACCACGCGGACTCCGGAGGCGACGAGTGAGTCGGCGAGCGCCGTGAGGGCAGCTTCCCCGCTCTCGTGGAACGGCTTGCCGAGGGTCGGGTCGCCGTCGGCAGGGAGGATCAGGTCGCCTCGCAGGTATTCGCCATCCCGCTCGGCGGTCGCCCAGAATGCCGTCTCGAATCGGTGCTCCGGCCCGAGCACCGAGAGAGCGGCCGCCGTCGCCGGGATCTTCATGTTGGAGGCGGGCACGAACTTCCGGTGGGCGCTCTCCTCCGCAAGCATCTCGAGCGTCCTCTCCCATCCCTCGCCGGCCGCGTCCTCCACCTGCACGCTGTCCACCCGGGCCACCGCGATGCCCCAATGGATCTGGTCCATCGGGGAACGGGTCGTGACGACGCCCGCATCCTCGAGCAGCGGGGGCCCGGCTCCGAAGAAGGGGAGTGGAACCGCTGCGCAGCCCTGGCTCACGAGGAGCAGAATTCCGGACGCAATCCCCCGGCCCCACGTCGTACGCCTCATCGAACTCGACATGTCCCTCCTCCGATCAGCCCGCCGCCGAAGGCGGGGCCCGGTTTCCGAGAATCGCATCGATCGCCTGGACGGCATGCTCCACTTCGTCCTCCCGGTTGTAGTAGTGCGGGGAGAGGCGAAGGGCCGCGGTGACTCCCTTGTCCCGGAAATCGAGAAGCCCCGACTCCAACTCCGATGCCGACGTGTTCACGCCCACTTCCCGAAGTCGGCCGACGAGCGCCCGCGGCTCGTGCCCTTCGGCGGTGAGCGTCACGATCGCGCAAAGCTCGTCCCCCCGGTCCAGCACCCGCACTCCGGGAAGGGCCTGGAGGAGTTCCCGGAGCAGCGATGCGAGGCTCCGCGTCCGCCGTTCGATCCGGTCCAGCCCCACCCGCCGAGCGCAGGCGGCGGCTTCGCCCATTCCGAGGAGCGCGGCGGGAGAGGTCTCCCACGTCTCGAACCGGCTCGCGTCGGGAGCCGGCTGATAGACGTCGTCATCGATCCAGTCCGCGCCGCGCAGGTCCGGGAAGAGGGGCTCCAGCGGCTCATCGAGCACCCGGTCCGATACGTAGAGGAACCCTGCGCCGCGGGGACCTCGCAGGAACTTCCGGGACGTAGCGGCCAGAAAATCGCACCCGAGCGTCGCCACGTCCACAGGCATCTGCCCCACCGACTGGCACGCGTCGAGGAGGAAGAGGACGCCTTTCTTCCGGCAGATCTCCCCCACCGCTTTCGCATCCTGCACGAGGCCCGAGTTCGTCGGCACATGGCTCATCGCCACGAGCCGCGGAGCCTTTCGGTGGACGATCCCCTCGAGAGCCCGGACGTCCACTCCGCCGGAGGGTGAGTCCGAGGCCCGAATCACCTCCACGCCCATGCGCGCCTCGAGAGAGAGGTACATGATCTGATTCGACGCATAGTCGTTCCGTGTCGTGACGATCCGGTCTCCGGGACGAAAGGGCACGGACGAGAGGGCCTGAGAGAAGGCGACCGTGGCGCTGACCGCAAACGCGATGTTCTCGCGCCGGGCACCCACGAGCGCGGCGACGTCGTGGTAGGCCGCTTCGATGGCGGCAGCGCGGTCGTCCGCCGCTTCGTATCCCCCGATCCGCTCCTCCAGGTCGAGGTGCGCGCGGACGGCATCGGTGACCGCCCGAGGCTGAAGGGCAGCGCCCGCGTTGTTCAGATGGATGCGGTGAGCGCAGCCGGGCGTTTCGGAACGGAGGTGCTCGACTTCACGGGCCGGAATGGCGCCGAGGTCCTCGGAGCTCGAGGGCTCGTTCGACGGGGAGGCTTCGCTCAAAGGCCGGTCGCGGGGTCGTTGGGAATCGAGGACGGTCGCCAGGGAAAGATAGTATGTGGAGTCCCACGGGGCTGTCACACCCCTGGCCGGCTGCGCCGAGTTGGCCTCCCCGTCCGGCGCGGCGGAGATTCTCCACCGGCCCGGCGCCTCTGTACCCTCTTCCTGCAGGTGCGTAGTTTCGGTCAGTTCCTCGGCCGCCTTTCCGGGGCCGCTCCGGCTCAAGTCCCTCGCGACTCGCTGTCATTGTGCAGAGATCGTTGGATTCAAGCGTCCCGCCCGAAACACTCGACCGCGCAGCCGCCGAAGCGGAAGTCGAGGCGCTCCGGGCGGAGATCCGGCGCCACGATTACCTCTACCATGTGGAGGCCCGCCCCGAGATTTCGGACGCCGCGTACGACCGGATCTACCGCCGGCTCCAGGCGATCGAGGCCCGCTTTCCCGACCTGGTAACACCCGACTCCCCCACGCAGCGGGTGGGAGCGGAGCCGAGGGACGATCTTCCCACGATCCCGCATCTCGCTCCCATGCTCTCACTGGATTCGACGCAGAAGGAGGAGGACCTGCGGCGATTTCACGATCGAACGGTCAAGTCGGTGGAGGGAGCGGTCCAGTACCTCCTCGAGCCGAAGCTCGACGGCCTCTCGATCGAGCTCGTGTACCTCGAGGGGGTGCTGGACCGGGCCGTGACCCGCGGGAACGGGCGCGAGGGGGAGGGTGTGACCGAGAACATCCGGACGATCCGGAGTGTGCCGCTCAGGCTTCGTGCGGAAGAGCGGCCGTCCCCTCCCCTCCTTTCCATTCGAGGAGAGGTGCTGATGTCGCTCTCGGCCTTCGAGTCCCTGAATCAGGAGCTCGTCGAGAAGGGCGAGGAGCCATTCGCGAACCCCCGGAACGCTGCCGCCGGCGCGATCCGGCAGCTCGATTCCGCGATCACCGCCAGCCGACCGCTCCACTTCCTCGCCTTCAACGTGCTCGTCGTGGAGGGAATGGGCTTTCGCTCCGACGAGGAAGTGCTCCACGCGCTGCGGTCCTGGGGCCTCCGGACACCGGAGCGGGTGCGCCTCGTCTCGGAGGTCGACGAGATCCTCCGCTACCACGAGGAGTTCGCTCTGGAGCGGGACAGCCTCGACTACGAGATCGACGGGATCGTGATCAAGGTGAATGATCTCGACGCGCGCACGGACCTCGGAAGCACCTCCCGCCACCCGCGTTGGGCGCTCGCCTACAAGTTCGAGCCACGAAAGGAGGTGACCCGGATCGAACGCATCGCGGTGCAGGTCGGGCGCACCGGAGTCCTGACGCCCGTGGCGCTCCTACGGCCCGTCGAAGTGGGCGGCGTGACCGTATCGCGAGCCTCCCTCCACAACCGGGAGGAGCTCGTCCGGAAGGACGTGCGGGAGGGGGATCTCGTGCGGGTGCAACGGGCCGGGGACGTGATCCCGCAGGTCGTGGAGCGGATCGAGGAGCCGGAGCGGGAGCGACCCGAGCCGTACCGGATGCCGGAGCGGTGCCCCAACTGCGATTCGCTCCTGGTCGTTCGCGGGCCGTTCACCGTCTGTCCGAACCGCTTCGAGTGCACGGCGCAGCTCAAGGGGCGGATCGTGCACTTCGGATCCCGGCACGCGCTGGACATCGAGGGCCTCGGGGAGGAGACCGCGAGGCTCCTGGTGGGGCGCGGACTCGTTTCGGAGCTCGCACACCTCTTCGATCTCACCGCGGCGGAGCTGGAAGCCCTACCGGGTTTCGCGAACAAATCGGCCGAGAACCTCGCGGCCGCGATCTCCCGGAGGAAGAACGTCCCACTCGAGCGATTCCTCTTCGGCTTGGGAATCCCGGAGGTGGGGGTTGCCGTCTCCCACGACCTGGCACGGCATTTCCGGGGCCTCGAGGCGGTGCGGGCCGCGACCCGGGAGGAGCTGGAGGAGGTGCCGGGAATCGGCCCGAAGATGTCCGAGCAGATCGTCGCATTCTTCCAGGACGAGCGGGTGGCCGCCGCCATCGACGCCGTCCTCGAACGAGGAGTGCGGCCCAAGCCCCCGGAGGCGGCGCGGGAAGGCCCCCTGGATGGCCGGAAGTTCGTGTTCACCGGGGGGCTCGAAAGCCTTACCCGCGCCGAGGCGAAGAGGCTCGTGGAGGGCGCTGCGGGCACGGTGACGTCGTCCGTGAGCGGTGAGACGGACGTCGTCGTGGCGGGGGAAGACGCGGGCTCGAAGCTCGAGCGAGCCCGTGACCTCGGAGTCGAGATCCTCGATGAAGAGGGCTTTCTCCGCCTCCTCGACTCGCACGGAATCCGCTCGTGACGGCCCAGCGAGAGGAACCTGAGCGCTCGTTCGGGGGACTTCGGTGGAGGGGGGGCTCCGGATCCTCCCGTCCCCCCGGCCCTTCCGCCTGGAGACACTCATGAAACCGGCTCTTCCCGCTCGGGTGCTCGCCGTCCTCCTCTGCGCACTCTTCGCGACCGAAGTCACGAGCAGCTCCGAAGCCGTGGCCCAGGATCGCGGGAACACCCCCGAGCTCAAGGAGATGGAGGTCGCGACCGTGGGGGTGGACCTCAGCACCGGATCGCCTCTCGCGCTCCTCCACTCCGACTGGAACGAGCTTCTGCCGATCTGGATCGGGGACGCCGAGGCCGGGGCCATCGCCCGCGAGCTCCAGGGGGTCGTAACCCCTCGGCCCATGACCCATGATCTACTGGTCTCCGTGATCGCAGACATGGGAGGGACCCTGGAGGAAGTGCGGGTCTACGAGGTGCGGGAGAGCACCTATATCGGCATGCTCGTGATCCGGATGGGGGAGGGGCAGGACGCTCCGATTCGAGAGGTCGACTCGCGCCCGTCCGACGCCCTGGCCCTGGCGGTGCGAACAGGGGCGCGGCTCCGCGTGAACCCGGACCTCCTCGAAGCGGTTCCCGAGGTGAACTTCATTTCGACCGAGGAGGACCGACCCATCGTCCGGATGCGCGGGGTGACGGTGAGCGATCCCTCCGAGGAGTACCGGGAACGTTTTTCCCTGCCGGACCGGGAAGGAGTGGTGGTCCTGCACGCTACCCAGGAGATCGGCAGCCGGGGGATCGAGCAGGGCGACCTGATCGTGGAGGTGGAGGGCACACGGGTCCGGGGCGCGATGGAGTACCTCGAGGAAGTGAGACGCGTCACGGCGTCCTCGCATGTTCGGGTCCGCCTGATCCGGAACGGTGAGGAACGGGAGGGAGAGCTCCTTCCTCCCCGCGGCCCCGGGCGGGTCGGTCCCTGATCTCGGTCTCGCATCCGCGCACCGTGGAGAACGTCGAGATCGCACGCGTCCTCTCCGAGCTCGCCGACCTGCTCGAGATCCGCGGCGCGAACCCCTTCCGGGTCCGTGCCTACCGCAACGCCGTCCGAACCGTGCGCGGCCTGACCCGCTCCCTGTCCACGATGGTGCAGGAGGGAGAGGATCTCACCGACCTTCCCGGGATCGGGAAGGACATGGCCGGCCACATCCAGGAGTTGTCGACGACGGGCTCCCTCGAGCTCCTCGAGGAGGTCTGCCGCGAGGTCCCCCGCTCCCTCGCCACCCTCGTGAAGCTGGAGGGGGTTGGCCCCAAGAAAGCCTCGAAGCTCTGGAAGGAGCTGGACGTCACGAATCTCGACGACCTCGAGGCGGCGCTCCAGGCGGGCCGCGTCCAGGAGCTCGAGGGCTTCGGAGCGAAGAGCGCTGCCAAGATCCTGCGTTCGATCCGGGAGGTGCGGCAGCGGCAGGGGCGCTTCCTGCGGTACGAGGCCGAGCAGTACCTCCGCCCCCTCCTCGAGTACCTCCGGTCGACTTCGGGGGTGGAGCGGATCGAAGTGGCGGGAAGCTACCGACGGGGTAAGGAGACGGTGGGCGACGCCGACCTCCTCGCCCAGGTCGATGGCGGGGAGGAGGAACAGGCTGCGGTGATACGCCACTTCACCTCCTTTCCCGGCGTCGACCGGGTGGTCATGTCCGGAGGCACACGGGCCTCCATCATGCTCGGATCCGGATTCGGCGTCGACCTCAGAGTCCTCCCCGCGCGGTCGTATGGCGCCGCCCTCCACTACTTCACCGGCTCAAAGGAGCACAATGTGGAGATCCGGAAGCTCGCGCTCCGGAAAGGGCTCCGCGTGAGCGAGTACGGGGTGTTCCGCGTCTCCGAGGAGGGACGGGAGGGGGGTGAAGCGGCCGAGGGCGGGCCCGAGGCCGGCGAGCGCCTGGGCGGGGAGGCCGAGGAGGAGGTATTCGCCGCGGTGGATCTTCCCTGGATCCCTCCCGTCCTGAGGGAGGCCCGGGGCGAGATCGAAGCGGCGCGCGAGGGCACGCTGCCGAGGCTCGTAACCCGGGAAGACATCCGGGGCGATCTCCACATGCACTCCACCTGGAGCGACGGGAAGAACTCGATCCTGGAGATGGCCGAGGCCTGCCGGGACCTCGGCTACGAGTACATGGCGATCACCGACCACAGCGAGGCCGTGCGGGTGGCGAACGGCCTCACCCCGGAGCGGGTTCGCGCTCAGTGGAAGGAGATCGAGGAGGTGCGGGAAGCCGTCGCCGGGATCCATGTGCTCCGGGGACTCGAGGTCGACATCCTCCGGGACGGCACCCTCGATCTCCCCGATGAGGTTCTGGAAGGGCTCGACATCGTTCTCGTCGCCGTCCACTCGAGCATGGGGCTCGAGCAGGCGGAAATGACCCGCCGGGTGATTCGCGCGATCCGCCATCCGGCGGTAGACGTCCTGGTCCATCCGACGGGTCGGCTCCTGAACCGGAGGGAGCCGTACGCCATCGACATGGATGCCGTGCTCGAATCCGCAGCGGAGGCGGGGGTTGCCGTGGAGATGAACGCAAATCCCCACCGGCTCGACCTGAACGACGTGCACCTCCTTCGGGCGCGGGAGCTCGGCCTCCGGGTCAGCATCGCTACGGATTCGCATCGCCCCGCCCATCTCGACTTCATGGAGGGCGGCCTCCTCCAGGCGCAGCGGGGTTGGGTCGAGAAGGAGAGAACCCTGAATGCGCTCTCGCTGGAGAGCCTCCAGGAGTGGCTGGCCCGCCCGCGGAACGGCAGGTGATCCAAGCGGTTCTGTTTCTCATCGGTGGGACGATCGCCCTCTATTTCGGGGCGGAGTGGCTCGTTCGGGGGGCGGGGCGTGCGGGAGCCTTTCTCGGTGTCCCGAGTCTCGTCATCGGGCTCACCGTGGTCTCGCTCGGCACCTCCGCGCCGGAGCTCGTCGTCTCCGTCGTCTCCGCCGTTCAGGGCCGAGCCGATCTCGCCCTCGGAAACGTCCTCGGCTCGAACCTGGCGAACGTCGGTCTGATCCTCGGGCTCGTGGCGTTGATCCATCCCGTGGAGGTGAGCAGCCCCGCGATCCGCCGGGACATCCCTTTGATGATCGGGGTCACGGTCGTGCTCCTGCCGCTCCTCCTGGACCTGGAGCTGGGGCGGTGGGATGGCCTGATCCTCCTCGGACTGCTCGCGATGTATCTCGCCCTGCTTGCACGTACGCTCCGGAAGAAGAAGGAGCGTGGGCCCGACGGGGCTCCGGCACCGGGTGGGGCGAAAGCGGGGAAGGCCGGGGCGCGCCTCCTCGGCCGATCCGCCGTGCTGGTCGTGGTCGGATCCGCCGTGCTCGTCCTGGGCGGGCATGGAATCGTCCTGGGGGCCGTCGCGTTGGCTCAGGCTCTCGAGGTGCCCGAGCTGCTCATCGGGCTCAGCGTGGTCGCGGTCGGGACGTCCCTGCCCGAATTGGCCGCATCGCTCGTGGCGGCTTTGCGCGGGAACGCCGGGATCGCGCTCGGGAACGTCGTCGGCTCCAACCTCTTCAACCTCACGGCGGTGCTCGGGGTCACGGCGCTCGTGCAGCCTCTCGCGGTCGACCCCGGGATCCCGGGGAGGGAGTTCGTCGCCGTCCTGGCCCTTTCGGTGCTGCTCGTACCGTTGACCGGCTTCGGCCGTCGGATCGGCCGCCGGGACGGGGTCCTGCTGCTCGTCGCGTACGGCGCGACCTGGTGGTGGTTCGTCGCGTCCGGTTGAGGAACGCTACGGGGACACCTGCGCCTCGGTGTCGCCCGTTTCATCGATGGGGCGGGCCCTCGGAAGGTAGACGCTGAAGGTCGAGCCCACGCCGAGCTCGCTCGTGACCGTGAGCCTACCGCCCATCCCGTGGAGGAGGTTGCGACTGATCGTCAGGCCCAATCCGCTCCCGCCGTGCTCGCGCGTGGTGACCCCTGCGTGGACCTGGACGAACGGATCGAAGATGATGTCGAGCTTCTCGCTCGGGATGCCCTTGCCGGTGTCGTGTACGTGCAGACATATCTCCTCCTCCATCGTCTGGCACTCCAGCCACACACGGCCGCCCCTGGGGGTGAAGCGGACTGCATTCGACAGTAGATTGAGCAGGACCTGACGGAGCTTGGCTTCATCCGCCAGGACGCGCTCATCACCCCATTCCCCATCGACTGCGAACTCCACTCCGTACGTCTGCGCCATCGGTTCGATCATCGACGGGAGAGCGGCCAGAGCCGTCCCCACCGTGATCTCCTCCACATGATAGGTCGCCTTCCCCACCCCGATCCGCTGGAAGTCCAGAATGCCGTCGATGACGCTCAGAAGGTGTCGTTCACTCTCCCTTATTCGCACGACCGTGTCCTGTTGGCCCGAGGTTAGCGGGCCGTGGATCCCCATATCGAGCACGCCGGTGTACCCGCGGATGGCATTCAACGGAGTCCGCAACTCGTGGCTCATCATCCGGAGGAAGTCGGACTTGACCCGATCCGCCCTCTCGGCGATGCGCCGCTGGGCTTCGGCCTCGACCGCCCTCTCTTTGTACTCCCGCTGATACTGCCTCGCATAGCGAGCGAGCGACTCGGCCAATGCCTGATCGATTGCCTCGTTGAATCGAATCACCTCCTGAAGGGATGCTTCGCTTGCGGATGGCGCGTCGGTCTCGCTCCAAAGCCGGAGGACGCTGGCGCGGAGTGCCCGGAATTCTCCAAACGTCTCCTCCAGCGAAAAATCGCTGGTCGCTCGCTCGATCCCGTGCCTTTCAGCCGGTGTACCCGGCAGACCTCGGGGTTCTAGGTCTTCGTCCCCCTTAGCCTTACGCTCTCGAGCGGCTGGGCTCAGGGGCCGCTCCATTTCGTGCACGATGACCTCGACCATGCTCGCCGCATGATCCCGCAGCGCTGCCTTGTCCATCGTTTCGCCCGAAGCGGTGCGTGTGCGAGCATAGTGCTCGAACTCCTCGAGAATGTCCTCGATATGGACGGTAATGAAGGTCGACAGGCGCACACGTCCTCCACGGGGGAGTGGGGAACTTCACTGGGGAGATGGGAAGCAGGCGTACCCTTCTAATAAGGGCAGAAAATCCATGGGCGCAAGGGAGCGGCACATGGCATAGGGGGGGTCCAACCCGGAGTTCAAACCTGCCCTGTGGATCTCGCCCTTATGGGTCTCGCCGGAGGATTCGGACGGCTCCGCTGAAGCTCTGGAGATCCACCTGCCCCGATCCGTCTCCCACGCTCGCCCGCAGGAATGTGCCGGATCCCCGCTGCGGCCGCTCGGGGTCGTGATCGGTCGGCTCGTTCCGGATCGAGCCGCTCAGGGAGTTCACCCGAAACGTCGCGTGTGAACCCGACGGGATCCGCAGTTCGAGAGATGGTCCAGTGCCTCCCGGAGAAGCCGCCGAGCCCGGTGGAGCTGAGCTTTCACGGTCCCCTCGGCGGTTCCAGTCATTTCGGCGATCTCCCGGTGCAGATATCCCTCGATCTCGTGCAGGACGAAGACGTTTCGGGCTCCCGGGGGGAGAGCGGCCACGGCCTTCTACAGGTCCATCCCGCTCCCGGCGGACGGGCTCCTGCCGACCCCCTCGAGCCGGCCCGGATCGTCGACGATGTCGATTCGTCCTTCCCTCACGCCGTTCTTCCGGATGTGGTCGAGGACCAGATGGGCCGTGAGGCGGTGGAGCCAGCTCGAGAACCTGCTGTCTCCGCGGAAGCCCGCGAGCTTCTCCCACACCCGGATCCACACCTCCTGGGTGAGGTCCTCGGCCGCGGCATGCTCCCCGATCATGCGGAGGCACAGGGCGTAGGTGCGGCTTTCGTAGCTCCGGTAGAGCCTTTCGAACGCAGGGAGATCCCCGCTGGCGCTCCGGCGCACCAGCTCCAGGTCGGAAGCCTCCGCGAATGGGGGCTCCTCGTCTCCCGGCATTGTTCCGTCTCGGTTCATGAGCTGAGCCGCATCGCCCTGCCGGAGGTTCGTGTCGCCGTTCGCAATATAGGACGCGGCATGCGCCTCGAAGGTTTGAACCCGCCGGCGTGAGTCGGTGGCGGCTCGGAGGGCGCGCACGCCGGAGCACCTCCGCTCGGCGCGCATCGCGGTGTCGGCTCGGAGGAAGGCCGGCTCGATGGTGAGGCGCCAGGATCGCCACTACGTTTCTGCCGTGGCCCGAGTCCCTTTCACTTCACGAGGTCGAAGCGAGATGAACATGCCGTGCACTCCGAGCGTGCCCCCGGTGCCATGAGGAGCTTCGGCAACGCCTTTCCGGCGCTTCGGGGTGATGTCCCCGGACCGGAATCGCTTCGGCTTGGCGCTCGGCTGGGCCAAGTTGAATCCCGGAACCTGCTCCCCACGACGGCGGCGCCTCCTCCGTTCTGGAAGGAGGCCCTCGGCGTCAACGTCCTTGACGCCGACGGGAACGTGCTCCTGGACCTCACCGGGGCTTTCGGAGTCGCCGTGGCGGGTCATCGGCATCCCCGGATCGTGGAGGCGATCCGAGGGGGCACCGAACGCCTGATCCACGGCATGGGGGACGTCCATCCGTCCGCGGAGCGGCTAAACCTCCTGGAGGAGTTGTCCGCCCGTGCACCGTGGCCTTCGGCGAAGGGCGTGCTCAGCTCGTCGGGGAGCGAAGCGGTGGAAACGGCCCTCAAGACGGCTCTGGTCGCGACCGGGCGTCCGGGCGTCGTCGCCTTTCGGGGGGGATATCACGGCCTTACGCTTGGATCCCTCGCCGTCACCGATCGGGAGCATTTCCGGCAGCGGTTCCGCGAGCGTCTCTTCCGCGGCGTCTCCTTCGTCCCCTTCCCGGACACGGGAGGCGAGAAGTTGGAAGAGGTCCTGGCAGAGGTGGACCGGGTGCTGGCCGAAGGGGCCCCCGATGGTTCTTCCGTGGGAGCGATCCTGGTGGAGCCCATCCAGGGGCGGGGAGGAGTCCGGGTACCGCCGCCCGGGTTCCTGAAGGCATTGTCCGAGCGAGCTCGAAGCGCGGGAGCGCTCCTGATTCTCGATGAGATCTTCACGGGCTTGGGCCGGACCGGGGACTTCTTCGCCTTCCATCACGATGATGTGGTGCCGGATCTCCTGTGCCTCGGAAAGGCTCTGGGAGGAGGGCTGCCCTTGAGTGCCTGCCTCGGCTCGAGTGAGGTCATGGACGCGTGGCCGCGTTCCGGAGGAGAGGCGATCCACACGAGCACCTTCCTCGGGCACCCGCTGGCGTGCCACGCAGCGCTTGCATTTCTCTCCGTCCTCGACGACGAGGAGCTTCCCCGTCGGGCGGAGCGGACCGGGGGTACGCTCGCGTCCCTTCTTCGCGAAGGATTCGCGGATCTGGGGGGGCGCGCAGAGGTTCGCGGCCGAGGCCTCTTTCTCGGAGTGGCCCTCTCGGACCCGGACGGGGTAAGAAGTAGCTCCGGAGGGGGGGTGCGGGTCGCCCGGCGCCTGCTCCGCCGGGGCATCGTGGTACTCCCCGCCGGTGCGGGTGGCGAGGTGGTGGAGCTGACTCCCCCCCTCGTACTCGATGAAGAGCTCGCGCGGTACGCGGCGACCGAAGTGGTCGCTGCCGTCCGGTCTGTGACCGAGGAAGACTGGAGAGACAAGGCTTGAGCCGGTTCGCCGCATTCATCGCAGTCTGGATCGGGGCTTTCGCTGCGGTCCTGAGTCCCGCCCTTCAGGGTCTTCCCGGGGGAGTGGGTTCGACTCCATCCCCTGCGATTCTCGAGGCGCTCCTTCCGCTGGCTCCCCTCGAGGGGGATCTCCTCGTCTTCGCCGCCGACACGGCGGAGCTCCAGCGCGTGCCCGTGCTCCTCGTTCCCGGCTGGAGCGATCACGCAGATGACATCGAACCCCTCCGAGAACGGTTCATCGAGGAGGGGTGGGGGCCCGGAGAGGTGGAGATCGCGGAGTTCGACGACCGGTTCGGAAGCAATGCGAGCCACGCCCGCGAGATCGCAACTGCCGTCCGGCTTCTCCAGCACCGAACCGGAGCACCCCGTGTGGACGTGGTCGCCCACTCCATGGGAGGCCTCGCGGTGCGATATTTCCTCCTCTTCGAAGGGGGAAGCTCCGTGGTGCGGCGAGCCGCCTTTCTCGGAACCCCGCACTTCGGGACCGTGGCCGCCATCCTCGCGTGGGGGGAAGGGGGACGGGAGATGGTGCCCGGGAGCCGCTTCCTGGAGCGACTGAACCAAACCGACCCGATCCCCGGCGAGGTGGAGGCCCTCGCACTGCGCACCGTGCTGGACCTCCGGGTGATCCCGGCGAGCAGTGCGATCCTGCCGGGAGCGGAGAACCTGGAGGTCTGTTGTCCGACGCATCAGGGGATGATCGATGACGCGCGCACCTTCCAGGAGGTCCTGACCTTCTTGCGAAACGATGTGGACCCCGTCGCCGAGGAGCCCGAAGGCGGATTCCAACTCGGGGATTCGCTCCGGTAGGGAGGCGTTCGGCGGCGCTCCAGCATGCTCCCGCGGGGCTTGATCCCCCGTTTGCCCGATGGTATCTTCCGGGCCGCCGACTCCGGTCAGGCGTTACGCCCCCATCGTCTAGTGGCCTAGGATACCTGGTTCTCAGCCAGGAGACCGGGGTTCGATTCCCCGTGGGGGTACTTTCGTCCGGTTCGACGCTCGGGACGCAGGCCCCGGCACGATCCGGTGCTTCACGTCCGTGCCGCCTTCCCCGGCGGAGCCCGAGCTCGGACGAAGTTCGTAGTACGGCCGCTTAGCTCAGTCGGTAGAGCACTACGCTCACATCGTAGGGGTCGCTGGTTCGAGTCCAGCAGCGGCCATGACCCTCCGGTACGGGGCCGGTTCTCCCCTCCACGCAAAGGCCTCCTCGGGTGATCCCGGGGGGACTTTGTAGCTGATTGGCTCGAGGACCTCCTCCACCGCCTGGAATTCCACCTCTCCGCGCGGATGCCGGCACGCAGCGGGTGTGCAGCCCTCGAGTTGCCCTTCCCTCCCGCTCCATCATGCTATTGGGACTTGCCTGACCGCCTGCAGGCCTTAGTCCCCGATCGAAACCGCGGGCGCTAAGGAGCCCGCATCGGGATGCCCTCGATGAACTTGCCGCGCGGCGCGCGTATGGACGAAGAGCTCCGCTCCCACCTCGCAGCGATCGTCGATTCGTCCTATGACGCGATCATCAGCAAGGATCTGGACGGATTCATCACGTCCTGGAACGCCGGCGCCCAGCGCATCTACGGGTACACCGCCGAAGAGGCGATCGGTCGGCCGATATCGATGTTGGTCCCCGCGGACAACGCCGACGAGATCCCGTCCATCATGGACCGCCTGCGGCATGGCGAACGGGTGGATCATTACGAGGCCGTGCGGCAGGCAAAAGACGGCAGCCTCCTGACGATCTCGCTTAGCGTTTCGCCCATCCGGGATGGGCAGGGGCGAGTCGTAGGTGCTTCGGCGGTGGGCCGGGACATTACCGAGGAGAAGCGGATTCAGGAACTCAGCCGCCGGCTCATTCGCGCCGACGACATCGGGGCGCTGTACCGGGAGTTGGTCGACGCCGCGATCGAAATCACGGGCTCGGACCGGGGGACCATGCAGGCACTCGACATCGCGTCGGGCGAGCTGTGGTTGCTGGAAGCACGGGGGATGCCCGAGGAGCTACGGAATCGGTCCGCTCGGCTTCGGCCCGGGGGGGCCACCTCTTGCGGTGAGGCGCTGAGACGGGGCGAGCGAGTGATCGTCGACTACGCGACCGGCGAGGGGGTGGCCGGCACGGAGGATGCCCGGACGCATCTGGAGGCGGGGATCCGCGCTGCACAGTCCACGCCGCTCGTCACGCGATCCGGAAGGTTGGTGGGGATGCTCTCCACGCACTGGGAGGACTCCTTCCGGCTGGAGGAGCATCGGTGGTCGATGCTGGACGTCCTGGCGCGCCAGGCGGCGGACCTCATCGAGCGCATGGAATCCGAGAAGACCCTCCGTGAAAGCGAACGGAGTGCCCGGGAGCGGGCCGATGAGCTGGCAGCTCTCCTGGATTCCGTCCCGGCAGCGGTATTTGTGGCACACGATCCCGAAGCCCGACGGATCACCGGGAGCCGGAGGGCGCACGAGCTGCTTCGCGTGCCGCTCGAAGGAAACCTCTCCCGCAGCGCCGACGAGGCCCAACGCCTCGAGCATTTCCGCGTGTTACATGGTGGTGTGGAGGTGGCTCTCGAGGATCTTCCGGTCCAAAGGGCAGCCCGGGGGGAGGAGATGTACGACCAGGAGCTCGAAATCCGCTTCGACGACGGAACGGTCCGTCACCTGTTCGGGAACGCCGTCCCGGTTCTGGACGACCACGGAAGGGTGCGCGGCTCGATCGCGGCGATGATCGACATCACCGACCGCAAGGAGGCGGAGGAGGCCCTGCGGGAGGCCGACCGCCACAAGGACGAGTTCCTCGCGATCCTGGGGCACGAGCTCAGGAATCCTCTCGGTCCCATACGGACGGCGGCGAACCTCCTCCCCACCGTCCGGGACGATCCCGAGCACTTCGCGGAGGTCTCGGCCGTCATCGAGCGACAGTCCGCGACGATCGCGCACCTGATCGACGACCTCCTCGACGTGAGCCGGATCGCGCGGGGGAAGATCGAGTTGCGGGAGGAACGCATCCAGCTTGCCCCGCTCATCCGCGAGGAGGTCGAGGCCGTGCGCTCGTTCTGTGGGGAAAAACGCCTCGAGCTTTCCGTCGAGCTTCCGCCCGCGCCCCTCTCAGTCGAGGGAGACCGGGTGCGGCTCGCCCAGATCCTCAAC
>SKKN01000019.1 GCA_007121455.1 Gemmatimonadota bacterium | reverse complement strand
GCGGTCGTCCAGAACCTGAAGCGTCTGGTCGCCTTCTGCGGACGGCGGGACCCTGGGGCCGCCGCGGCAACCTCCGCGACCCCCCTTCAGCCCGCATGTCGGCCCCAGATCCCTCATTTGCATCGGTTCCTGGCTCATATTCGCTCGATCGTCGGCGCCTTCGGTTCCTACGTTCCCGTTCTCCGGTTCCCGGAGCACCCGGGATTCCGCCGGTGCCTTGCCTCGGGTTCACCGTGAAGCCGGGTTCTTCAACAGCCTTTTAGTGATTGTGCTGGTCCGGACTGAAAACCCGCCCCACCTGTATCCTCCGTTCTTCCCGGCCTCCCAGGGCGTTATATGAGCGATTCGGACCCTCTCCCCCTCGCCAAGGGAAGCTTCACCCCTTCCGAGGCCCCTCCCGGAGACTCGGAGGAGTGGATCTCGGCCGAGCTCTCAGCCACCAGGCTCCTCCACTCCCTGAGCACCGACCTCGTCCGTGAGGACGACTTCCAGCGCCTGCTCGAGCGGATCACGGGCGCCGCCCTCGAGATCATGCGGTCCAACTTTGCGAGCATGCAGCTCGTTCAGCGCGTCGAGGCGAGCGACTCCGACAATCCTGCTGGGCTTGAGCTTCTCACATTTCGGGGGTTTGATCCGAAGGCCGCGGGCTACTGGCGATGGGTTCCCCTCGATGCGGTATCGCCTTGCGGACGGGCTTTCCGCTCGGGGCGGCGCGTGGTCGTGGGCGACGTAGAGGTGTGCGAGCGAATAGCGGAGAGTATGGATCTTGAGATGTTTCGCCGGAACGGCATCCGCTCCGTCCAGAGCACGCCTCTCCGGTCTCGGGGGGCGACGTGCTGGGTATGCTGAGCACCCACTGGAGGGTCCCGCATGAGCCGCTCGAATGGGAGATCCGGGTGCTCGACATGCTCGCCCGGCAGGCGGCGGAGCTAATCGAACGCATGCGGTCGGAGGAGCGGCTCCGGGAGGAGCGACGGCGGGCCGAGGCGGCGAGCCTCGCCAAGACCCGCTTCTTGGCCGTGATGAGCCATGAGCTGAGAACCCCGCTCTCGGGCATGCTCGGCTACGTTCGCCTGCTGGAGGACCAGATCCTCGGTCCGCTCACGCCGGAACAACTCGAAGCTCTCGCGCGGATTCGCGCCAGCGCCTCCCATCAGTCCGAGCTGATCGAGGAGGTCCTCACGGTCTCCCGGATCGAAGCCGGAAAGGAGCGGGTGCGCTGGGAGCTTGCGACGTGGCCGAGATCGCGCGCGAGGTCGTGGAGGTGTTCGAGCCCGAGTCGGAATCGCGCGGCCTGACCCTGAGCCTCGAAGGCGTCTCCACACCGGTGCCGTTGAGGACGGATCCCGGCAAGGTCCGGCGCATCCTCGTTCTCCGGCTGCGCGTAGGGGTTCGTCGCGTGAGAGGCGGAGAACCCCCCGTCGTGGACGTGCTGTCGGGGCGGGGGGCGACGCCTCAGCGACCCGCCCTATCGAAAAGTATGCCGCGCGTGCGGCCGGCGTCCACGTGGAAGCCCGTGACCCGTCCCCGGCTGTCCCGCTCGAAGGAAGCGCGGACCATGGGGAAGGAGCCTCCGAAGACGTCTCCCGATTCGTGGTGGAGCGTCAGCTCCCGGCCGTCGGGAAGGCGAGCGACGAGCTCCTCTTCCTCCACGGCGATCGTGTAGTGAGTCCCCAGCTCCTCGCTGAAGTACCGGCCGCCGTACTCGCCGAGATCGACGGGCCCTGAAGGGGACGAACGCGGTGGGTCCTCTCCCTCGGGTGACCGTCCTTCTGCGTTCCCATCGACCCTTGCCTCATCTGGCTCCGGCTCCTCGTCCAGGTAGGGGCCGAGGAAGACTTCGGCGACTTCCAGGGTGCGGCGTTGCGGAGCGGCATCACTGCGGTTGCATAGAACATATACGGCGAGGCCGTGGTCGGGGAATTGCCTCGAATCCGCTCGAAAGCCCACGAATGAGCCGCCGTGCCCGACCGTGCTGGTCCCCCGGTGGCTCCCGTACTGGAGGCCGAGGGCGTAGTCGAGCGTATCGCCGTTCGCCAGGACGCCGCGGGTCCACATCGCGTCTCGCCAGCCGGCGCCGCCCATCGTCGAAGGGTCCTCGAGGTTTCGAACCCAGAGGGCGAGATCGCGGATCGTGGTGAAGACCCCGCCGTCACCGACCATGGGCAGCGTGGTCTCATCGATCCGGTAGCCGCCTTCGGTCGGGGAGTAGCCGGTGGCTCGGTTCGGGACTACCCGGGTGGGGTCGTCGTGAAAGTGTGTGCTCGCCATCCCGAGGGGCCGAAACATCCGCTCGGCCGCATACTCCGCCAGCGTCTGGCCGGTCGCTCGCTCGACCACGACCGAGAGAAGGAAGTAACCGGAGTTGCTGTAGAGGAACTCGGATCCGGGGGCGAAGTTGAGCTCCCGCTGGCGGAGAATCATCTCGAGCGCGTCGCGATCCGAGTACCAGTCGGTGCCGCGGTAGCCGGCCATGTTCATGAGCACGAGGTAATCGCGCAGACCGCTCGTGTGATGGAGGAGGTGCCGGAGGGTGACATCCGCGGCGTGAGAGGGGAATTCGGGAATCCAGCGTTCCAGCGGGTCGTCGAGCGAGAGGATGCCTTCTTCGGCGAGGTGGGCGATCGCTCCGGCCGTCATCTGCTTCGAGGTGGAGGCGATGCGGAAGACGGTCTCCGCCCCAATCGGTACGTCGTGCTCGAGGTTCGCCATTCCGTATCCGCGGGCGAGCGCGAGCTCGCCGCCCTGGAGGACGCCCACGGCGCAGCCGGGCGAGCGGTCGTCGAACTCTGCGAAGACCGCGTCCACCGCGCGGGTGACCGCATCGGGAAGCTCCGCCGAAGCGGGGTTCGCGGCTGAGGTGCCCTGAGAAGGAGTCGATGCGGGTACGGGAGCCGAAGCACAGGCACCCAGAAAGGCAATGGTGAGGAGGGAAGGGAGGCGCAGAGCGGTCCGCCGGTCCGCCCACCTCGAGGAGGACGTCCGGTGAGCTGCTGCTTGGCTTCCTGCGGCTCGGATAGGGGCTCGGGTCTTCATCGTCGGCTCCACGTCCTTGAACGCCACGGCATTTGGACCTGACGGCACGGAAAGTAGCGGTGGTGGAAAGGATGGCGCTCCACCACGGACGCCGAAAGGTCGACGAGCCGTCAGGGGTCGACGTGGAGTGGCTCCTCGGACGTCACGAGGGGGGCTCCTTCCGTCAGCACCTCCCCTCTCACGGTGTAGTGCCCGGTCGGTACCTGCTCTCCGGCACCGGAGCGTTGATCCCAGGTGTCGCTCAGGTGCAGGGACTCCTCCAGCCCCAGCGTCTCGATCCGCAGGATCGCGGGGATGAGCTCGTCCGCCAGCCGCCGCCAGACGACCTTTCCATCGGGTCCGGTGACGATGAGGTCGAAGGCGATGGTTCGGCCGCGGAGATGGAGGTCCAGGGGTCCGTCGCTCACGTTCTTCACCCGGAGCGTCAGAGGCACCGGGTCTCCGGTCGGGACGCGTCTGGGCACCTCGACACTGAGGCGGAGCGTGTCGGCGCTCACGCTACCCGCATGGTGGACGGCGGACGCTTCCACCGCTGCTGCGTGGAGAAGGGCGTATCCATTCGGGTGCGCGGCCCCGGTGGCGAGGAGGAGAATCGCGACAGACCAGGCTCCATGACCCATCCGGAGTCCGGTCCGCCTCCCGCCCCTATTTCACGTGGGAGTTCGGGGGAGTCACTCCGTCCCATTCGAGGTCGTCCGCGGAAACCCCGGTCACCTCGGTCTCGTCCTCGCCGCTCGGGTAATTGTTGAAGCTGAAGCTCGCCATGCCCGCCGAGCCGGTGGTCTCCGTGGCCGTCGCGTAGGACGCTTCGTTCCGCAGGAGATCGATGCTCACCGACGCTCCCGCCACCGGGTCGCCGCTATCATCGATCAGGCTCACCGTCACCGTGAGGTGGCGGTCGCTGGTGCGGCCGCCGTGGGTGCTGTAATCGATAGTGGCGACGCTGACCGTTCCATCCGTCGGGTCCGGGTCGGGATCGGGCTCCTCGGAGTCGGCCACCAACGCGAAATTGGCCGTGGTCGCGGCGTTCGCCGTGACCTCCACCCCAGTCTTCGTCTCCGGGTCATAGCCGTCGGCCGACGCCGTAACGCTGTGGGTGCCTTCGGGGACGCCTGTGAGGGTATAGTCGCCCGATGCGTCCGTGGTCGTCGAGATGCTCGTGCCGTCGACGGCCACCGTCGCCGAGGAGATCGCCGCACCGCCGTCGGCGTCCGTTACCGTGCCGGTGATGCTTCCCGTCTCCTCCTCCACCGGGGGCCCGGAGGTGCCGTCGCTGCGCGCGTCGAGCTCGCCCAGCTCGTCCTGGATGTTCTTGAGGGGGCTGAAGACGAACCGGTCGCCGGAGGCGCTGCCGCCCCAGAGGATTCCGACCAGCTTGGCTGTGCCGTCCCCGCTGTCTTCGAAGACGGGAGAGCCGCTGTCCCCACCTGCTGCGATCGTGGCGGACTCGCTGTGCACGAGCGTCTGGCAGAGGAGCTGGATATTCGAGCCGGAGACGTTCACGGTGGCACACGTTCCGTTCACCTCACCAGTCGTCCAACCCGTGGTACGGCCGACTTTGTGGAGCGTGCCGCTGAAGGAGGTGCTCGAGTCATCCTGATCCGTGACGTCGAAGCTTCCGTCCAGAACGAGGGACCCATCGTTCAGACCGTTCGTTCTCGCGATTTCACCGAGGCTCTCGACCCCGCTGTCGTAGGCCACGCGGGCTGCATCGCTGTAGCGGCACCGCTTGTTGCGGGAGCATTCGTTCACCGGCTGGCCCCGAAGGTAGGGCGGGTCGTCCGCCTCTACCCCGATCGGAGTGGGGTTCACGCTGCTCAGCGGCTGGTAATAGACCGTCCCGCTGTTTTCTCCCTGCCTGTCCGTGCAATGCGAGTTCGTGATGAACGAGCGGCCTTCCTCATGGTCGACGCTGAATCCCAGGGTGCAGACGTATTGGCCGAAGTGTATCTGAGTTCCGCCCATGGTCGGCCGGTGCTCCGTCTGAAGCGTTTTTTCGTCCAGGAAGTGGATCGGCTCCGTGACCTCGACCCGGTATGCGGAGGCGGGGATCCCCCGGCGCTCCATGACGGTATGCACCGCTTCTGCGGCGGCTTGGCGCTCCACTCCGAAGACGAGCTGTCCCGCTGCTTCATCGCGCGCGGCGAATACGGTTTGCGGAAGTGCCATCACCTCCGGGGACACCCGATCGAAGAGCGCGGCGACCGCCTGGGGCGAGGCGAAGGCCTGGAAGTCATCCGGGGGAGAAACCGGGATCGTGGTGGTGGAGTCCTGACACGCGGCCACGAACAGGAAGGAGGATAGGAGGAGGAAGCGGCCCAGCGAAGGCACAGCGTTCATGAAGATCTCCGAAGCCCTTCCGGGGTGAACGAAGGGAGAGGAATCTCGAACTGCTTTGCGGACAGCGATCCATCACCCTGAACCCGCGCATATATGAAGCGGATTATGATCCGGGACTTCGAGTAAAGTCAAGCGGAACGCAAGTCTGATATCGGTACCGCGGAAAGGAATGGTCAGAAGGTCCAGTGATAGACGGCGGTGATATTCCGGCCCGGCATGGGAAAGCGCCGCTCATCCACTCGTGAGAGATGGTCGCGATATACCGTGTCGAGGAGGTTGTCGATCCTGAACGTCATCATGTGACTGCCGTCGCCCCCGAGCCGCACCCCCGCCTGCAGGTCGAGGAGCGCGTAGCCATCCGTGGGCTCCTGCGTGGTGGGTACGCGGCGCTGTTCGGCGGCCAGGCGACCCCGGCCTTCGATCCACCAGCTTCCCGGATCGTACCGCGCCGTGAGCGACGCCCGCGCCGGAGGGATGAACGGAAGCGGCTCGCGGTCTCCGAGACGCTCACCCGCCCGCACGTAATCTCCGGTGACGCGGACGTGCAGGGCGGACGAGAGCAGCGCCTCGAATGCGACTTCTCCCCCTGCGAACGCAGCTTCCGTCGCACTCCACTCAACCACGGGCAACCCTGTCCCCTCATGGACCTCTCCCGTGCGACGGGGAAAGACGTAGTCGTCGATCCGGTTGTAGAAGAGCGCCACCTCCCCGTGCGCCCGCACTCCGCCGAAGCGGGTGAACAGGTCGAACCCGTGGCCGAGCTCGTTCCGGAGGGCCGGCTCACCGACCTCGAACCGCCCAGCGCCGAGGTGCGGCCCCTCGGAGTACAACTGCTCGAGGAGCGGGGTGCGGTGGGCACGGGCGAACTGACCCCCGACCTCCATCCCGTCGCGTGGCCGCGCGCTCAGCCCGATGGCCCCGGAGACCGTCGTAGCCTCGCGCCGGGCGGAGAAGTCGGGAAAGAACGCGTTCTCCCGGGCTTCGGTGCGGCCGTGCTCCAGGCGGAGGCCGGCCTGTACCGAGAGCCACTCCGTGAGGGGGGCCTGTTCGAAGGCGAAGACTCCCACCGACAGGCTCCGACCGTCGGGATGGAACTCCTCGGCGCCGCGTGCGGTGAGGTCCGAGGCGAGGATGCTTGCGCCGAGGGCTCCCCCGCTGAAGATGCCCGCCGGACCATGGGCTGCCGTGATGGTCACATCGACCGTGTGGCGTTCGAACTCGTGCTCGATCTCCTCCTCGATCGACGCATCGTCCTGTCGTTCCCGCTCGACCTCCCGTTGGAGGAAACGCGCGCCGGCGACCCGTAGGTCGACGTTTTCGATGAAGCTGCCCGGCCGTCGCCAATCGACCAGCCCGGAAACCCGCCGGCGCGCGCTCCGGATCTCGACCTCCTCGTCCGGGTCATCGAGCTCCTCCGGCACTCCGTAGACGTGGTCGTGGAGGTCGAAGGCCCCTCCACCTCGCAGGTTCCCGGACTCCCACCCGATGCCTGCCCCGCCCGTGACCAGCCGGCTGTGGGTGCTCTCCAGGACGCCGTTCGGCGTACCCGGCGCCCGGAAGTCGCGGCCGTCCCGCAGAGACGCATGGGCCGAGCCGGCCCAGTGCTCGAAGCCGTACACGGCGGAGGCGACCGCAGCGGCCAACCGGTTCACGGTGGCCCCCTGGGTGGCTGCCGTGCCCGAGATGCCCCGGCTCCACTCCGTGGGGATGTCCCGGCGGAGGAGGTTCACCACCCCCCCGAGGGCGCTCGACCCGTAGAGGAGGGATGCGGGGCCCCGGACGACCTCGACGCGTTCCGCCAGGAGCGGCTCCATCGCGACCGCGTGGTCGTGCGCCGTCTCAGACATGTCGCCCATGCGAAGCCCGCCTTCCAGCACGGCGACCCGGTCGCCGTCGAGTCCGCGGATCACCGGGCGTCCCGCCGCAGGCCCGAAGGAGCGGAGCGCGAGCCCCGGCTCACCGTCGAGCATCTCCCCGAACGAGTTCCCGGCGCGGATCGTCAACTCTTCGGCGTCGAAGGCTTGGCCGGGTTGATATGGGGCCACGCCCCGGAGTGGCGTTCCGGTCGCGACCACCTCCGACCCGAGAAGCGGCTGCCGCGCGAGCGACACCTCGATCCGGGCGCCCTCGGCAGAGATCTCGACGACCCCCTCCTCGGGGCGGTATCCGAGCGCCTCCACGCGGAACCGGTAGGTATCCTGGGGAAGCGCGGAGATTTGGAATCGCCCGTCCGCTGTCGTCGCTCCCACCCATTCGCCGTCGCCGAGGATCACTTCTGCCCCTGGGATGGGTTCACCACTTTCCGCCTCCCGAACCAGCCCGTCGAGGGTGCCCGGCGCCTGCGCCTGAAGGTGCGAGGCAGAGGTCGAGGCGACGAGGAGGACGAGCAGCGCGGGGATGCCGGGCAAAGTGGGGACGAGGTTCGGGATCCGCAGCTGTACCATGGGGACATGCCTGATTTAGGGGCGGCTAAATATTTATTTAGACAATCCTAAACCTGTCCGGCACCCGCGGTCAACGGTTGCGGTCGAACGACAGGGTTGCGGAGGCGGCGGGACGATTCTAGGTTCTGATCATGATGTTGAGACTCATTCTCAACAAACCACGGAAGGCCCCCGAGCGATCCGGACTCCGGAAATGGGGGCACACTCGAGGCCGGCCACATGCAAGCGAAGCGGAAACTCGCTCGGACCCACTCGTGCCACGCCACCCCGCGCCCGCGGTGCGGACGGGACCGGGTGGCATCGCTTCTCCCCCTCCTGGCCGTGACCGCCGGCCTTCTCTTCGGCCCCCCCGCCGAGGCTCAGGAGCACGAAACCGGACGTGTGGAAGGTCGCGTCGTCGCGGCCGAGTCCGGGGTGCCCCTTCCCGGGGTGGACGTGACCATCGCGGAATTGGACCTTCGGGCCCGCTCCGACGAACGCGGATACTACGCGTTCCGAAGGGTGCCGTCGGGGGCCGTGACCGTGAGCTTTCACCGTCTCGGTTACCGCGCGTACGAGGCCGATGTGGAGGTCGAGGCCGGAGGCCGGGCTGCGCTCGATGCGGTTCTATCATCGGAGCCCATCGGTCTCAATCCGGTCCTCATCCAGAGCCAGCGGACCCGCATGGTGGGAGACCCTCTCAACCTCTCCGCGATTCCCGGCTCGGCCCACTTCCTGAGCACGCAGGACCTGGAGGCCCGGAAGCTGGCGTTCGACAACGTGCACGATGTTCTTCGTAGGGTGCCCGGCGTGAACGTCCAGGACGAAGAGGGCTACGGTCTCAGGCCGAACATCGGGCTCCGAGGCACGGGCTCCTCCCGGAGCTCCAAGGTCACCTTGATGGAGGACGGCGTTCTGATCGCGCCGGCTCCATATGCAGCCCCGGCTGCGTATTACTTCCCGGTCATGGGCCGCATGGAGGCCGTCGAGGTTCGGAAGGGGTCGAGCCAGATCCGGTACGGGCCACGAACGATCGGAGGAGCGATCAACCTGGTTTCCGCGTCCGTTCCGGAGCGGCGTTCCTGGGATCTGGACCTGCAGGGAGGAGAGGATCGCATGTTTCGGGCCCGGGCGCGTGCTGGGGACTCCACCGAGCGGTTCGGGTGGATGGCCGAGACCTATCAGCTCCGGACGGACGGGTTCAAGGCCTTCCCCGACGGGGGCGGGACCGGCTTCCGGGTGAGCGACTATACCATGAAGCTTCGAGTGAACACGCCGCGGGAGGCTTCACGCTACCAGGAGCTCGAGTTGAAGCTCGGGTACCACGACCATCTTTCGGACGAGACGTATCTGGGCCTGACCCATGAGGACTTCCGGACGAACGCGCTCCTCCGGTATCCGGCCTCGCGTCCCGATGAGATCGCTTCGGAGCACGTTCAGGTCCGTCTCCAGCACTTCCTCCGCGCGTCCGAGCACGTCGACCTCACGACCACGGCATACCATCACGACTTTGCGCGGAACTGGTACAAGCTCCAGTCCGTCCGGGGCCAGAGCATCAGCGCCGTCGTCGACGCGCCGACCGAATACGCCGACGAGTTGGCCGTCCTCCGGGGCGCCGGCAGCGAGGCGGATGCGCTCACCGTGCGCGCGAACAACCGGGAATACTTTTCGCAGGGAGTTCAGTCCGTCCTCGGGCTCCGGTTCGGCGAAGGGGAGGTAAGCCACGACGTGGAGGTCGGGCTCCGGCTCCACCGGGACCGGGAGGACCGGTTCCAGTGGGAGGACGGATATCAGATGGCCGGAGGCAATCCCGTCCGGAGCTCCGAGGGAGTGCCGGGAACCCAGGCCAACCGCGTTGCCGACGCGCGCGCTCTCTCGGCGTACGTCCAGAACGAGATCGGTATCGGCGAGCGGTGGACTGTGGTCCCGGGCGTGCGCTACGAGCGGATCAACCTCACGCGAACGGACTATCCGACGGCTGAACCGAACCGGGAAGAGCCGAGTGGGGTGCGGGAGACCACCGTTACCGCCGTGGCTCCCGGGGTGGGAGCGGTCTTTGCCGTGGATCCGTCTCTTCACCTCTTCGCCGGAGTCCACAGGGGGTTCGGTCCTCCGGGACCCGGCGCCGCGGAGGAGACCCGTCCGGAAACCAGCGTGAACTACGAGCTCGGGACCCGTGTTCGCCGCTCCGGTCTCGGTCTGCAGGTCGCGGGCTTTTTCAACGATTACCGGAACATCCTCGGTCAAGCGACGCTCGCCACCGGCGAGACGGGAGTCGGGGACATGTTCAACGGTGGTGCGGTCCACACCCTGGGCCTCGAGACGTCTTTCGACTACGATCTCGCCTGGGGGCGGGATCTTCCGGTCCGCCTGCCCATCGATCTCTCCTACACCTACACCCGATCCACCTTCCGGACCGCCTTCGAGAGCGACTTCGATCCGTGGGGTGTCGTGGAGCCGGGGGACCATCTCCCGTACCTTCCCGCGCACCAGCTCTCGGGCAGTGTCGGCGTGGAGGACGCAGGCTGGAGCGTGACGTTGGTGGCCACCGGCGCGAGTGCGATGCGCACCCGAGCCGGACAGGGGCCGTTCGAGGAACACGACTCCACCGACCGCTTCGTCGTCTTCAACCTCCAGGGGGAGTACGAGCTCCAGCGTTTCGGCAACGTCCTCCTCTATGGTGGAGCCCAGAACGTCCTGGACCGTCACTACGTCGCATCCCTGCGGCCCGCGGGAGCGCGGCCGGGCTTGCCCAGGACCCTCTTCGCGGGAGTGCGAATCCGCCCGTGATGCCCCGCGGCCTCGCGGCCGAGTCAGTCCGTGAACTCGAAGGACTGAGAGACGTCCACCGCGCAGACGCTTCCCGAGATCGCCCCCGAGAACGTTCCGCCCGCATCATCGTCCGAGGCGGAGAAGGAGAAGGAGAGTTCGATCGAGCAGCTTCCGGACCGGCTCCCTGTCCGCCAGTCGAGCCCGCCGGACTGGGAGCCCTGCAGGTCGAAGTCCGTCTCGGTCACGGATCCTGAGAGGCTGGTCGTGATGCTGGGCGCTCCGTCGAAGGTCCACTGGGAGCCGTCCTCCGATGAAGTGGCGCCGCAGCCGTCGTGAAACTGGGTGAGGTCGAAGGCGAAGCTCTCCCCCTCCGGACCCACCGATCCGTCCCCCGAGAAGGTTACCGATCCCCCGTTCGGGCAGGGCGAAGTCTCCTCGATCACGAAACTCTGCCCCCCTTCGGTGGCGGCTGGAGCCTGCGCGCCATCGAATCCGAGACCGAGAGCGCCGGGACCGAGTCCGCCGGACTCCATGAGCACGCCCAGCATGACCCCCACTTCCGCTTCCGTGAGTTCGTCCCCGACGACAGGGCTGGTCGGATCATCGCTGCAGGCGACGAGAGCAGCGATCACGAGAGGTGCGAAGAGGTGAGGCCTGGGTCGGTGCGTTCGCATGAAGTGTCCTCCGTTGGACAGCGTGGTTGGGCGGTTACCTGAAAAACTTCCCCAGCAGGCGACCGGCCCCTCGGCCGGTGACCCGGCGAGCGACGCGACGCCCGACCCTCCCCTTCTTGACGGCGTTCGCGTCACCGAGGAGGCGGGCCAGAGCATAGAGCAGCGAGCGGAATCCGTTCACGAGAGCCTCCAGCATGGGGAGGAGAAGAACTCTCAACGTATCGGGGGGGAGTGACGATGCGAAAGCTTGCGGTATGGTTCCTCAGTGCCAGTGACCGTGCGACGGCGACCAGGTGGCTCCTGGCCAGGGGGGCTCACCGGGTCCGGCAGGAGTGCCGAAAAGCATCGCTCCACCCACGAGGATAATCAGCGCCGCCCCGATCAGGAGAAGGAACAGCGTGGCGGGGTTGCGCTTCTTCTCGCTGCGCTCCTGGTCCGCCTCCTGACGTTTCCGGCGCCGTGCCTTCTTGGATGACATCCCGCCTCCTCGGGGGTGGCCCGAACCGTGCTCGTGGAACACGACCATGCGCGTCGTGCATTCCTTTACCTAATACGATCGGTGAGAGGATGTGGCAACCGTGGGCGAGCCTGGACGGAGGAGGGCCGGCCCGGACCGAGACACGACGAAAAGGAGGCATATCGGATGGGTGCTCGAGTGCGTGAGCGTTTCGACGCGGTGATCATCGG
>SKKN01000032.1 GCA_007121455.1 Gemmatimonadota bacterium | reverse complement strand
CGTCATGCTCGGGTCGTGGAAGACGGCGCAGAAGATCTCGGCCCGCCGGAGCGTCGCCCCACTGGCCGGGGGTCAGCGAGAAGGTCACGGCCCGCCGATCATCTGCGGCAACCATATGAATCTTGGTGCTCCACCCACCCCGGGAGCGTCCGATGGACTGCGGGCCGTTTTTTTTTCTGCGCCCGTCCCGTCCGGATGAACCTGGACGATCGTGCTGTCGAGTCCCACGGCCTCAACCCGGACGCGAAGGATCTCTTCTTCCTGCAGGGCCGTGAACACGCGATCCAGCACTCCGGCCTTGGCCCAACGGTTCATCCGGGTATAGAATCGTGTGCCACCGACCGAACCGCTTCGGAAGAGCCCGCCACTCGCACCCGTTCTCCGCCACGTAGAGGATCGCGTTCAGCACGTCCAGGTTCGAGACGCTGACGTTTCCCCGCTGAACGGGAAAACACCCTTCGATTCGCCGAAATTGCTCGTCTGTGATGACCATCCCTAAAGATAATCATTGCCGCCCTAAGTGTGAACAGGCCCTAACACCACCGCGAGATCAAAGGTTGTCCCGACAAACACCTGCTGATCCTCAGCCATGAGCAGCGAATCATACTGAAGCGGGAAGGCCCCTGGGGAACTTGACGTGGCACGCCGTCCTTCGGCCTCCTCATCATCCACTCCGCCGCAGGACGAGAGAAAGAGAATGAGGATGGTGAGTCCCGAAAGAGCGGCGGGCACGAGAATCCCTCCAGTCCAAAGGATCGATAGTACTGGACACGGAAGTTGCAAAGATGGAGCTGCCCAGCGGCCGCGAACACAACGGCGACTGCGGCAGCACCAAGGAGGTTCGTCCGTGTGCGACACTCCTTACTACCGATACAGATGCACCGGCGTGCGAAAAGCTAACCTGGGCCGTCAAACCACGCTGCGATCGACCTTCAAAACGGACGCGGGAGGATCCTTGCGCTCCACGCCGAGGCCCGTCCACCTCTCAGTTCTCGGTTCTCCGAAGGAGGTGCACCTGTGGGTAGGGCAAGTTTTGGAATGAATAGTAGGTGCCGTTCTCGTCTACGTCACTGATCAGTGGTAGTGCGTCGTTCCGATCCAATTCTTCGCCTGTGGTCATCGACAACACTCTCGAATGAATCGCATAGAAATCGCGATCGGTCGGCGGAGCAGGTTCGATGTGTACGGAATACTGCACGAGCACGGCATCCCGGTTCCATTGCGTAACGGAGACACCTATGTATGTGCCTTCCGGGTCAAACTCATAGGTGAAGCCACCTCTGGAGGCAGGCTCGAAGCCAAGGGGTCGAAAGTCCGATAGCTCGGTGTCCCAGACCAACTCCCCTTCACTCGTGTAGGCTTTGACGTACGGGAGATACCGACTTGCCGAGATGATCAATTGACGGTCCGGGATACAAGTCAACATACCCGCATTCACTAATGTTCTCAGTAGATCTGGAGCTGCCTGGAAGTTCTCAAGCGACATTTGATCGGCTGACTCGAAGGAGTTCTCGATCTCTCCTGCCTCGGTCAATTCATGAACTAGCCATCCATCGCGAAGTTCTCGCGCGAACAACCGGTCCCCGATGACGCACACAGATCTGGTGCCCGATCTGGGTGAAGGAGAGAAAGGAACGCCTCGCTCGTAGTAGACCGAGTCGGTGGTTGCCCGGTAGAAACTAGTCCGATTGTTGGCAGGGTCGCCGACCAGGAATCGACGGGGGGACATCGGTGTCATTTCCCAGGAGCATTCCCCAGGTATTCTCACCAGCATTCCCCAGGCTGAGGGGTGAGTTTCTCACGAGGATTCCCCACCTGAGGAGGGGATTTCTCAGGAGGATTCCCCAGCTTCGGGCGGGTATTCTCACGAGGATTCCCCAGGTATTCTCACGAGCTTGCCCCACCCCCCTCGAGGTCACTACCAGACCACTCCATCACGTTCACCCGAACCGGGGAGGTGTTGGAGATGGCATACCGCGAGGTGGCGATGTGGGAGATTCTGAGCATTCTGGAGCGGGTGGGGCGCGGCGAGAGCCAAGCGGCCATCCAGCGGGCCACGGGTACGGCCCGCAAGACGATCCGCCGGTACGTGGCCCTTGCCCGGGATCTGGGCTGGAGTCCGGGGGAGGCGGGACCCACCGAGGAGCTGGCCCGAGGTGTGGCCGAGCGGTGCCGGCCGGCCCGAGATCGGGAGCCGGGAGAGGTGGAGGCCCTGCTGCTGCCCCATCGGGACCGGATCACCGAGTGGCTCACGCCCAAGCCGGGTGAGAAGCGGGGCCTGCGGCTCACGAAGGTACATCAGCTTCTTGAGCGGCAGGGGGTCCGGGTCGCCTACAGCTCGCTGCACCGGTTCGCGGTGGAGCACTGCGGCTTCGCCGATCGGCGGCGCATCACGGTGCGGATGGCCGACTCCGAGCCGGGCGAGGCAGCGGAGATCGACTTTGGTCGTCTGGGGCTCATCCCCCATCCACCGTCCGGGGGGAGGAAGACGGCGTGGGCCCTCATCGTCACGCTGCTGTACAGTCGGCATCAGTACGCTCACGTCTCGCATTCCCAGACCGCCCAGGACGTCATCACGGGCCTCGAGGACGCTTGGTACGCCTTCGGCGGGGTCGTGCGCCGGGTGGTGCTCGACAACCTGACGCCGGCGGTGAAGAAGGCGGACCGCTACGATCCCATCTTCCAACAGACGATGGAGGAGTACGCCCGCTACCGGGGGTTCATCCTGGATGCGGCGCTCCCGTCCCATCCCACCGGCAAGCCCCAGGTCGAGCGGGGTGTGTCCTACCTCCGGGACAGCCTCTTCCGAGGCGAGGAGTGGCGGGACCTGGCCCATCTCCAGAGTGGGTGCACCGCCTGGTGCCTACAGATCGCCGGCACTCGGATCCATGGCACGACCCGCAAGCGGCCGCTGGCCGTCTTCGACAACGAGGAGCGCTCAGCCCTGCTGCCCCTGACCGCCGAGCGCTACGACCCACCCCGCTGGGCCGAGTGCAAGGTTCATCCCGATCACCACATCACCGTCGAGAAGGCGTCCTACTCCGTGCCCACCGCCTTCATCGGCAAGAGGGTGTCCGTGCGCGTTGATCAGAGCCTCGTTCGGATCTACCACGCCGGGCAGCAGATCAAGCTCCACGCCAAGCAACCACCGGGAGGCCGCTCCACCGATCATGACGACTACCCCAAGGAGTTGACCCCGTATACAACCCGGGACCCCGAGCGGATCATCCGGCAGGCTCGTCGCCACGGCCCCCACATCGGTCGGTTCACCGAAGAGCTCCTCTCCGGACCGTTCCCCTGGGCCAAGCTCCGTCAGGCCCAGGCGCTCCTGCGCCTCGGGGACAAGTACGGCTGGGAGCGCGTCAACGGCGCCTGTGGCCGCGCCCTCGCCTTTGAGCTCGTTCAGGTCCGCCGCGTGGAGAACATCCTGCGCCAGGACCTCGAGCAGCTCGACGTCTTCTCCACTCCCGAGGCCCGCACTCCCGTGGTCCCCATCGAGTCCCGCTTCCAGCGCCCCGCGAACAGCTTCGCTCACTCACCCTCGACCGGAGGTGAAGCATGACCATCAAGCCGTCCCTCAAGGCCAGCCTCAAGCGTCTCAAGCTCTCCGGCCTCCTGCCCACCCTCCCCGACCGGGTGGCCTACGCCCAGAAGACATCCCTGGCGCCCCTCGACTTCCTGGAACTCGTCCTCCACGACGAGATCGAGCGCCGGGACAACAAGAACCTCTCCAACCGGCTCCAGCGCGCCGGGTTCAATGAACCCACCACCTTCGAGGACTTCGACTGGGATGCGCCCGTCACCTTCGACCGGGATCGGGTCCGCGACCTCTTTGGTCTCGCGTTCCTCGAGGGCCGCCATGACGTGATCTTCCTCGGCCCCGTCGGCGTCGGGAAGACCTTCCTCGCCTGCGCCCTGGGCCATGCCGCCTGCCGCGCCGGCCACCACGTCCGCTTCCTTCGCAGCGACGAGATGCTCAAGCTCATCCACCAGTCCCGGGCCGACAACTCCACCGAGCGAGCCCTCAGGTCCCTGCTCGCCCCGGACCTGCTCATCATCGACGACTTCGGACTCCGGCGTCTCAACGCCCAGCAGTCCAGTGACTTCTACGAGGTGATCATCGAGCGCCACCGCCGCTCCTCCACCATCGTCACCTCCAACCGTGCCATCGAGGAGTGGATCCCTCTGTTCGATGATCCCATCCTTGCTCAGAGCGCCCTCGACCGCCTCGCTCACAACGCCTACCAGGTCGTCATCGAGGGCGACAGCTACCGCAGCCGGCAGCGCCCGGGCCTCGCTGCCCCCGTCCGTAAACCAAAACCCAGGAAGTAGGAGGTGGCAAAACCCGGATCTACGAACTATTTATCCACGGAAGTCTCAAGAGGGGTGGGGAATGGTCGTTGGAAGACCTGGGGAATCCTGGCTGGAAGTGACACATCGGTACGATATTCGTTGGCTCTCGAAGCTCTCCGGGACCAGACCCGGAAGATGAAACGCTCCCCTGGTATGTCCCGCTCTGATCGAACCACCGGACACTCGGGAGACGGTCCAAGACGAGGAAGGATCCATCCGGACTGGATCGAACATCCTGAATCTCACTGAATACCGGCCCTTGGTCTCCCGGTTCGGTTCCCAACGAGCCGATCGACAGGATCTCCGAAAACCCATCGTTCGATAGTGCCGCCGCCTCGCTCTCCTCTGTCGCCTCTGTACCGCAAGCGGCGATACCGACGGCAGCACCGATGCTCACCGACAATGAAATGCAAATCAATCGGAGCATGACGGCCCCTCCTGTGATACAATGTGTCAGAGCCTTCCGTGGAACCCGTTGTGCCGGAAGGCGGCGGCGTCTACCGCACGAAAACCGGACCGCAACCTCGGTCGTCGCTCTCGGCCCTCTCTGCCACGTTTAGGTGAAACGGTTCAGACTGGGGAAAACACTCAACACCGAGGGCGGGTTGACGATGGGGCCTGAACGCAATCGAACCTATGCTCCAAGCCTCCCCCCGCCTTACCGCTCCTCGGCCACCATGGTGGATCGGATCTCTTCGAGGACATATGCCTGCCGAACGGCATCATCAGCGCTGCCATACCTGAACCGGAGCGCTCCTGTCGCGTCGACCACGAAATACGATGGGGTGCGCGAGTACCCGAACGCTCGTGACGCGTCCCCCGCAGTGTCGAAGTAGGACGGGCCCATTCGACCGTGCGGAACGTCCACGGTGCCCTGCTGCGGCATGACGCCCGTGACCAGGTTCAAAACTTGGATCCCCATTTCGGAAAGTGCGTCGACCATCCCAACGTGCTCTGACATCTGGGGAGCGAATTGATCGCAGAAGCAGTACCACAGAGCCACCACCGACACTCGATTTTCGAGGAAAGGAGTGAGGCTCGACCGGGACCCACCCATTTCCTGGACGGGAAGCGCGGAGGGAAGTCGCCGGGAAACGGCGGATGCCATCACCTGTTCCTGCATCCTCACGCGGGCCCTACGAAGCTCCTCTTCCCATGCGAACTCACCCATGTACGCTCTACCAATTCTCTCGAATACCCTGGGGGAAGGCGGGTCGGCCAGGGGGTCGACGGAGAGGCGAGCGATGTACGGAGCAGCAGAAGCGGTGTCTCCGCGCGCCATGAGCTCATCCGCAGCCATGCGGTAAAGGTCGGGCCGCCACGCGAGGTCCGCTGCCTCGAACAGCCGATCCATGCCTTCGGCCGTGCGCCCCGAAGTGATCAGCATTAGCGCGAAAGCTGCGAGGGCCTCCACCCGGCGAGCGGATACCTCGCGGCGGTGTTCGGAGACGCTGATTCCGACCGGTCGGCGTTCGCGCCCCCCCGGACGATCCAGCTCGGAGATCTCCTCCTCAACAAGGTCGATCGCTTCCGCAGGAATCGGTGGCAGTGTGCTCAACGTTCGCACCACGCTCAGCCACGCATCGCCTTCCGAGCGGATTTGTCGAAGGCCCCACTCCCACGCCTCCTCCCCCCGTCCCAGCCGTGCCGCCAATGCCGTCGCGCTTCGGGCCAGTTCCAAGGACGGGCCTCGCTCCGCCCATAGTCGGTCGTGCTCTTCGAGGAGCTGTCTTTCGTCCAGGGTTTCGCGAAGGGCTTCAAGCCGAAGCTGGATTGCCAGCGCCGACCCACTCGCTTCAGCGAAGAGGCGCCTCTTCCACCTTTCCTGTTCCGCCGACCCTCCGACCGCGCGTGCATACAGCGTCATGTAGACCAGGTCGTCCTCTGACGGTGCCTGCTCCCCGAAAAGGCGCTCGAGCTCTAGCAAGTGGGTCCGGTGGCGCTGGGCGAGTTCCTCCACGCTCTCGGGTCCGCCGAGAAGTCGTTCCGCGAAATGCAGCCTACTCCAGCTCTCCGCTCGGTCTGGGTAGTGGATCGTCATCGCGTGCGCCGCCTCGCGTGCGATGTGGAGGCGGGTCGTCAGGTGCCGGTCCATCTGTCTCTGCAAGCCCTCGAACCGGGGCTCTCCGGAAGGCGCGTGGACCACGAAATCCCAGAGTCGACCTCCGTTCGCATCCACATGGTCCCCTGTACTATCCTCCACCGCGATCAAGCCGTACGCCGCCCACTGAGGAAGGCGGAAGGTCCCTTCGTAATGGTTTTGTGATTCGACGTATTCGAGGTGAACCGGGTACGCCACCGACGCTCGATCCGGACCCTCGAGCTGCACTCGCGCGATGAGGCGTGGCTCTCCCCTGAAGAAGGGATCCGGGCGGTACGTCACATGCACGCCATCTCCGGGACGGGGCTCGCTCGGCGTGAGGCGAAGATCGGACCGGTCGGCTTCGAGCCGTGGAGCCATGGACACCATGGCCCCGACAACAACTCCGATGACGACGACCGTCGCCACGAGTGCCCTCAGGCCGCCGCGAATATCAGACCGATCCAAGGGGACGGCCACTTCTCCGGGGAGAATGACGGCTGGTCCCGAGTCCAGCGTCGACTGGATCCGATCCCACAACGTGGGGTCGGGGTGCGGAGCCGGCATCCGCCGTATGGCTTCGGCCAGGGCCCGGATTTCTCTCACCCGCGCGCGACATGTAAAGCACCCTTCCAGATGCCGGGCGACACGGGTTGGCCGGCGACCGTGGAGGTCGCCATCGGCAAACTGCTCCAAGCGGTAATCGCTCGGGTGAAACCAGCTCCATCTACTCATCATCCAGCCAACCGGATCTACCATTCATGAATCCCTCAGAAGGTTCCTCAACTGCCGGCGCGCCCGGTGAAGGCGAACAGCCGAGTTCCCGGCCGAGATATCCAGGAGCTCCCCAATTTCTGTGTGGGAGTATCCTTCCACATCTTTCAGGACGACCACCGCTCGAAGATCTGGCGGCAGTCGCTTTAGGGCGTGGGTGAGAGCCGCCCCAACGGTCGGGTCGCGTGCCCGGCTGTCGGCAGCAGCATGTGCTGACGGGTCGAAACGAACCTCCCGGCGCACCTTCCGGAGCCGCATCAGTGCCAAGCGGACGGTACACCGCTTGAGCCAGCCCCCGAGACTGCCACGGCCCTGGTACGTTCCGAGGGCGCGGGGAAGCCCGGCAAAGAGGTCATGGACGACATCGTCTGCGTCGGACGGACAGGTCGTGATGCGGTAGGCGACCGCGTGAAGGGTGCCCGCGTACTCGTCGTATAAGCGGGCAAGCGCCCAAGCATCCCCTTTCGTGGCCCGGGAAATCAGTCCTCGACCGACCACGCCATCCTCTTGCACGCAAGCACCTCGCCCGCTGAAGCAAACCACCCCCTCTTAGGGTTGGATGCACATTGAAGCAAGGGTATTACAACCGCCAGCCCTGGAGTGCGAAGGGAGCGGCCATCGGCAGGGTGCTTTCTGCCAGGATGTCCCCGGCACGGTTGAATGCTCGGGAGGACAAGCAAAGCGCACCAGGACTTCGAGGCCGCCCTCCTTCCTACCGCCCCCGGCGTCCCGCACCCCCCAATGCGCACGACACGGAGAGCTGAGCACTTCGCGTGCTCTGGGAGGAGCGGTGTACCTCCCAAACGCTGGAGTCCCGGATCTCGCGCTCGCTCTTCCGGAGGGCGAACGGATGAGCCCGGCCGGTACCTGACCGACGAGGAGGGCAACGGGCTGCTCCGGCCGGCGCCTCAACTCCCGCCGCACTTCCTGAACCCCTCATTCTCCGCTCGAGGCCCGGGAGGCATCCACCTCGCCGCCCCTGGGGCGAATACCGGGGAGGCAACGTCTTGTCGGTGATCCCCGTCCCGGTCTCCAGGGGGGTCGCCGCGAGGGAATCTCCGGGCGCACGCCAGAGGCCGCGGAGCAACCGAAACTCGCCGGGGCCGTCCCCGCCCCTTCCAGGTCCCGGAGGTGCGCGCCGTTCGCGCCGTAGATGCGGACCTGCATGCTCCCCGCGTTCGCCACGGCGACCCCGCCGTCGGGAAGCTTCACGGCGGCGGCTACCTGGTGGAGGACGTACGCGTCGTCGCCGCCGATCGTCCCGATCTCGAGCACCGGCTCCTCGGAGACCGACCGGTCACCGTCCGCCCCGGCCCGGCCCATGCCGGCGCCTCGCTGTCGACGATTTGGACGTTCGCGCTGTCGGTCGTGGTCACTCTTGGGAGCTCCCCGCCCCCGTCCCGTTCGGCCTCGCATCCCGCGAGGACCGGAAGGCACACGGCGAGCCACGCCCCACGGTCGAGGCGGGACCCACTGGAGCGGCGGGACCCACTGGAGCGGCGGGTCCGGATCTTGCCCGGACCCCGGGTGGATGATCCCGATCCGAAACATGCAATGGTCATGGTCCAGGGCCCTCCCCGCGGCGACGAACCAGAGAGCCGGTTCAGCATCCCTTCCAACCTACGGGGGTGCGTCAAGCGAATCGCTCCCTCAGAGCGCCCAGCTCGGTACCTTGGCAATGAATCCGTACGGAACCGCACCGGGCCCTTCGAGGACTCCGAGGATCCAGTGACCTCGCAGAGCAAACACCTGAACATTGTGGCTAAAATCCAGGAGGCCCAAGTGCTCCCCTTTCCACGAGAAAACATCCCAAGTCCGCCCACCAGACCCACGGGCCCCCATGGTCGACAACACCCTGCGATCCATGTCCGCGATCTCACGAAGACGCTGAACCATCACATTCCCGCCCGGAAGGATCCTGATATCGGCAAACGCATGCAGCTCTGAAGGAGGAGCCATTCGAGCGCGTAGGCCAGCAGGAATATCCCCGGACTGCCCCTGTGCATCGGCGGCGATCCTTAATAGATGCTCGACGTCCTCACGTGAAGGAGTGCGGCGTCCTACTTCCCACACCAGTGTCTTCACCGATTGACCATTCCTAACAAGCGTGATCCCTGGGGATCCCATCTTCCCAACCACTAGATCTCCTCCCCTTTCATCCCACGCCCATCGGTCCGGCATCAACGGCCATCGGGGCTCTTCGTCAGATGGTCCTTGAATGAGGCGAGGCACCACTAACAACGTATCTTGATGGACGCCCTCAAGGTCTCGCCTAATGAAGAATTCCTGACTTGTTGTCACAGCCCGTACCGCAAGAGTGTCGAATGAAGAGAGTCGCCACTCCTGAACTGCAGAAGCCGCGATATCCCATGGGATGCTCCCAACGTAATCCCCGTCGACTGAGTATCGCACAATCCTGGCATTCTGTGCATCGGGCATTGTGACCTCGCCCCCCGGTAGCACAAGAACTGCTAGAGTCAGCGCCCCTGAGATTTCCCCTGGACCTTGCCCTTGACGTCCGACCGTCGCCACCAAGTCTCCGTCGAACGTGATCACCCGGGCCTCAGCTGCCATCCTATCGAGGATGACCACTTGGTCGTTCCCAACAAGATCGATTCCGCCAATTTTCCCGAACTCAAGGTGAGTGGCAGTCGAATCCGTCCAAATCGCCACGAGCTCCGCATCTTCCCTTCGCAGATCCCAACTATCGTTCACCGATACGTGCACTGTATCAGGAGACACGTGGGACGGTATCGACTCCGCGAAGTCTGTGAAACACGCGGCTAGCAAATGCACGAGAAGCAGGAGGCCAATGGCGACTCGTGTTGGATGTTTAGGCATGGCGATCCGGATTCGAGAACGAAGCGCAGGGGTGCCCGAGAAGGGGGCACCCCTGCTCCACGGGCCGGTCCTCAGGCGCCTTCGCAGTCTCCCCAGGCGTTGAGAGCGAAACCAGTTGTCTCCGCCGACAGCTCTACGTCACAGCATGGAAAGTATTGGCAGATGTACTGGCACTCGTCGCCTTCCCGGTACCACACTCCCTCGTCGGCCCCACTCCCAGCCGCCATGGCGACCACCGCCTCCTGCGTCCCGTGACCATGATCATCCTCAGGGGGCGCAAAACCTTGGAACGCAAAAATCAACGTGAGGGCCGAGAGGGTGGCAGAGAGCGTGAACGCGCGCATTCTGGACATCGAGACACCTCCGTGCTGAAGTCGGGCCCTACAGGGAACCTCCCCATCGGAGGCAAGCGACTCCTGTCACCGCCCCTGAACCCTTGCGTCTTGTAGATGCACGGGGCCGCTCAGCCATTACACGAAGACCTGAACCGTCCCAGGAAGTTTCTGAGGGGACCGAGCGCGGGTGGTGAGGGTGCCCGGGTCCGCGACGGACCTCTCGGAAGAGCTCTCGGACGACGCATCGCCAGGCATTGGGTGACCTACGTTTTGGCGTCCCCCTACTGGATGCGAGCGGATCGCTCGAATTCGTCGGAATGCCGCGGCGGAGAACCGCAATCAGCAGTGACGCCGTCGAACGGTCAATCCTTGTAGTCGCGTTGTGGGCCCTGGCCGCCTCGCTCCGTCCCGCCGTTCCCATGTGCCACAAGTTCGGCCACTAATTCACGGTACTCCACGGCATCCCAATCGACAGCACCGACTACGCGGCTGGCAATAAGCCCATCTCTATCGATCAGGAACGTTTCCGGCAGCCCGCGAACACTAAATCGTCTCTCCGTCACACGTCTAGGGTCGTGGAGGACTTGGAACTGGAGTCCCAGCTCTTCAACCCAACCAGCGACTCGAGTTCTCGTTGCGCGCTCATCCCAGCCACCGTCGATACTAACTGCGACAACCTCCAACCCCTGGCCATGGTAATCCTCATAAATGCGCTGAATAGAAGGCATCTCTCTCCGGCAAGGTAGGCACCACGTCGCCCAAATGTTCAATAGAATCGGTCGGCCAGAAAAATGATCGGAAGACAGTGGTTCACCATCGAGGCTATTTCCCACAAATGCAGGCGCTTCCCGCCCAACCTCCGCCGCGGGCGGATTGTCCCAGAGTATCCAGCTGACCACCGCGATGACGAAGATCACTGACGAAGTAGCGAGGTATGGGAACGAGGGCCTATCAATCACGTCGAGCACCTCCTGAGGCAGAGCTGTCCCACTTGGTGAAGCGGCTATTCCAGGTGGGGCCTCGGCTCCGCTCCCGAACTGGTTCAGACGCTCAATAGTCGATCTCAGACCGCTATGTGCAGGATCCGGGCTCAACCCACCAACTCTCCGATGAACCTGGGGCGGTTCGCGCTCGTGTTCCAGACCCTTTGCCCCACGAGGTCGTCAGCCCCGAGCCCATCCGCCAGGAACACCAGCAACCCTGTGTTTCCTCTGGTCCGTGCGCCTGCCACTGGGCCCTCCCCCTTCGTTTTTGGAAATCACGCAGCGTGCCGCCTCCGGGGCAGCAGCTCCTAGAGCAGAAGGCACGCCGTGGAGCCTTCCCACACGAGGGGAAGCGCTGCCCTTGCCATTGAAATGACGCTCTTTACCAATGGATGCCGGGGACCAGGCGGTTTGTTACAGGCCGAGGTTCCGAGCCCGATCGATCCCGTGCCTGGCGATCCACCGGCGCGCTCCGCGAGTCCGCAGAGGGCGCCGGGGGGAGCCAAGTCGCCGTGGAGTAGGCGTCTGCGGAGGAACTGCCCGCGACGGAGAAGTGCGGGAAGGTCCGGAGGTGCAACAGTCGGACCCCACTGTAATGAAACGCGGTGCTCACGCCTCTAATCAAGTAGAGGGTAAACCGGCCGCCTCTG
>SKKN01000051.1 GCA_007121455.1 Gemmatimonadota bacterium | reverse complement strand
GCCAGCCGCACGTCGCCCGCCTCGAGACCCGTCCTCCGAACATCGAGGGCCAGGGTGCGGTCGGGCAGCGGCAGCTCGTGATCAACTCGCTCCGGATGCGTCCGGACCGGATCATCGTGGGAGAGGTCCGGGGCGCGGAAGCGCTCGACATGCTCCAGGCGATGAACACGGGCCACGACGGATCGCTCACGACGCTCCACGCCAACTCCCCCAGGGACGCGCTCGCGCGGCTCGACACGATGGTCCAGATGGCGGGGATCACGGTGGGTGAAGCGGCGATGCGCCGACAGATCGCTTCGGCGATCGATATCGTGATCCAGCTCGCCCGGCTCTCGGACGGCACGCGCCGGGTGGTCAACGTGGCTGAGATCATCGGGATGGAGGGCGAGATCATCACGATGCAGGACCTCTTCCTCTTCGAGCGACAGGGAGTGGATGAGGACGGAAACGTCCTCGGTGCGTTCCGCTCCACCGGAATTCGACCGAAGGCTGCGGAGCAGCTCCAGGCCGCCGGGATCGACCTCGAGGAGACCCTCTTCGCCGATTTGAGCCCGAGGGGCCGTTAGGAGCCCATGATGCCGGATTTCCTCGCTTCCGCCGACCTGATCGCCGCCCTCGCGATCTTCGTGATCGTGGCCCTCGCCACGATCTCTCTCGCGCTCCTCTGGGAGGGGGTGCGCCGGTGGCTCCGGAGCCGGGCTGCGAGCCGGGTGCTCCAGAAGGTCGCGCAGAAGGAGGAGCAGGCCGCCGTAAGCGGGGACGCGAAGCCGAGCACGATCCTCCAGACGGAAGGCGACGTCGCGATTCCACCGTGGCTCGAACCCATCTTCCTCCGCCTCCCGCACCGGGAAGACCTGCAGCGACTCCTCGACCGGGCCGGAAGCCGCTGGAGCGTGGGCGCCGTGCTCCTCGGCTCGGTCGGTGCGGCCGTCGGGCTCGGGCTCGTGGCCATGGGGTTCACGAGAGGGGCGATCATGCCGGTCCTCGCCGCCGCGGCTGGGGCCTATCTTCCGATCGCGGTGCTCAAGGTGAAGGCAACGCGGCGGATGGCAGCGTTCGAGGAGCACTTTCCCGAATCCATCGATCTTCTCGCCCGCGCCGCCCGGGCCGGGCACTCCCTCGCCGCAGGGCTCGAGGTGGTCAGCCAGGAAGCCGAAGAGCCCGTCTCCTCCGAGTTCCGGCAGGTCTACGAGGAGCAGCGCTTCGGACTTCCGATGAAGGATGCCCTGCTGGGCCTCGGGGACCGCGTCGACCTGGTGGATGTGCGGATTTTCGTGACGGCCGTCCTGATCCAGCGGGAATCCGGAGGGAACCTCGCCGAGAACTTGGACGGTCTCTCGAGGGTCATCCGGGAGCGATTCAAGTTCAAGCGGGACGTGAAGACGAAGACGGCCCACGGCCGGATGACCGGGCTGGTGGTGGCTGGGGCTCCCTTCGTCGCCGGGATCGGCATGTATGCCATGAATCCGGACTATATGGAGCCCCTCCTCGTGGAGCCGCTCGGTCAAATGATGTTACTCGTAGGTGGCGTCATGATGGTCACTGGGTTCCTGGTCATCCGCCGCATCGTAGACATCAAGGTCTGAAGAACCATGATCTGGATCGTCGTCGCACTCATCGCGTTCTCCGCCGCCCTCCTCGTGCTCGGGGTCGCCGGACTCGTCACCGATTCCGAGGCCCGGCTCGTCCGCCGTCGAGTCCAGGCGGTGCCGGCCGCAGGAGGAGGGTTCCGGGAGCGCCGGGAGCGATTGGGCCGGAGACGACGGCGCGAGTCCATGGAGGCCTTCCTCGAGGCGTTCGGGGAACGGGTGGGAAAGGAGCAGGGACGGCGGAAAAAAGTCCGGGAGATGCTCATCCACGCTGGCTTCCGACGCCCGAACGCTCCCTTCATCTTCGTGGGCCTTCGGGCGACCGGCGCGGTTGTCTTCTTCTTCGCGGGAACCTTTCTCGCGGCTTTTTTTGGAGTCACGGCGCAGCAGCGACTTCTCATGGTGTTCGGAGGAATGCTCTTCGGTTGGATGCTCCCCTACCTCATCGTCCGGCGGAAGGTGCGTCAACGACAGGACGAGGTCCAGCGCACTCTCCCCGACGCGCTCGACCTGATGGTCGTCTGCGTGGAGGCCGGCCTCGGCCTGAACCAGGCGATGGTCCGGGTCGGGGACGAGATGGAACGGATCAGCAAGACGCTCGGGGAGGAGCTCACGCTGGTGAGCCTCGAGATTCGGGCGGGTACCCCGCGGGCCGAAGCGCTCCGGAATCTGGGCTATCGAACCGGGGTGTCCGACGTTCGCGGCCTCACCTCCATGCTCATCCAGACGGACCGATTCGGGACCTCCGTGGCGGACGCCCTTCGGATCCATGCGGACGAGCTACGCACGAAGCGGCGTCAGCGAGCCGAGGAGGCAGCGGCGAAGCTCACGGTCAAGATGGTGATCCCGATCGTGCTCTTCATCTTCCCATCGATCTTTCTCGTGATTCTCGGCCCTGCAGTGTTTCACGCTCAGGAACTCTTCAACATGGGGGGAGGATGACCCCGGTACTCGGATGGCATTCCACTGCGTGAGGCCCCGATGCGACGCGTGAACATCGAAAACCGGACCCGCGGCCAGGTGCTCGGCGACCAGGTCGCGGTGGCATCCTGGATGTGGACCCGCCTCCGGGGGCTGCTCGGCCGCCCCCCCCTCCAGGAGGGGGAGGGCCTCCTCATCGTCCCCAGCCGGGGGGTCCACATGTACGGGATGAAGTACGCGCTCGACGTGCTGATCCTCGACCGGGAGCGGCGGGTGGTAGCCCTCTACCCGGGGCTCGCCCCATGGAAGCGCACCCCGATGCACCGGGGCGCCCGCTTCGCGCTCGAGCTGCCGGTGGGAACGATCGAAGCGACGGGGACGGGCGAGGGCGACGTGCTGGAGTGGGACGGGAAGAACGGGCGCGGGGGCTGACCGAGGGAAGGGCGCAGAATCCAACGACGGGAACTGGAGCGGGCGAGCGATGCAGACCGAAGTGGTTCGAAAGGCGTACCGGGAAGCGGCGGCCGCAGACGGAACGGGGCGGCCCAAAACTCCGCCTGTCCTCGACTCGCTGGAGGAGGCGGGGCTCAAGCCCGCCTTCGTGTCGGACCTCCTGACGAAGACCCTCTACGCCTACGGCGCCCAGACCGGCCACGCGCTCTCGGAGCGGACCTGCCTGCCCTTCATGCTCCTGGACGAGGAGCTCCTCGCGCTTCAGCAGCGAAGACTCCTCGAGGTTCGGGGAACGGAAGGCCACGGACGCCGCTCCTACGTCTTCGACCTCACGGGAGAGGGTCGCACGCGGGCCCGGGAGGTCATGGAGGGGAACGCCTACGTCGGTCCCGCCCCGGTGCCGAGTGACACCTACCAGTGGTGGATCGCTCGCCAGAGCGTCCGGACCGATCCGATCCCCCGGGAGAAGATCCACGAGGGGCTGAGCCATCTCGTCCTGGACGAGAAGTTCATCGACCGGCTCGGGCCCGGGCTCAACTCCGGAAAGTCGGTCTTCCTCTACGGCCATCCGGGGAACGGGAAGACCGAGATCGCGTTCTCGATCGCGGGGATCATGGGGAGCTCCATCTACATCCCGCACGCGGTGGAGATCGAGGGACAGATCATCAAGATCTACGACCCCTACATCCACCACGCCGTCGACGAGGACGAGCTCGAGGAGGCGCCGAGCGAGATCGACCGGACGCTGCTCCGGGACGCGCCCCTGCACGACGCCCGCTTCGTCCGCATCCGGCGTCCCGCCGTGATCGTCGGAGGTGAGCTCACGCTGGAGGAGCTCGACCTCCAGCCGAGTGGGAGCACGGGGGTCTTCGTCGCCCCCCCGCAGATGAAGGCGAACGGGGGGGTCTTCGTGATCGACGACTTCGGCCGCCAGCAGGTGCGGCCCCGGGACCTCCTCAACCGCTGGATGATCCCCCTCGACCGGGGCACGGACTATCTGGGGCTCCCCACGGGACACAAGCTCGAGGTGCCCTTCGACTGTCTCATCTTCTTCGCCACGAATCTGAATCCCGCAGACCTGGTGGAGGAGGCGTTCCTCCGGCGGATCCGCTACAAGATCTTCATGCCGAACCCGACCCGGGAGCAGTTCGCCGAGATCTTCCGGCGGATCTGCGCGAAACGGAAGATCGAGTTCCGGGAGAGTGCGGTGGAGCTCGTCTACAGCGAGTTCTACGAGAAGTTCGGGATCGCACCGCGCTCCTGCCACCCGGGCGACATCCTGGCGGACGTCGTCGACCATGCGCGATACCTCGGGACGGAGGCGGAGCTCAGCGACGAGCTGGTCATGGACGCCTGCCTCGCCTACTTCGTGGACATGCCGAAGCTGGACGAGATGGAGTACTCCGACATCACGCAGGGGGGATCGCCGTGAGCGATCGTTTCCAGGATCGTGCGAAGGGCTCTCCGGCCGCATCCGGTTCATCCGGTGACGCTCGGGAGGGGTCCCGTGCCTCGTGGATGGGGGGCAGCGACGGACGAGGAGAGGGCGCCGGAGACGGAGCGAAGACCGGCTACGTGGACCTCGGCGGCCCTGCGCCCGACGCCGTCGAAGCCGGAGTCGACCGGCTGAGGGAGGAGGCGCGGAGGATCGCGCGAGCCGACGGGGAGAGCAACGTCCCCGACCCCCGCGCCGCAGGCCCCACGGAGTCCGAGCTCGAGCTCAAGGACCGGTGCATCGCCTTCTTCGAGCGCTGGTACTCCCGCGAGCGGCGGCAGGTGAACGAGGAAGTCGCCGAGTCCGAGCATGTGATCACCGAGAAGCTCGGTCGGATCGAGATGGGGATCGACCGCTTCGAGCGGGTGATCAACGAGCTCATCCGACTCAAGGCACGGTTCGGGATCCGGCGCAGCGAGGTGACGGAGGAGCTGCGTGAAGAGGGGCAGGAGCGCACCCGGGCGATTCCCACCCGGATCTACGTCTCGGCGCTGGTCTTCCTCGGCCTCGTGGAGTTCTTTGCGAACGCTCCGGTCTTCAACGCCCTCCTCCCGAGGGACGTCCTGTCGGAGCGTCAGATCCAGCTCCTCACGGAGGTCTCCACGGGCTGGTTCGCTGGGATCGAGCGCGTCGTCGCGCACATCATCTTTCGGCCGGATGCGGCCCTCCTCGCAGCGGGCGTGATCACGTTCCTCTGCGTGCTCGCCCACTTCTTCGGCCACTCCCTCCGGGACCTTGTGATGCAGGGGGAGCGGAACGACCGGAGACAGACGGTCCAGAGCCGCTCCGTGAAGGAAAACGTGGTACCCATCGTGCTCTCGGCGATCGGCCTGGTGCTGACCCTCGGGGTGCTCTACGAGGCCCGGGTCCAGCTTGGAGAGGTCGGAGAGGAGCGCTACCAGTTCGACATGGAACAGGTCGCGGAGCTCCGGCGGCAAGCGGACTGGCTGCGGGTCGACGGGGAGATCCTCCAGGCGAACGAGCTCACGAACCGGGCCGAGGACACGGAATCCGCCGCGACCGAGCTCCGGGAGTACTCCCTCTCCATGGCCCGGATGAACTTCCCGGTCCTCCTCCTGAACCTGACGCTCGTGCTCTGCGCGATCTCGGTGGCGTACTTCCACCGGCGGGACGCCCGGACGGAGCACTTCAACGAGACCCCGTTCGAGGACAACCGGAAGGCGCTCGTGGCGAGGGGGGAGGAGTGCGCCCAGGATACGTCCCACCTCCTCGCCGACATCGTACGCGACATCCGCACGCTCAAGACGCTGACCCTGAAGGGGCCGGTCGATGAGTGGCGATCCGTCGTGCACCAACTCGAGTCCGTCTTCGCGAGCTACCGGGCGGAGAACGGGCGGGTGCGGAAGATCGATCCCCACGAGGTCGTGGCCTTCCAGAAGCCGATCAAGCTCGAAGTGGAGCTCGAGCCCCACGATCCGGAGAGCCTCACGATCCGGGACCCGGAAGACTACGCGCGGGAGCGGACCGAGCTCGCCGGGCGCTTCCAGAAGCTCCGTGGCCAGTTCAACGAAGAGGCGACGTCGACATGGTGAGGAGGAGCCCCTTCCCCGCCCTGCTCGCGGGTGCGGTCGTCGCCGGCATCGTTCTGGGAGGCTGCCAGGACCTGGCGCAGTCGGGCCATACGAGCGAGCCGGAGGACACGCGCGATCTCCTCATCTTCGTCTTCGATCGCTCGAACAGCGTACAGGAGCACGAGCTGACTCAGGCCCGACAGCTCACCCGTGACCGGGTGAACGAGCTGGAGCACGGCGACCGGATCGTGGCCCTGGAGCTTCTCGAGGAGTCGCTGGACGAAGAGCCCAGGCGGTGGTCCCAGCGGGTGCCAAACCGGCAGTTCGAGAACCAGGAGATCCGGCGGGACTCGGTCGCGCGCGCACGCTTCATCCAGGACGTGCGGGACTACATCGTCCGGTTCAGCGACCCGGAGGACCGGGGAGGGATCTCCGGGACCGACATCCTCTCGACGCTCCACCTCGTGGCCTCGGAGATCCAGGCGTATCCGGAGTACCGTCCCACCCTCTTCCTCTACTCGGACATGCTGCAGGCGAACCGGGTGATGAACATGGAGGGCCTCGTCCGCATGCCGCCGGACAACTGGGTGCAGACGCAGGCCGAGCGGGGAACCCTCCCGGACCTGGAGGGGCTTTGTGTCGTGATCGTGGGCGCCCGAAACGACACGCGGGCCTCCCAGATCATCAAGGACTTCTGGGTGGAGTACTTCGAGGCGACGGGCGCGACGCTTCAGAATGGGAACTACAACTACCGTCCGGTGCGGCTCCCGGAGCGGCCATGTCCGGGAAGGTGAGGATCCTCTAAGTACCCGTCTCCGGTAGCGCTCCTACCAGGCCATCCCCTGCGACGAAGACCAACCACACCGACCCTGCTGCAACCCAACCCGCGGCAAGCAGCGCGAGGTATGCAAGCTTCCCGGCAGAGAGCAGCCAAACGTCCAGGTTGAACGCCCAGAGCGCCGTCCCGATTCCTAAGAGGGCGCCCCCCGCAACGCCGACCATCCCTCCGGCCGCTGGCGAGAGCCCCTGCACGGCCAACCACCCGACCGCAGCCGCACCGAGGATTACGACCCCACCCACGACTCCCGCGACGACCACCCTTCCCCGCCGGCTCGGCACCCACTCCAGAACCGAAGGAGCCCGACTCGGACCGAAGAGGGCATCGCGGACGAGATATCCCCCAAGCACGAAGAAGAGCGTGCCGCCGAGGGAGAGGAGGGTCGCCGAGCCGCCGGACACCCCCGTCGCGGCGAACCCGCCGAGGAGGCGGGCATGGAGGAGCGCCCCCAGCGCTATGAGAAAGAAGAACCCGAGCGTGCCGACCGCGAGCTCCGCCCACACCGCGCCCCGGGATCGCCGCTCCTGTCCGGGACCGAGGGAGCCTTCCCCGGCGATCTGCTCGGCAGCCCCCCGCAGGGCGTCGGCGGTCCCGTCCCGAACGTCGAGCCCCGTCGCCCTGCCCCACGCGTCGGGGACTTCGCGGGAGAGTGCGTCGAGCTTTCCTGCGAGCTCCTCGATCCGGCCGCGGATCGCCTCGAGATCGAGGGGAAGCGCCGCAATCCGCCTGCGATGCGTTCTCAGCCTCCGGATCACGCTCCGGTCCGCGGCCGCAGCAAGGGCCTGGCGAAGATGGAGCCAGGTACCGTATCCCAGGCTCATGAGCACGATCGCGAGCGCCGCCCCGGCGAAGACGAAGAGGTAGGGGACGCTCGGAGCGAGGACGCCTCCGGGGGACAGGCCGAGGATTCCGATGAGATCCACCTGCTCGGCGAGCGCGGTGAAGGCGAGCCCGTGAAGCCCGATCACGCCCACAGCGAGGAGGAACGGCGCGGTGCGAGCGAGGAGGTGCCCGTGGCGCTCGGGGCGACCTCCCCCTTCCATCCCCTCGAGCCCCTGGGCGAGCATACCCGTCGCGAACGCGCCCGCGGTGAGAAGGGCCGGGAGGGCGGCGGAAAGCTCGGTGCCGGAGAGCGGAAACGGGAGCTCGCCCGCATCGGGAAAGAGCGAGGGCGCCGCCGCGGCGAGCGCCCATACGTTCATCCACCCGAACCCTGCAGCGAGGAGCAGAAGAAGCACGCCGGCGACCACCCCGTCCCGGCTCCGCCACGCCCCCTCCCGGAGGCTCTGCTCCCCCTGGGGCGAACCCCATGCCCGGTCCGCCTGCACCGCCCGCAGCCTTGCGGCGTCCCGGGAAAGCCTCCCGGCGAGCCCTTCGAGGCGGACGATCTGGGCCTCCCCTGCGTGCTCCACGGCGTGACACAGCCGCTCGATCCGCGCGAGGAGCGGCCGGACGGGCTCCCTCCTCTCCCGCTCGAGGAAGCGAGCGGCCCGCACCTCGATCCTCCTCATCGCCCTTCGGGACCGAGCCCGCCCTGCCTCCACCGCATTCCGCACCCCGCTGAACAGCCCGGGCGACCGTCCGGGGGCGCGTGGAGCGACCCCTGAGCTCTCCTGCGCGGCAACCTGCGTCTCCAGCTCGCGCGTGACGCGATCCCCCGCACCGTCCGCCATCGCGACGAGCTTGACGATCAGGTCCCCGCGACCGGAGCCGGAGCGGGCCGGGAGGCCCCCACTTCCCACCGTGAGCGCGGCACCGGGACGCGTTCCCGCGGGAACGTGGAAGCGGGCAGGACCGCTAGGGGTCTCGAGCTCCAGCTCCTCCCCCTCCCGGGTCCCCCCTGGAGGGACGGGGACCTCCACCACGAGGTCCGATCCCGCTCGGGTGAAGTGGGGGTCCGCCGCGACCTCCACGACCGCCGTGATCTCACCCTCGGGCCGACTCCGGTCGCCGTTGCGATCCTGAAGACGCGCCGGGAGGGTCTCGCCGGAGACGACCCCCACCGGCACCTCGATCTCGACGCCTTCCCCCGAGGGATCCGTCCCTTCACCCGCGCAATCGCGGCAGGGATCTGCATCCGGGGTCCCCTCCCCCGCCAGCCCCGATCCCTCACACCGCGCACAGGGGAGGCCGACGCGCTTTCGGACCCCCGTGGCCACCTCCCCCAGGGTCACGGTCACGGTCACCCGGCGGGGGGCTCCAGAGCGCCCGTCAGCGCCCGAGGGCTCGTCCCGGAGCTCGTCCTGGACGAAGGCGCTGAACTGCTGGACGAAGATCTCCACTGCACCCGAGAGATCCGGCCCTTCCGGGCGGAACCCATCCCTCCGGCTGAGTCCCTCCTGTCCGTACAGGTCGTAGACCCGCCGACGGTCGGGATCGCTCAGCGTGCGGAAGGCGTCGGCCAGCTCCTTGAACCGCTCCTCCGCCTCCTTCGAGCCCTGGTTCCGGTCGGGATGACACTCGAGGGCAAGCCTTCGGTATGCCCGGCGGATCTCGTCCGACTCGGCCGTCCGGGGGACGTCGAGCACCTCGTACAGGTCCCGCGCCTCCGTTTCGCGCGGCGGAGGCGGGCTTGCCACCGCCTACTCCTCGCCTCGGCTGTCGTCGCGGATCGTTCCCCCGGACGCGCGCCCGCGGGAGGCGGCGAAGGCCTGCCGGATCACGCGGGCCTCGGCGGCCCCCTCGGCAGCCTCCTCAACGTCCTCGGCAGGCTTCTCCACGTCGTGGTCCTCCACGGACTCGATCTCGGGCTCCGCAGCTTCCGCCTCTGGCATGAGCTCCACTTCGGCAACCGGCTCCACCGCCGAGGCCTCCTCCTGCTCCTCTGCCCCGTTTTCAGTGCCGTTCAGGGCGCTCTCCTCCACTTTGGAGGCCGCACCCGCCGCGAGGAGGAGGTTCCGCTCCCTGGAGGCTCCGGCCGTCGCCTCGAGGAACTCGGCGATCGGGTCCCGCCCCGGAGCGCGGCTGAGCGAGCGCATCGAGCGGTCGAGGCGCTCCTCCACCGCGCCGAGGCGCTCCTTCATGTCTCCCGTGACGCCGAGGAGGCTGTCGAGGATCGGTCCCGCGGCCCGGGTGATCTCGATCTCCCGCTCCACGACCTCCACCTCCTTCCGGGCCCGCTCCATCTCGGCGTTCAGCCGCTCCATCTCCGTGTTCTTCGCTTCGCCGTCCAGAGTGAGCTGCTCGAGCCGGGCGGTGACCTCGGCCTGGCGCCGCCGCCTCCTCGCGAGGGCGCTCCGGAGGTCGGAGACGGGGATCTCCCCGAGGGAGGAGACCGTCTGGAGGGCTTCGTCCAGGGTCCGGGAGTCGAGCTGGTTCTTCGTCAACTCCGAGCGAAGCTGCTGAATCTCCTCCGCCTTCTGCTCGCTCGAGAGCTCGAGCTCCTCGAGCTTCCCCCGCTCGGCCTCGAGGCGGGCCTTCCACCGGTCCCTCCGCGTCTCCAACCGGTGGAGGCGCTGCTCCAGACCGTTCTTCGTCTCGAGGTAGCGCTCGGCGAAGCGGACCGACTCCATCTCCCGGAGGAGTCCCACCTCGTCGCGAAGCGCGGTCAGCGCCTCCTCCTTCCCCTCGAGCTGGCCGTCCCGCCCCCGGATCGCCTCGTCCTTCGCGGCCGCGGTACGGTCGAGCGCCTCCCGGTACTCGCGGGTCCACCGGAGGGAGCTCATCCAGGCGAACACGGCGATCAGGACGCTCAGGAGGACGAGCACCGTGCTCAGCGTGAGCAGCATTCCCTGACTCATCGGGTCTCCTTGCTTCAGGGGCGGGGAGGGAGGAGCGCAGCGATCCGGGCGGCCCGTCTGCCGGACCGCGCGAGGACCCCCCGGAGGGCCTTCTTGAGGCCGTCGTCCAGATCGGAAAACGGCGTCCCTTTCTCGTAGGACGACAGGAGGACGGCGGTGATCACCTGGTCGTCGTGATCCTGCCAGGTGAGGCCGCCGGGCTGAGAGGAGAGGGCGAGCGCGGCTACGGCCCGTCGCTCCTCTTCCCGGTCGAGGCGGACGGTCTCCACCGTACCATCGGCGGCCTTCCGCACGATCGAGATCGACTCGCCGTCGAACCCGAAGCCGGTGACGTCACCCCGCCGGAAGAAGCGCTGCTCCCACTCCTCGGGAGTCAGCGCCGGCATGACGTCGGGTTCGCTCATGCGGACCAGGTCCTGGGTTCAGTACGAAAACACCGTGTGCGCGCCGATGGTGAAGCGGAAGTGGTGGACCGCACCGTACCGGTCCCGGTCATCGATCCGGTGGAGCGGCGAATCGAAGGTGATGTGATCCGCCGCTTCGAGCCGGATCCGCATCGGGTACCGGTCCCACGTCCAGGGCGTGACGATGTCGACCGCCGCCCCGATCACGCCGGTCAGGAGGATGCGGGAGCCCCCATCATGCAAAGCGTTCGCTGCCGAAAACGTCGTCTCCGGTCCCGTGCCGAGATCGTACCACGTGCCGCCCAGACCTCCTGCGACGAAGGGGAGGAGGCGATGCCCGTCCGCCGGGTCGAGCACGCGGAGAAGCAGCGAGAGATCGCCCGAGGCCGTGTGGATGCGGCGCTCCCCCGGCGACCAGTCGAACTCCGGCCGCTGATACGCTCCCTGGTACCGAAGTCCGACCCGGCGAGAATCGCCGAGCCAGCGGTCGACGTGGACCGCGAAGATCCCGCCGAGGCCGGGCTCGAGCGCCGTACCAACGGCGTCCGGGTTGAGCTCCGTGACGTGGCTCGCTCCCGCGAGCCATCCCGCACCGTACCGGGGAACCTCCTGGGCCTCGACGCGATCCGCGCCTCCAACGAGGAGCGCGGCGGTGAGCGCGAGCGCCGGAAGCGCGAGAAGATGGCGTGCGACGCGGGGGCGGCTCACTGGAGATCCTCGATGTCGGAGGCCCGGACGTCCACCACCAGGATTCCACCACCCTCCGTCACGGCGAACACCTTCGCCACGACGCAGTCGGCTCCCGTGCAGTTCCGTCCCTGCCCGTCGTTGTCCGAGGGAAGCGGCGGCGTGACCCGGAAGGGACCGCTCACCTCGTCCCGCACCAGAATCCGACCTCGTTCCCGGTAGTGCACCGTGTCGAGGACCCGGATCGCCCGGTCCCCGCTCATCGTGAACGCCACCGTCGTGGCGGACGACGCCTCGGGGGCCGCCGAGTTCGGGTGGTCCGGATGGAGGGCCGCGCCCCCTCCCCCCACCGGCTCCTCGGGGACGGTGCCTCGAAGCCGAAGGTCGTTCGAGAAGAAGTACGTCCCGAATGCCCCCCGCGCGATGCCCAGGCTCCCGTCGTCGTTCAGCTCCAGGGCGCGGACGCGCTCGGAGGCGTT
>SKKN01000053.1 GCA_007121455.1 Gemmatimonadota bacterium | reverse complement strand
CCCCGTACGGCAGCTCCACCGCGTCGTAAAGGGGCGCCGAGGTCGAAAGCATGGACCCGGTCCGGGTCATGAAGTCCGCCCGCCCTTCACCTCCGTCCGGGAGGTGGAACGTCCCCCGGCTTGTGGAATCCGGCTCGAAGGCGTCCGTCCAGCGCCCCTGGAAGTACGTCGCGTTCAGGAGGTAGGTGATGATTCCGGGTGGAATGGGGGAGGGGACCATGTCCTGGATCCTGCCGCGGGTCGCCTCCTCCACCCAGGCGTTGATCACGTCCGCTGCGTCCGGTGCGGAGAACTCCAGAGCGTGACTCTCGGCGTCGAACACCTCCTTCGTCACGGCCCGGAAATCCTCCGTCAGGGTCAGCCCGGTGACGTGCCAGATCGAGTTCGCCAGATCGAAGGTGACCGCCGGGTCCAATCCCCTGAGGAGGTCGGTCAGGCTTCGGTACGACGCATTGATCTCCTCCTGAGAGAGATTGCCGAAGCGGAGGGCGTCCCGCATGCTCTCCCAGAGCTCTCCCGCCGCACCGTTCATCGTCATGCCCAGGGCCATGGAGGCGCTGAGGGGGGAGAGGAAGACGGTGGAGTCGGGTGTCTCCCGGAGGATCTCCTGAAGGAGGTCGAAGCCGAACGCGTTGCTCCCCTCGAGGACCTCCGCCTCGCCGTCCGTCAGGGCGCGAGGAAGCTCGGGCACGGATGGCTCCGACCCGGGCGGCTCCAGGCTTTCCTCCTGGGGTGCGGGGTCGGCCACCCCGTCGCAGCCCGCGAGGCCCGTGAGGAACGGGATTACGAGGAGGAGGAGAAACCCGTGCGCTGGTCGCCGGAGGGCCGGCCACCTCCTCTCCGAGGTGATTCGCCGCCGGCGCCGGTACGGTCGACCCTGGAACGGTGAGTTCGGTTTCATGATGTTCCATGGGTAATGGGTCTCTGTGAGAACTGCGATAGGTAACCGATCTCCGGCACGGGCCGCTAAGCTAGGGGCTCTCTGGGCATGGGTCGGCCTGGGAGGTCACGACCACGAAGACCGAGTCCGCACCCTGCTGTCCATCCCCTGAACCGACGCTCACTTTCAGCCAATCCGACTCGCTCAACGTTCCGGAGATCCAGTTCGTCGTTCCAGTCCCGACACCAGAACCGGAGAGGGCTCCAGACCACGTGTAGCTCCATGGGGACAACCCGCCGCCTGCGAACGCCTGCCAGGTGCAGTTCGACTGGGGAGGGACCTCTAGCGGTCCCACGATGGAGGGCGAGAGGGGGTCCGCCGGGAGTACATCCATAGCCGCGCCGAAATCGAACTCAATGTCGCCGATCGAACTGAAGATGAAGCGGGCGCCGGAAACCGTGTCGGGCGGCTCTCCGCCCCAGAGAATGCCGGCGAGTTCAATGTCGACTCCGCTCAAGCGTGTGAACACCGCGGAGCCGCTGTCCCCGAAGTATGCACCCGCATTTACTCCGTGATCGCAAACCATGATAACGTTGGAATTGTCGGGGTGCCTTCGATCCGCGCAGGTCTGGTCCACGTCTCCGTAGGTCCATCCGGTGGTCGCTCCCACCTTGTGCACCGTGTCGCCTACTACGACGGTATACTCCTTCCCCGTGATCTCGAACGCCCCCACGATCGTCGTCGACCCATTCCATCGGTCCGCGCTCGCCGTCTGGGCGACCTCGCCATGCGTCGACGCCACGCTGTCCTCGTACGCGATGCGGGCTACGTCGCTCCAGCGACACCGGTCGTCCGGTGATGGGGGCGGGGACACATACGCGTCGTCGCAGTCGGGGTGCTGGGTCGTAAACCCAGAGGGATCCGTAACCTCCGTCCCGATGAAGTGCCCCGAGTGGTTCAAGGTTGACTGGTAGAACGAGGTTCCGGTGAGCTGCGCCAGAGCATCCGTGCAGTGGGAGGCCGTGAGAAACATTCGGGCGTTCCCCACTGCGACATTCACTCCCAAACTGCAGTGTTCGAAGGGATCGTCATTCACTCTCAGGCCACCCGTAGCGGGTCGAACCCGGTCGGTGAGGTCGTTCAGGCTCTCCGTGGGCTCAGTCACTGTGAAGACCACCGCGTCCCTGGGCACCCCCCGGGTAGCCAAATCGTCGGTGAGCCGAGCCTCGTCGAACCCGGATAGCACCCCGATGTCGACTCGGTTCAAAGCTTCGTTCGTATCCAGCCACACGACATCGTCGTGCCTCAGAACAGTGCGGAGTCCCGCCCGCCACACGGCCAACTCCACCCACTCATAATCGGCGGCACGCCGGTTCGGTTCGACCGCGGCCAGTTGGCGCGTCTCGAGGAGCGGGCCGAGAGACCGACGCGCCGCGTCCAACGCATCCGGATCGGTCGTGAAGATCGTAGGACGGCCGTCCTCGATGACCATGCCCGCAAATCCCGGGACTTCCCTGTTCACCTCCAGGAAGAGGGCGTCGATGGAGTGGGGCGGGACCATCACATCCCTCCAGGTGACCCCGGCACCGGGAGCCAGATCGACCGTGGCGTCGTCGGGGGTGACCGGGGTGGGACGCTCGGGGTCACACCCGGCGAGGACCAGCAGGGCTGCTACAAGGGGGGGGGGGTTAGACGGTCCATCATTCCTCACCTCCATGAGGCACGGGGGCAGAAATTGACTAATAGTATGGCATATCTCTTGTGTCAACACTTTTCTCCGGAGATCAAAACTGCCCCGTTGGAAGTCCAAGAGTGAACAGCTGGTTGCGAGCATGGGGATCTTTGAGAGTGTAGCCGGGCGCCGAAAGCACTTGCGCCAAGGGCATTGTCTGTTTGGGCGATCGGAGCAAGCACAAAGGCGATGAGCTACGCGCGGATGAAGCAGGACGAGGAGCTCACGAGGGAACTCAGCCGGGCGCTGGCCGGGTACCTCGGGGCCGGAGCCCCGGGCTCCCGCGCGCCCGACGAGGACGAGGGCGACGCGGACGACCGGACGGCCGACCCCTTCGACATCTGGAGCTGAACCCTGTCCCTGAAGGCGATTCTCTTCGATCTGGACGGCACCCTCATCGCCACCCGGCGCCTCTACGTCCAGGCCTTCGCGCGTGCGCTCGAGCCCTACGTGGGCCGCTTCCTCACCGAGGAGGAGATCATCGAGCTCAGGCCCCGCGCCGAGATCCGGTTCCTCCGTGAGGTGGCGGGCCCGGAGCACGGCGGCCCCTGCCTCGAGGCCTTCTACCGGTTCTACGAGGAGCTTCACCCGACCCACTTCGAGGGGATCTACGAGGGCGTGCCCGAGCTTCTGCGGGAGCTCCGCGCCCGGGAGCTTCCCCTGGGCCTCGTCACGGGAAAGAGCCGGCGCTCGTGGGAGATCACCCGGCGGCACGTCGACCT
>SKKN01000052.1 GCA_007121455.1 Gemmatimonadota bacterium | reverse complement strand
CCCACCGGGGCACACCCCCGGCCTGGGGGTGCTCTTTTTTTTGTGCACGGTTCTTGCCCCCCATCCCCTCTCCCCCGATCCCCCCACCTCCATCCACACCCTCAGGGCTCGGGGTCGGGGGGGGAAGAGACGTGATTCGCGTGATGCATTATGTACATGGTCCTAACAGATTTGATGCCATGATTTTCACAGCTATAGCCTTACTGCACAGAAGGTCCCGATTCGACGGGGTTCGGCTCTACGCCGTCTTCCTGCTCGGGAGCGCCTTCACCATCGCACCGTTGTCGGGGGAGCCACCGGCATCGGCTTCTAAAGGTGGGGTGTGGCCGGGAGGCGGCACCTCGGATTGGGTCTTCTCCGGAGGAGACACTGCGAAGGTGGCTCACCTCCGTTTCCTTGCGGAAGGGACGGCGCGGAACGCCGCGGCCGCACGCAGCGCCGCGGAGCTCAACGCGCGGACCACCCTCGCTTCCCTGAGGCAGAGCGGCGTGGACCTGCTCCAGCTCGAGCTCGGCGGTGCGGAGGTGGTGGAAATCCTGGAGCGTCCGCGCGTGCCCACCGGACGACGGCCTCCACCTTCGCCAAGAGTTCTTGGATACCGGGCCTGGATTCCGATCATCGTTCGGACTCCAGCGGTCGACCGTGTGGAATTTCTGATCGACCACGCCAGAGCCGCCGGAGCCACCCTGGACTCGGTGAGCTACTTCCCAGAGGGGAAGGACGGCGGAGGCGGGCCGGAAACCTGAGGACGAGACCGGCTCCCCTCCCGAGGGGGCGACGCGGCGGCTATACTCCCGGATGCTTCCCGATCCGAAGACATCCGACGCCGACGACCCGAGCGACACTCGATGTGGCTACGTAGCACTCATCGGGCGGCCCAACGCCGGTAAGTCCACGCTCCTGAACGCTGCATTGGGCACCCACCTGAGCATCGTCACGCCGAAACCTCAGACGACATGGCGGAGAGTCACTGGAATCCTCACCACGGAGCGGGTGCAGATCGTCTTCGTAGACACTCCGGGCATACTGCGGGTGGAGGGAATCTTTCAGAGGGCCATGCTCCACGAGGCAGAGCAGGCGATCGAAGACGCAGATGTCCACCTCCTCCTCCTCGACGCCACCCGTCCTCTCGCGACGGATGAACGCGACGTGCTGGAGGGGCTCCTGGGAGGGGGCTCGCGGCCCCTCCTGGTGGCGGTGAACAAAACGGATCAGGCCGAAGGGACCGCGGTCGAAACCGAGGAGCGCTGGGCTCGCGAAGCCTTCCCCCGTGCCCAGATCCGACGGATCTCCGCGCTGACGGGGGACGGAGTGGACTCGCTCATCGAGGACGTGGGCGACCGGATTCCGGTCGGGCCTTTTCTCTTTCCTCCGGATGAGATCGCCACGGACCCGGTCCGCTTCTTCGTCGCCGAGCTGGTCCGGGAAACCGTGTTCGAACAATACCGCGAGGAGATCCCCTATTCCACGATTTCCCGAGTCGAAGAGTTCCGCGAAGGGGGGAAGCGGACGTACATTCAGGTAACCCTGTATGTGGAGCGGCGCTCGCAGCGGGGGATCCTGATCGGAGACAAGGGTGCAGCCATCCGGTCCCTGGGGGTCGAGGCCCGGAAGAAAATCGAGGAGTTTCTCGGAGAACCGGTGTATCTGGACCTGTGGGTCAAGGTTCTTCCGCACTGGCGCCGCAGAAGGAAGGAGCTTCGCCGGCTCGGCTTCCGCGTCCCGGAGGATCATGAAGAGACGAGTGCAAAGGGAACGTAGCGGGCTGATGCTCATCGTCATCCTCCTCACCCTCCCCGTCCACGGGTGGGCTCAGGAGGCGCCTCACCCCCCGGAGTCGCTGCCGATGACCACGGAGGTCGGGGAGGGTCCGGCGGACGAAGGGGCCCTCTTTCTCCTTCTTCCGGTGGGCGCCCAGGCGGTCGGAGTCGGTCGAGCCATGACCGCCCGTTCCACGCAGGAAGCCGCGTTCTGGAATCCTGCAGGGCTCGGGGGCCTCGCGAGCACGCGCGTTCTCGTGTACCGCGGTGACCACCTCGTGGGCGATGCCACGGCTGTTTCCGCACTCATCGCTCGGCCGGCTCTCGGAACGCTGGGCCTCTCGTACCAACTGCTCGATGTGGGAAGCCAGGACCTGACGGACGGGCAGGGGAACGTGATGGGCTCGGTGAGCGTCCGGAGCCACCAGGCGATCCTCTCGGTCGCCACCCGTCTCTCCGCGCAGATCGATCTCGGAGCGAACATCAAGTATGTCCGGTTCGGGCTGAGTTGCCGCGGACAGTGTCCGGAAGCGAGCATGGCCGCCTCCACCTTTGCAGTCGACCTCGGCGGGCAGTTCATCCCGGTTCGGAGTGTCCCCCTCCGGTTTGGCGCGATGGTGGCGCACCTTGGGCCGCGGCTGCAGGTTGTCAATGCAGAGAGAGCCGACCCGCTCCCCACTCGGGTGCGCGTTTCGGTCGCATATGACCTCCTCGAGCAGTTCCTTCCGGACGAGGACCTGGGGTTCTCCATCATGGTGGAAATGGAAGAGCGCTGGAACGGAGACAGAGGGGACCCGTCCCTCTACATGGGTTCCGAACTCCGGGTCGGAGAGGATGACCGGGTGTTCCTGCGAGGTGGCTACATCCTCGGAGGGACGACCCAAACGGACGCTGCGGCCCTCGGTTTCGGAGTGCGATACGAGCGCTTCGAGCTCGGGATGGCCCGCTCCCTGGCACGGACGAACCTGGCTGCGGCGTCCGAGCCGGTCCACGTGACATTGGGCATTTCGTTCTGATTCACCGAAGGAAGCAGGATCCAACGACGCGGCCCGGCCTCGTCGTGCCGAGGCCCCCTTCTCCCCACCGAATTCGTTCTTCGATATGACGCAATCCGACCTCCCCTCCGCGGAACAGCTCAAGCAGGCGCTCGAAGAATCCGGGCGCGGCCCGCTCAAGGCCAAGGAGTTGGCTCGAGCGCTCTCCGTCGACAACCGCGACTACCGGGACTTCAGGAAGCGGCTCCGGGATCTCGTGCACGCGGGGGACCTCTATCGCGTGAAGGGAAACCGGTACGCCTTGCCGCGAAAGTTGAGCCTCGTCGTCGGCCGTCTTCGGGTGACCCGACGGGAAGATGCCTTCCTGAGCCCGGATGAGAAGGGAGGGACCGACGTCTTCATTCCTGCCGCCGCCATGGACTCCGCCATGGACGGCGACCGGGTCGCGGCTCGCATCGAGTCTCGACCCCGCGGAAAGAACCCGGTGGGAAGCGTGGTGAAGATCCTCGAACGTGCTCGACCCACCGTGGTCGGCACCTTCCGAAAAGGAGACCGGTTCGGCGTCGTCCACCCGCAGGATCGGCGGATCCCCCGCGAGGTGTTCGTCCCCGCGGGCTCGGAAGGAGGAGCACGCACGGGCGAGGTGGTCGTCGTTCGGATCACTTCGTACGGGTCGAGCAAAATGAACCCGGTGGGTGAAGTGGAGCATGTCCTCGGCCCAATCTCGGATCCGGGAGTGGACGTGCTCGCGATCCTTCACGGGCACGGGCTCCCGAAGGAGTTCCCCCCGGAGGTGGAACGGGCCGCTCAGGAGGCTGTCCGCACGCTCGACGAGGAGGGGCGGGAGGAGAGGACCGACCGCCGCGACCTGGACGTCTTCACCATCGACCCGCACGATGCGCGAGACCACGACGACGCCCTTTCCCTCCAGCCGGCCGGTGAGGGGCTCTGGGAGATTGGCATCCACATCGCGGACGTCTCCCATTTCGTGAGGCGAGGCTCGCCCGTCGATGCCGAGGCTCTGCACCGAGGCACGAGCGTGTACCTCGTCGATCAAGTCGTCCCGATGCTCCCTCACGTGCTCTCGTCGGACCGCTGTTCATTGCGGCCGGACGAGGATCGTTTCGCCGTCTCCCTCTTTGCGGTGCTCGACGACCAGGGCCGGGTCCGAAGCCACAGGTTCGAACGCACCGTGATCCGGAGCCGGCATCGACTACACTATGAGCAGGTGCAGGGGGTTCTGGAGGGAAAGGAGAGTGTGGAGCCCGAATTGGATCGCGTTCTCCTCCAGCTCCGACGACTCACGAATGCCCTCCGAACTCTACGTGAAGAGCGGGGGTCGCTCGACTTCGATCTCCCGGAAGCCAGGGTGGAGCTCGCGGCGGACGGATCGCCGCTGGACATCCAGAAGGTGGTTCAGGTCGACAGCCACCGCCTCGTCGAAGATGCGATGCTCCTTGCGAACGAGATCGTGGCCAAGCGCGCCCTCGATGAGAAGCTGCCGGTCCTGTACCGCATCCACGAACCTCCGCTTCAGGACCGGATGGAAGACCTTCGCGACTTCCTGGCCACACTCGGTCATTCGCTCCCGAAGAAGAAGATCGGAGCGAAGGACCTCGGAAAGGTGCTCGCTCGGGTCCGGAACGCGCCGGAGGAGACGCTCGTCTCGACCGCGATCCTCCGGTCCATGAACCGCGCGCGCTACTCGGAGAGTCATGCCGGGCACTTCGGGCTGGCCGCGCCCTGGTATACCCACTTCACCTCACCGATCCGACGGTACCCGGACCTCGTGGTGCATCGTGTGGTCGTGCGGGCGTTCGTGGAGGGGCGAAAGATCCCCGAGGACTGGGGAGGCGAATGGCTCGAAACAGCAGCCGAGATCAGCAGCGAGCGTGAGCGCGTAGCCCAGCGAGCCGAGCGGGACAGCGTCGAGCTCAAGAAGATCGAGTTCATGGAACGCCACCTGGGCGACGAGTTCGGGGGCACGATCTCGGGGGTCACCGCTTTCGGCTTCTTCGTCTTGCTGGACGACTTCTTCGTCGAGGGCCTCGTACACGTGAGCTCCCTGGAGGACGACTACTACATCTTCGACCAGAACGGGTACCGTCTCGTGGGTGAGAGACGAAAGCGGGTGTTTCGCGTGGGAGACCGTATGAAGGTGCAGGTGGCACGGGTCGACAAGGAGGAGCGTCAGATCGATTTTCTCATGCTCGAAGGAGGGGCGCACTGAGGCCCTCAGGAGGTTTGACACCGACTCCCCTGGACGGTACCCTCAGCCCACACTCTCCGTGAACTTCCAAGGCATGAGCATGGTATCGGGCAAGACCCTTCTCTACTTCGGGGGGGACACCTCCTCCCTGCCGGACTTCGTGTCCGCCTTCGCGGCGAGCCACGACCTCCGTGCGATGACCCTGAGCAGGGCCAAGGACGTCCTCGAAGCGGTGAATCGATCCTTTCCTGCCTGTCTCATCCTCGATGCGGAGGAGGATGCGGAGACCGCTCTCGCTCTCTGCTCCCAACTCAAGTCGGATCATTTCACCGCCATCGTCCCCGTAGTGATGCTCATCGGTGGCGAACACCGGGAGTTGGCCACGCGAGGGCTCGAGGCAGGAGCAGACGAAGTCATTCCCGCCGCCTCCTCGGTGAAGGAACGGCTCCTCCGGATGGACCTTCTCCTCCGGCGAGCGATCCGGGACGTGAGCGTGCACCCGACGACTCACCTGCCAGGCACGGTCCAGATCGAGCGTGACCTGGCTCGCCGGATCGAGGCGGGCGGACAGTTTGCCGCCTGCTATGCGGACCTGGACCATTTCAAGGAGTTCAACGATCGGTACGGATACGCCCATGGGGACAGCGTCATCCTCCTCGTGTCCTGGATTCTGAGGGACCTGGTGCGAGCGCTTGCACCCGGCGGGTTCGTGGGGCATATCGGGGGAGACGACTTCCTCTTCACCCTCCCCCTGGAGAACATGGAATCCGTCTGTGATGAGATCATCGAGCTGTTCGACGAGCTCATTCCCTACCAGTACTCGGAGGAGGATCGAAGAGCGGGATACTTCCTCGGGAAGGATCGCCGGGGAAGCGTGCATCGAACCCCTCTGATGACATTGTCCATCGGTGTGGTGACGAATCAGTTCCAGGCCTTCACCCACACCGCACAGGTGAGCGAGCTCGCGGGGGAAATGAAGACCTATGCGAAGACTCTCCTCGGATCCGTGTACGTGGTGGATCGACGGGAGGTGGACACCCCGGGCTCTCCTCCAGTAGGTTCGCCTTGATTTTATCCACCTCAGCTTCGCGCAAGCCCGCTGCGCGATTCAGGATCACCCCGAAACCCGCCGTGAGACCGTGACCACGACTTCGCCGATCTCCGTTTCGTGCCCGACCTGCGAGTCCCACTTCCCGGTCGATCCCGAGAAAGTCCCTGCGCAAGGGCTTCACGCGATCTGCAGCGCATGCTGGCGCGTATTCTTCGTCGAGCACTCGCTTCCCGCACCGATGCTGGAAGAAGTCGATCCGGAACCAGCTCCGGCCGGGCCGGAGACGGCGGTCGACGCGGAGGAGGTCACGGAGAGACGTGAAAGCGGTGAGCCGCCACTCGACGAGGGTTCCCCGGGGGGTGCGGAATGGAGTCCGTTCGAAGACCTGACCTCGGTCGACCGCCAAACGTTCGTCGAGGAGCAGGTGGAGGAGACCCGGGGCCCGCCACCCTCGGAGGAGGGAGGGCGAGCCCCCGCTTCCTCTCCCTTCGGCAACCGTGACCCTCATGAGCGAGCCCGCCGACTGGCGCGGGTTCTGGCCTCCGATATCATCACATACCATCCGGAAAAGCATGCGCAGGCGATCGCCGAAGGCTCCCTCGAGGAGGAGTTCGAGGAGGAGGTAAGGAAGTCGTGGGAGGAATACGCAGCCCAGGTGGGTCCGGAACTCGCGCAATCCACCCGTTACTTCCAGGACGCGCTGAACGAGATCCTCGCTCGAGGGCGACGAATCTACTGACGCCGCCCCGCCCGCACCTGCCACTCACCGGACTGTCGGATCCGCCCGCTCCCCCTTCTCCAGACCCATGGGCCCGGAAAATGGATCTTCTGGGCCTCCCAAGGGTCTTGGGTACGGGCTGGAGGGGTCGCCTCGGCTGGGCGACCCTTCCTCCTTTCAGCACATCCATCCTCATCCATGACGAAGATGACCAACGATCAGATCGAAAGTGTGCGCCGGTGCCGTGAGCGGATCCGCGAGCTACGGGGGTTTCTTTGACCTCGATGACCGCGAACGACGAGTCGCTGAACTCGAGGAGGAGATGACCCGTCCCGGCTTTTGGGACGCCCCCGATCAAGCGAGGGAAGTCATCGACGAGGCGAACCGACTGAAGGGCTGGACCGAACCGTGGAGAGACCTCGCTGCAAAGGGCGAGGAGCTCGAGGAGCTGGGCGCCCTGCTCAAAAGCGAGCCCGATCCGGAGCTCGAGGCGGATTGGAGCCGCGAGCTGGAGTCGCTCCAGGCCGAGCTCGAGAGCCTGGAGGTCCGCACAATGCTCCAGGGAGAGAGTGACCACCGAGAGGCAATCCTCACGATTCATGCCGGGGCCGGGGGCACGGAGTCCCAGGACTGGGCGGAGATGCTGCTCCGAATGTATACCCGGTGGGCGGAGCGACACGACTTCCAGGTCCGGCCTCTCGACATCCAGGAGGGGGAGGAGGCCGGCGTTCGCGGAGCCAGCCTGGAGATCGTGGGCGAATCCGCCTACGGATTCCTGAAAGCGGAGAAGGGGGTCCACCGGCTCGTTCGGATCTCCCCCTTCGATGCCCAATCCAGACGCCACACTTCCTTCGCCAGCGTCTTCGTCTATCCAGTCGTAGAGGACGAGATCGAGATCGAGATCGACGAGGGCGAGCTCCGGATCGACACGTTCCGCGCCTCCGGGAAGGGAGGTCAGCACGTGAACAAGACGGATTCGGCGATCCGAATCACCCACTTGCCGACTGGGATCGCCGTCTCCTGCCAGCAGGAACGGTCGCAGCACAAGAACAAGGCAACTGCGATGAAGATGCTGCGGGCGGCTCTGTACGAGCGGGCGCTCGAGGAGCAGGAGAAGGAACAGGCCGAGGTCGAAGCAACCAAGAAGGAGATCGCGTGGGGAAGTCAGATCCGATCGTATGTCTTTCAACCCTACACGATGGTCTCGGACCACCGGACCGACCTGAAGGTCTCTGATGTCCAACGGGTGATGGACGGGGACCTGGATCCCTTCATCGAGGCATACCTCAAGCAGTTCGGCGCCCAAACGGCTGCCTGAACCGGACGAGACAGGATGGAAGAAGCAACGACGAGTCAGCTACTACGAACCCGTAGGGAAAAGCTCGAGGCACTCGAGCGGAAGGATATCGTCCCATTCTCCTACGGTTTTGATCGAACCCACACCTCCGCGGAGGCGCTGGCGCTCTTCGAGCAGGAGGAGGAGTCCCTTTCCGACGGTCAGCCCGGATCGCGGGTCCGGATCGCGGGACGGATGGTCAGCTTCCGAGGGCACGGAAAGAGTTCCTTCGCACATGTGCAGGACGGGGAAGGGCGCATCCAGATCTACCTCCGGCTGAACGTGCTCGGGCCCGAACCCTACGAGCACCTGGACCTCGTCGACCTCGGCGACTGGATCGGCGTGGAGGGGACACTCTTCCGGACCCGGACAGGGGAAGTCACGGTCCAGGCCGAGACGTGGGAAATGCTCGCGAAGTCGCTCCGCCCTCTCCCCCTCGCCAAGGAGGAGGTGGACCCGGAGACCGGAGAGACGAGGGTCCACTCCGGATTCCAGGACCGGCAGAGCCGGTACCGTCAGCGATATGCGGACCTCGCAGTCCACGATGAGATCCGGGACCTCTTCCGGGTTCGAGCCCGGATCGTGGCCGAACTCCGGGCGTTCCTGGACGAACGAGGGTACCTGGAGGTCGAGACCCCGGTGCTCCAGCCGATCTACGGAGGGGCGGCGGCGCGCCCGTTCGTCACCCGTCACAACGCGCTTGGAACGGACCTCTATCTCCGGATCGCGGACGAGCTCTACCTCAAGCGACTCATCGTGGGCGGTCTGGAGCGGGTGTATGAGATCGGGAAGGATTTCCGGAACGAAGGGATCGACCGATTTCACAACCCCGAGTTCACGATGCTCGAGTTCTACGAAGCCTTCGCCGACTACGAGGACATGATGGAGGTCGTGGAGGCCCTGCTCGAGCGGGTGGCGACGGAGGCGACGGGGTCGGCCACCGTGACCTTCCAGGGGGACGAAATCGCATTCAAGCCTCCATTCCGACGTCTTCCGTTCGTAGAAGCGCTGGAGGGCGAGCTGGGCGCGGCGCTGGACGACCTCACCGATGCCGACCTGCGGAACCGGGCGGAATCCCTCGGCATACCCGACCTCAAAGGGGCGGGAAGGGGAAAGCTCCTGGACAAGCTCTTCGACGCACTGGTGCAAGGCGACCTGGTGCAGCCGACGTTCGTCGTGGACTACCCCCGGGAGCTCAGCCCGCTTGCGAAGCCCAAGCGGGGCCAGCCGAAGCTCACGGAACGATTCGAACTCTTCGTCGCCGGCCAGGAAGTGGCGAATGCGTTCTCGGAGCTGAACGACCCGCTCGACCAGAGGGCCCGCTTTGAAGATCAGGTTCGACTGGCAGGGGCGGGCGACGACGAATCCCACCCGATTGACGAGGACTACCTCCAGGCGATGGAATACGGGATGCCTCCCACCGGGGGTGTCGGAATCGGAGTGGACCGCCTCGTCATGATCCTCACCGATCAGCCGACGATCCGCGAAGTCATCCTCTTCCCGATCCTTCGTCCGGAGTGAGGGCGAGGCGAGTGACGAGGGGACTTCGACGATGAAGCGGTTGGAATGGTTCATCGCCCGACGTTATCTGGCGTCCAGGAAAAAGGGACGGCTCCTCTCCTTCATCACGTGGATCGCCCTGGGCGGGATCACGGTCGGCGTTACCGCCCTGATCGTGGTCCTCGGCGTGATGAACGGGATGCAGACCGAGCTCCACGGAAAGATTCTCGGCTCCACTCCGCACGTGCTGGTCCTCGAGTACGGCCCGGCCCTGCGAATGAGTGAGTGGCAGAGCGTCATGGAGGAGGTCCGCGAGGTGGATGAGGTCGTGGCCGCCGCACCGTTCATCCTCACCAAGGTGGCAATCCTTCGCGACGAGGAGTACGCCCAGGCGGCGGACCTGTACGGGGTGGAAGTCGACCTCAATGCCACCGAGGCGGTCACGGAGATGGAGCGGGAGATCCAGGAGGGGGTTCACTCCCTTCAGCCCACGGCCTCGGGGCTTCCTCCACTGATCCTGGGGAGCCGGCTCGCCGAGAGGATTCAGGCCATGCCCGGGGATACGGTGCTCACCGTCTCCCTTGAGAACATTCGCACCGATCCATTCGGAAGTCTCCGACCCGCTCTCCGTCAGTTCGAGGTGACCGGGACCTTCACGACGGGGATGTACGAGTACGACCTCTCGAACATGTACGCCCCCCTGGATGTGGTGCAGGGGCTTTTGGGCGTGGAAGAGGCCGATCAGGTCTCCGGGCTCGGGGTTCGGATCGTCGATCCGTGGGATGCGACTGCAGTCGGGCGCACGATCCGGGAACGGGTTGGGTTTCCCTACTTTGTCGAAAGCTGGATCACGACGCACCAGTCCCTCTTCTCCGCGCTCCAGCTCGAGAAGCTGGCGATGGGCTTGATCCTTTCCCTGATCGTGTTGGTCGCGGCCTTCAACATCGTGAGCACACTCGTGATGGTCGTGGTGGACCGCACCCGGGAGATCGGAATCCTGAAGTCGATGGGCATGACGGACCGCCAGGTGCTCCGGATCTTTGTCCTCCAGGGGCTATCGATCGGCGCGATCGGGACGGCGCTTGGCGTGCTCTTCGGGCTCGGGCTCGCATGGGCGCTGGACCGCTTCGAGCTCATCACCATTCCACCCGACATCTACTTCATCGATCGACTTCCCATTTCGGTGAATCCCCGTGACGTGGTCCTGATCGTCTGCGTGAGCCTCTTGATCTCGCTCCTCGCGACCATCTATCCGGCGTTGCAGGCTTCTCGCCTCCAGCCGGTCGAAGCAATTCGCCATGAGTGATGCGCGGCCGGAGGAGAGCCGGACCAGAACGGCGGCCGCCGATCTCGGCGCGAGGCCGACTGCCCTGGAAGCGGTCGATCTGTGCCGCTCCTTCCGCCTCGGAGACGGGAGTGAACTCCGGGTACTCGAGGGTGTAAACGTAGGCGTCGAACACGGAGAAGTAGTGGCGGTCGTCGGGCAAAGCGGAACTGGAAAATCCACTCTTCTTCACGTGCTCGGAGGCCTCGATCGTCCAACCTCGGGGATAGTGCGAGTCGGGGGCGCCGACCTCTCGGGGCTCGGTTCAGGTCAGATGGCTCGCGTCCGCAACCAGCACGTGGGCTTCGTCTTTCAGTTTCATCACCTCCTCCGGGAGTTCACCGCGCTGGAAAACGTGGCGGTGCCGGCGCTGATTGGAGGCGCGGATCCGGAGGAGGCAAACGAACGTGCCAGACGGCTCCTTGAAGCCGTAGGACTGGCGCCTCGGCTGAACCACAAGCCGTGGCAGCTCTCCGGTGGGGAGCAGCAGCGGGTCGCGGTCGCGCGAGCGCTCGCAAACCACCCCACGGTCCTGCTGGCAGATGAACCTTCCGGGAACCTGGATCGACGGACGAGTGACGAGCTCCACGACCTCCTCTTCGAGCTTCGGGAGGAGCGAGAACTCACCATGGTTCTCGTGACGCACAACCTGGAGCTCGCAGACAGGGCGGATCGAACCCTGCACCTTGCGGATGGGGTTCTTCGTCCCTCAGACGACGCGTGACAGAGGGTGCCATGATGTGCGACGAATGCGGGTCAGGGAAGGCAGTCATCCATCTGACCCAGATCGTGAACGACGAAACCAAGACCGTGCACCTCTGCGAGCGGTGCGCTGCGGCCCGGGGACTCGACACCGGTGGTTCGGCGGAGACCACTCCGCTCTCCGATTTTCTCGCCCAGATGGGCGAGGAGGGGGGGGCCTCGATTTCCGAAGTCGTCCGAAGCGACTCCTGCTCGTTCTGTCAGCTCACCTTCTCCGACTTCAGGGAATCCGGAAGACTGGGCTGCCCGCACTGCTACGCCTCCTTCGAGCCCCACCTCCGGGGTCTTTTGCGGCGCATCCACGGAAGCACCCAGCACGTCGGCAAGGTCTACCTGCCGCCCGATCCGACCCAGAGCGAGCGAGACAAACGCCTCGCGGGGCTCAGGAGAAAGCTTCGGCGGGCGGTCGACAACGAGGACTTCGAACGAGCCGCCAAGCTTCGGGATCAGATCCGATCCATGGAGCCGGCGGGCGAAGGCGCCTGATGGACGAGCTTCGAACGATCCCGGACTTCGGCCTGGGTTGGCTGGATGCGAGTGGCGATCACTCCGATGTCGTCCTCTCGACCCGTGCCCGCCTCGCCCGGAACCTCCAGGGCCACGCCTTCGGGCCACGCGCCCGCGTGAACGACCGAAAGGCCGTCCTCCACCGCATCGAGGATCTCGGCGGCAAGGTGCCCGCCCTGAATGAAACGACGACGCGAGAGCTCCACGAGGTCCCTCTTCGGGTGCGGAGGATCCTACTGGAGCGCCGACTCGTCTCACGCGACCTGGTGGGCGAGAACGGGGACGGACCTCAGGTTGGGACGGCGGTCGTCCTCTCGCACCGGGACCCGATTTCCGTGATGGTGAACGAGGAGGACCACCTTCGCCTCCAGACCCTCCTCTCGGGGCTCAGGCTCCAGGAAGCGTGGGCGAGGCTGGACTCTCTCGACGAGGAACTCGGCCGGGAGCTTCCCTACGCGTATCACCACGAGTTCGGCTTTCTCACGAGCTGCCCCACGAACGTCGGTACGGGACTGAGGGCCTCGGTCCTCGTGCATCTGCCCGCGCTGGTGCTTACGAAGGAGATCGGGAAGGTCCTCCAGGGGCTGAGTCAGGTGGGGCTGACCTTCAGAGGCCTCTATGGTGAGGGCTCCGAAGTGGTCGGAAACTTCTTCCAGCTCTCGAACCAGACCACGCTCGGGAAGAGTGAGGAAGACCTCGTCGACCACCTGGACAAGATCGTTCGACAGGTCATCACCTACGAGATGCAGGCCAGACAGGTCCTCCTGCGCGACGCAGCCGGTGTCACGGAGGATAAGATATGGCGGGCGTACGGTTTACTTCGCCACGCCCGGTCCCTATCCTTCGAGGAGTTGATGAACCTCATGAGTGGCGTGAGGCTCGGCGCGAGCTTGAAACTCCTCCCTGGTCTCCGTGTATACTCCCTCAACAAGGTGATGATCTTCACGCAAACCGCTCACCTTGAAGAGGCGGCCGGTCGAGAGCTTCCCGCTGCGGAGTGCGACACCCACCGAGCCGCCTATGTTCGCAGGATTCTTGCCACCGAAGGGGTGATCAACCCCGACGTGGACCCTTCGGAGGACGATCCCCCGGAACACTCGGGCGGTTGAACCGCCCGTACGCCCGTAGAGTGAGGAGATGAACTACAACTTCACGGACCGAGTGCGAAAAGTCCTCGCCATGGCGAGAGACGAAGCCATCCGCCTCCAGCACGATTACGTGGGGACGGAGCATATTCTTCTGGGCCTGATCCGGGAGGGAGAGGGGGTGGCTGCGGCCGTCCTCACCAACCTCAATGCGGACCTCGACCAGGTACACGAGCGGATCGAGGAGTCCGTCAAGAAGGGGAAGGCGACCATCGCGCTCGGCGAGTTGCCGTATACGTCGCGCGCCAAGAAAGTGCTCGAGTTCGCAATGGCGGAAGCTCGCGAGCTCAATCACTCCTATGTGGGCACCGAACACCTCCTCCTGGGCCTGCTCCGGGAGGAGAAGGGAATCGCCGCACAGGTGCTGAACTCGATGGGAATCAGCCTGGACGACGCGCGGACGGAGACCCTGAAGGTTCTCGGCTCCGAGGTGAACCCCTCAGAGCCCGCCGGAATCGGTGGGGCCCCTTCGAGTCCGTCTCCCGGAAAGGGCGAGAAGAAGTCGAAGACGCCTGCCCTCGATCACTTTTGCCGGGACCTGACGGAGTTGGCCCGCGACGACAAGCTCGATCCGACGGTGGGACGAACGAGCGAAATCGAGCGAGTGATCGAGATTCTCTGCCGCCGGAAGAAGAACAATCCGGTTCTGATCGGTGAGCCCGGAGTGGGGAAGACCGCGATCGTCGAGGGGCTGGCCCAGCTCATTTCCAAGGGTGAGGTAACGGAGGCGTTGAAGGGCCACCGGGTCCTCGCGCTCGACATGGCCGCCGTGATCGCCGGTACGAAGTACCGAGGCCAGTTCGAGGAACGGCTGAAGGCCGTCATGACCGAGGTCTCCCAGAACAAGAACGTGATTCTCTTCATCGACGAGCTTCACACCCTCGTCGGCGCGGGTGCGGCGGAGGGCGCGATCGATGCATCGAACATGCTGAAGCCGGCGCTCGCGCGCGGGGAGCTTCAGTGCATCGGAGCCTCGACCCTCAACGAGTACAGGAAGTACATCGAGAAGGACGGAGCCCTCGAGCGCCGGTTCCAGCCGGTGATCGTGGACCCACCCGCGGTCGACGAGGCGGTGGAGATCCTGAAAGGACTCAGAACACACTACGAGGACCACCACCGCGTGGTGATCCCCGACGAGGCTCTCGACGCCGCCTCCAAGCTGTCGGACCGATACATCACGGACCGGTTCCTCCCGGACAAGGCCATCGACGTGATCGACGAGGCCGGTGCACGGGCGCGAATCGCGAGTCAGGTTCCTCCGCCGGAGATGGAGGAGTTGAAGGAGAGCCTGAGCTCGATCGGAGACAAGAAGGAGGGAGCGATCCGGGACCAGGACTTCGAGCGTGCAGCCGAGCTCAGGGACGAGGAGCGCGAGTTGCAGCAGCAGATCCGAACCCGGCAGGACGAGTGGGAGGAGGAGCGGAAGAAACACCGCCCTGAGATCTCGACCGAGGAAGTCGCCTTCATCGTGAGCCGGTGGACGGGTATCCCGGTGACCCGCCTCCGGCAGGCGGAGACGGACCGTCTCGTGCACATGGAAGACGAGCTACACAAGCGGATCGTGGGTCAGAACGATGCGATCGAGGCCATCTCACGTGCGATTCGGCGGAGTCGGGCCGGCCTGAAAGACCCGAACCGGCCGATCGGATCGTTCATCTTCAGTGGACCGACCGGTGTCGGAAAGACCGAGTTGGCTCGTGCGCTCGCGGAGTTCTTGTTCGCGGACCGGGATGCCTTGATCCGCGTCGACATGAGCGAGTACATGGAGAAATTCTCGGTCTCCAGGCTGATCGGCGCACCTCCGGGCTACGTCGGATACGAGGATTCGGGAACCCTGACCAAGGCCGTGCGCAGAAGACCGTACTCGGTCGTGCTGCTCGACGAGATCGAGAAGGCACACCCCGATGTCTTCAACATCCTCCTCCAGGTCCTGGATGAAGGCCACCTGACCGACAACTACGGCCGGGTGATCGACTTCAAGAACACGGTCCTGATCATGACCTCGAATCTCGGAGCACGGGACATCTCGAAGGGAGGTGGGCTAGGATTCCACCAGGGTGACGCCCAGTCGAGCTACGAGGTGATGCGTCAGAAGGTGAAGGAAGAGATCGAGCGTGCGTTCAACCCCGAGTTCCTGAACCGGGTGGACGATACGATCGTCTTCCATCCTCTCGACCGGGAGCAGATCGGTCAGATCGTCCACATCCTCCTCGAGGAGGTCAGGGGACGGCTCTCGGAGGAGGAGCTCACTTTGCGGGTGACGGAGGAAGCCACCAGCTTCCTCGTGGAACGGGGTTACGACCAGAAGTTCGGTGCCCGTCCTCTCCGTCGCGCGATCCAGCGCTATCTCGAGGACCCACTTTCGGAGAAGATCCTCCTGGCCGAGTTCGGAGCCGGGGCCGAGATCGAGGTGGGGGTCGAATCGGATGGCGAATCCCTCTCCCTGCGGGAGGCTTCGGCCACAAAGACGTGATGAAACAGTTGATGATTCGAATGCAGTCTTCAAGCGGGGCTGTCGCGCGGGCGGCAGCCTCGCTTGCTGCGGCCGCCCTGCTCTTCTGGGCGGCGGCACATCCGCTCGACGCCCAGGTCCCCGAGGAGGACGCGGCAGGCGTGGTCGTGGATTCGGTGCGCGTCGCGGGTACCGTGTCCCTCGAGGATGCGGCGATTCTCGGCACCATCGGCCTCGAGGCCGGCACCCGGATGAGCTTCCAGGACATCCAGCGGGGGATCAAGAACCTCTGGGCTACTGGACTTTTCCGGGACGTCCAGGTGGAGGCTTCGGGAGGCGAAGGAGAGCCGGTGATCCTGACGTTCCGTGTCGAGGAGCAGGACGTGATCCAGCGAATCGACATCCGCGGACTGGAGAGTCTCAACCCCCGAACCGTCCGCGATACCGTGGACCTGCGCACGAACCAACCCTACTCCCCGGAACGCGTGCGCCGCGCCGAGCGCTTTATCAAGGATGAGCTGGCACGTCGTGGAATTCCGTTCGCCCAGGTGGAGGAGAGGCTCGAGCCGATCGACGATCAACCGGGACGGATCGCGCTCGTTCTCGACGTGACGGAAGGCCATCGCGTCACCGTCGCGGACGTCGTGTTCCGCGGCAACAGCGCGTTCCCTTCCAGCGACCTCCGTGGGGTGATGAGCACCCGCCAGGAGGGGTTTCTCTGGTTCAGGGACGGTTCATACGACATCGAAGCGTTCGACGAGGACCTGAACTCCCGCTTGCCTCTTTTCTACGCAGCCAGCGGGTACCTGGACTTCCAGGTTCTCGGGGACAGCCTGATCATCGATGAGGAGACGGGAAAGGCGCGCATCGAGGTCGAGGTAGACGAAGGGCCTCAATACCGGATCGCAGGGTTCAGCATCGAAGGCAACCGGCGCTTCCCCACGTCCGAACTGGAAGCCTACTACCAGCGGGAGGAGGGCGGACTTCTTCAAACGTTGGGCCTCTCGCGCGGGAGCATCGACGACTCCGCGGTCTTCGATCGGATCGCGTTCGAGAACGCCGCCGAGTCCGTGGAGCAACGGTACCGGAACTCCGGATACCTCTACGCCCGCATCGACCCGGTCATCGAACGGACGTCCGACGACGACGGCTCGCCCGTGGTCAACGTGGCATGGGCGATCGAAGAAGGACAGCCGGCCTACGTCAACCGAATCGACATCGTCGGCAACGACTTCACGCACGACCGGGTGATCCGGGAGCAGATCGTCATGCTGCCCGGCGACGTCTACAGCGAAGAACGCCTCCTCCGAAGCTACCAGGCCATTTCGGGCCTCGGGTTCTTCGACACGCCCATGCCGTTCCCGCAGATCAACCCCGATCCGGAAACCGGAGACGTGGACATCACGTTCGAGGTGGAAGAGCAGCAGACCGGATCGATCAACTTCGGGACTGCGATGGGAGGAGGGACCGGGGTTTCGGGCTTCCTGGGTTGGGACCAGCCGAACCTGTTCGGACAGGCGAAGTCGGGTAGCGTCCGGTGGGACTTCGGCCGCTACCAGAACAGTTTCACTACGACCTATTCGGATCCAGCTCTCTTCGAATCACGGGTGAGCGGCACGGTTTCCCTCTTCTCTTCGCGCGACCGCTTCTTCCAGTTCGCCACCGGGCAGCGGAAGCGCACGGGTGGAGAGGTCCGGTTCGGGCTTCCCGTTCCCGGCTCCCGTTGGGCCCGGCTCTTCGTCGGCTACTCCCTCTCCCGAACCGACTTCGAGCTGCGCACGGGTGCGGACGACACGTCTCTCTTCGGCATGCCAACCGGTACGCGGAGCACGGTTCTGCTCGGCCTCAGTCGGCAGACACTCGATCATCCGCTCTTCCCGACCGTGGGTTCACAGCAGCGCCTCAACACCGAGGTGAGCGGCGGCATGCTCGGAGGAGATGGAAGCTTCGTGAAACAGACCGCGGAGACGAGTTGGTGGGTACCTGTGGGCCAGTTGGGCGGAGGCGGCCCGGACGGAAGACCGACCACGTTCTCCCTCGGACTCCATGCGGAGGGGGGAGTGATCATGGGCGATGCCGAACGGTTCCCATTCGATCGATTCTGGCTCGGTGGCGTTCAGTTCGGAAAACCGCTACGCGGCTATGACGAGACCACTCTCACCCCCGAGGGATACTTCGACCGCGGATCCGGTGACATCCTGGATGTGGACCGTCTCGGGGACGCGTATTTCAAGGTGTCTGCCGAGTACGCCGTTCGACTGAGCAACATGCTGTCGATCTCCGCCTTCTATGATGCAGGGAACATCTGGCGGAGCCCTTACGAGATCAATACCTCCCGCCTCTTCCGCGGCGCGGGAATCGGGGCTACAGTCGTGACTCCATTCGGTCCTCTCGGGCTCGATTTCGCCTACGGGTTCGACCGAGAGCCGAGAGGCTGGAAGTTCCACTTCACCATGGGCGATCAGGGCATGTTCTGATGCCACGGCCCCTTGCCGGTATCGAGAAGAGACACATTGGCCGCCGATCGACTGGAGCGATGCACATGCGCTTGACCACCGTCTTGACCTTGGCCCTGCTCACCATCGCGGGCATCCACAACGAGCTCGAGGCCCAGACCTCGCCGCGGATCGCGTACATCGACTCCGAAGCGATTCTCCAGGAGGCTCCCGGAGCTCGTGAGGCGCAGCAACAATTCAATCAGGATATGGAGCGGTACCAGCAGGAGATCGAGCGGATGGGGCAGGAGCTCGAACAGCTGATCACGCGGTACCAGCAGCAGCAGGGCGCGCTCTCGTCCGAAGCGCGTGAGGCTCGCGAGAGCGAGATCCGCGACCGGGAACGCGAGTACCAGCTTCGGATGGACGAGTTGGAAACGGAAGCCGCGCAGCGGAGAGCCGAGCTCGTCGAACCGATCCTCGACCGCATGTCCACGACGATCGAGAACATCCGATCGGAGGGCGAATACACAATGATCTTCGACGTAGCGGCCCGGAGCATCATCGCCGCAGACCCGGACCTCGACCTCACGGACGAAGTGATCCGTCGCCTTCGTGAGCAGGCGTCCGGCGAGGGCTTCGACCGATAATCCGAAGGCCCGAGCCGACAGGCCCAGGGTCCGTCGCCCGCCATCTCCACGGCGCGCGACGGACCCGTTTTCAATGCCACTCGAACCGAGCCGTCCCATGACCGACCACCCCAGCGGTGCACGTGTGGAAGGACTGTCAGCGCTCCGCATCGTCGAGTTGACCGGAGGCCGCTGGACCACGGAGCCGGAGTTCACCATTTCCGGGATCGCACCCATCGACGAGGCGGGACCGTCGCAACTCGGATTTCTGGCCGACCGCCGGTACGCTTCTCGACTGCCCGACTCCACGGCCGGGGCGCTTCTCATCGCGGAGAAGCTCCTGCCCATGCTCGGCAAGCTCGATCGCCCCTGCCTCGTGTCTCCGGACGCCCACGCGGCGCTTCGTTCGCTCCTCACCGCATTTCACCCCGAACGAAAGGCAGCCCCTTCGATCCATCCCACGGCGGTTCTGGGGCGTGGGGTGACACTCGGCGCCGAGGTGGTGATTGGACCCTACGCGGTGCTCGAGGATGAGGTCCGGATCGGAGACCGAGTCCAGGTCGGCCCGCACGTGGTACTGGGGCGAGGCGCCACGGTCGGGGATGGCTCAATCCTCCACCCGCACGCCGTCCTCTATCCAGGGGTCCGGATCGGTGAGCGAGTCATCCTGCACGCGGGGGTTCGACTCGGAGTGGACGGCTTCGGCTACGTCTTCGATGACGGACGCCATGTGAAGGTGCCGCAGGTAGGCGGGTGCGAGATCGGGGACGACGTGGAGATCGGTGCGAACAGCTGTGTGGACCGCGGCTCGATCGGCACGACGACGATCCAGGAGGGGACGAAGGTAGACAACCTCGTGCACCTGGGACACAACGTCCATGTGGGGCGTTCCGCGGTTCTGGTGGCCCAGGTCGGGGTAGCTGGGTCCGCCCGGATCGGGGATGGCGCCGTGCTCGGAGGCCAGGCCGGTCTCGGCGGCCATATCGAGGTGGGTCGCGAAGCCAAGGTGGCGGGACAGTCGGGGGTGATCGGTGACATTCCGCCCGGCGCGACGGTATCCGGGTACCCGGCTCGAGATCACCGTAAGTTCCTGCGCGGAATGGCGGAGGTCATGCGTCTTCCCGGGATGGTCAGACGCATCCGGGAGCTCGAAGCGCGGCTCGAGGCGGTGGAAGATGAACGGGAGGCCGGGGACCCTGGGCCGATGCACCCTCCCACCGACCGGGAAGGGAAGTGACCGGACCGAGCACCCATCCCCTCGCCGGGACGCGGGCACGTGTTACATTAGCCGGCGGTCGAAAACGCAGGCCGAACTGGGACGAGATGTCGGGGCACGCATGAGCCAATTGATGCAGGGAACTGTGGACGGGGAGATCTCCCTTTCCGGGCTGGGCATTCACTCTGGCGTCGAGTCGACGCTCACCTTCAAGCCGGCTCCCGCCGGCACGGGCATTCGCTTCCGTCGGACCGACATGGACGGCCATCCGGCAATACCGGCGGACCTCGACCACGTGATCGGAACCGATCTTGGAACCAGCCTGGGGAATGGAGATGCCCGTGTGCTCACTGTGGAGCACGTGATGGCAGCCCTCTCGGCCGCAGGAGTCACAAACGCACTGATCGACCTCTCGGGACCGGAGCCTCCGATACGGGACGGTAGCTTCCAGGACTTCCTCAACGCCTTGGAGGAGGTCGGATTCCGAGAGCAGGACCAGCCCATTCGGACGATTCAGGTGAAGGAGCCGCTGAGTGTGGAGGGCACGCATGGTGAGGCCTATGCCTGCGTCCCGAATGGGGATTTTCGGATCTCCGCGACGATAGACTTCAAGCACCCGACGATTGGGCGTCAGTACGGGAGCTTCAGCCTCGACCGGGAAGGCTTTGCCAGGGACATCGCGGCCGCTCGCACGTTCGGCTTCCGGGCGGAGGCCGAAAAGTTGAAGGAGCGAGGACTCGCCCTCGGGGCTTCGCTCGAGAACACCGTGGTGCTCGATGAGGAAGGCGTGCTGAACGACAGCCTCCGTTTCGCCGACGAATTCCTCCGGCACAAGGTGGGAGACATTGTCGGCGACCTGGCACTCCTCGGCGCGAGGATCGAGGGACACGTGATCGCGGAACGACCGAGTCACGACGCCAATGTCGCCCTGGGCCGGAAGCTTGCGGAGCACGCCCGACGCACTGCGGACGGCGAGCCGATCGTCGACGTCCAGAAGATCCTCGAGTACCTGCCGCACCGTTACCCGATGCTTCTGGTGGACCGGGTTGTGGATTTCGAAGCAGGCAAGCGGATCGTCGGTATCAAGAACGTGACGATCAACGAGCCCTTCTTCCAGGGCCATTACCCGGGACATCCGATCATGCCCGGAGTTCTGATCATCGAAGCCATGGCTCAGGTGGGAGGGCTTCTCCTCATGGACACGATCGAAAATCCCGAGGACAAGGTGGTCTACTTCATGTCCTTGAACAACGTAAAATGGCGGCGTCCCGTCACACCGGGGGACCGCCTCGTCTTCGAGCTCGAGCTCGTGCAGCTTCGCCGTCAAATCTGCAAGATGCGGGGCCAGGGGTATGTCGATGGAAACCTGGTGGCCGAAGCGGACCTCATGGCCCGGATCGTCGACCGATGAGGGACCCGAGGGTGACCACGGCCTCACAGGCGTCGATCCACCCGTCCGCGATCGTGGACCCCAGCGCGGAGCTGGATCCGGGCGTGACCGTCGGTCCGTGGACACTGATTGGCCCGAACGTCCAACTCGGGTCGGGAACGACCGTCGGCCCGAGTGTCCTGATCGAAAAGAACACCAGGGTGGGAGTCGACTGCAGCATCTCGAAGGGTGCCGTTCTGGGAACGGACCCGCAGGACCTCAAGTTCGAGGAAGAAGAAACGACCCTCGAAGTCGGCGACCGGACAGTGATTCGGGAGTTCGCGACCCTGAACCGAGGCACTGCCGCCCTCGGCAGGACCGTCGTCGGAAGCGACTGCCTCCTGATGGCCTATACGCATGTGGCGCACGACTGTGTACTCGGTGACCACGTCGTCCTCTCCAACGCGGTGAACATGGCCGGTCATGTGGAGATCGAGGACTGGGTCATCGTCGGAGGCATCACCCCGATTCATCAGTTCGTACGAATCGGCCGCCACGCCTTCGTGGGAGGAGGATCGAGAATCTCTCAGGATGTGCCCCCGTTCTGCCGCGCCGCTGGAAGCCCCGCCAAGCTCTACGGGCTGAACTCCGTAGGCCTCGAGCGACGTGGTTTTCCGGCCGATATCCGGGCCGGCTTGAAGCGAGCCTACAAGATGCTTTTCCAGTCGAGCATGAACCTGTCTCAGGGGATCGCCCAGATCCGCGAGCAGATGAACCCCACCGGAGACCTCGCCTACTTCCTCGAGTTCATCCAGAAGAGCGAACGTGGGATCACCACCGGATGACCCGCTCCAGCGAATCATTCCGAATCGGAGTCGCCGGGGTGGGGAGCCTCGGTTTCCACCACGCTCGCATTCTGCGGGACCTGGAAGGGGTCGAGATGAAGGGGTTTTACGACGTCCAGCGGGAACGGGCGAAGGAGGTCGAGCAAGCCCTCGCAGTGATTTCGACGCCGAGCCTGGACGAGCTTCTGGACCAGGTCGAGGCACTCGTCATCGCTACCCCCACATCGAGCCATGAAGAGGTGGCGGTGGCCGCAGCCGCCCGTGGCATTCACCTGCTGATCGAGAAGCCGATCGCTCCAGACCTGCGAGCCGCCGACCGGATCCTCTCGGCGGCAGCGGAAACCGGAGCAGTGGTCCAGATCGGACATGTCGAGCGGTTCAACGCCGCGATCCTGGCAGCCGAACCCTTCCTCGACACGCCTCTCTTCATCGAGTCCCATCGGCTTGCAGCCTTTTCCCCGCGCGGGACGGATGTGGCGGTGGTGCTGGACCTGATGATCCACGATGTGGACCTGGTCCATAGCCTCGTGGGTACGCCTGTAGAGGAAATCGTAGCTTCAGGCGTGCCGATCCTGACTCCGAGCGTGGACATTGCCAACGCCCGGCTCAGCTTCCAGGGTGGGGCCGTGGCCAATTTGACCGCAAGCCGGGTATCGATGGATCGGATGCGGAAGATCCGGATCTTCCAGCGGTCGGGATACCTGAGCCTGGACCTGGCGAACGGCGCGGGGGAATTCCTGCGCCTCAAGGAGGATCTGCCGCTGCTCACCGGAAACGACGAGCAGCCTCAACTCGACCTCGCGAACACTCCGGATATCTGGACGCTCGTCGAGAGGATCCCGCTTGAAGTGGAAGAGGTCGAGCCACTCCGCCGGGAACTGGAAGATTTCCGGGACGCTATTCTCCACGGCGGCCGCCCGCGCGTGACCGGAGAAGATGGACGCAACGCGCTTGCTGTAGCCCTTTCTATCGAGGAACGAATTCGAGACCATGTCGCTTATTCGCGTTCGTCGTGATCGGAAGAAGGACTGGATCGCCGCGAAGAAGGCAAAATCTCCCAAGAAGCTCCTCTTCTTCCTCGCGCTGGTCCTCTTCGCGATCTGGTACGTAGGAACGAGCTTCTGAGCGAGGGGGAAAGCCCCGGGCCGACGATCCTTCTGCTCGCAGGAGAACCCTCCGGGGATCTCCACGGAGCCGGCGTCGCGGCCGCGTTTCGTAACCGGTGGCCAGGGGCGCGGCTTCTGGGCCTCGGCGGCGAGCGAATGGCCCGCGAGGGCGTCGAGCTTCTGGCACCCCTCGAAGAACTCGCCGTGATGGGGTTCGCCGAGGTCGTCTCGCGACTTCCCTACTTCTGGAAGCTCGAACGGCGGTTGGACCGGGTGCTTGTGGAGGAGGGAATCGATCTGGTCCTCCCCATCGACTATCCGGGCTTCAACCTTCGGATGGCGCGGCGCGCGTGGAAGCGTCGCATCCCCGTGCTCTACTACATCTGCCCGCAAGTGTGGGCGTGGAAAGCGCGGAGAGCATATGCCCTCGCCCGGCATACCCATCACGTCGCGGTGATCTTGCCCTTCGAAGAGGAGATCCTCCAGCAAGCCGGCGCTCGCACGACGTTCGTGGGCCACCCCCTCCTCGATTGGCATGACGATCTCCCGAGCCGGGACCGATTCGCCGACGACCACGACCTCGATCCGGATCGACCGATCCTCGCCCTCTTTCCCGGCTCCCGCCGTCAGGAGGTGGAGCGGCACGGTCCCCTGTTCACCACCGTCGCGAGAATGCTCCGATCGGAGAGGTCGGAGCTCCAGGTCGGGGTCGCTCGCGCGGAGGGGATCACTGCGGAGAGTCTGCCGTCAGGTGGAGGGGTCCGCCTCGTGGAAGACGGCCGGGCGCTGCTTCGCCATTCCCGGGCGGCCCTCGTGAAGTCGGGGACCACGACCCTCGAAGCCGCCATCGAGGGCATCCCGTTCGTGACGGTATACCGCACGCACCCGATCACCTACTTTCTTGCTCGGCGCCTCGTACAGGTGGATCACGTCGCCCTGGCAAACCTGGTCGCCGGCGGACGAGTGGCACCGGAACTCCTTCAGGATTCCGCCGAGCCGGAGGGAGTGCTCGAACGGCTGCGTCCACTCCTGGATGAGACGGAAGAACGCCGGCGGGTGATCGCCGGGCTCGCCGGTGTTCGAGAAAAGCTCGGCACTCCTGGGGCCGCGCGCCGGGTCGTCGAGATCGCGGAGCGAATTCTCGAAGAGAAGGACCGTACCGTGGAGGTATGAGGTGGGGAGACGACGGGACGAGCTGCTGTTTCGGAGCGCCGGGTTCCTGGGCAAGGGCGTACTCCACCTCCTCGGGAGTTCCCTCCGGATCCGGCGAGAAGGGGGCCGTGCCTTCGAACAGTTCCGAGAGCAGGGCCGCCCGGTGGTGTTCGTTTTCTGGCACAGCCGCCTCCTCCCCCTCGCATACATCCATAGAGGAGAAGGTGTCGTCGTCCTGGTCAGTCGTCACTCCGACGGAGAATACATCGCTCGGGTCGTCGAACGGATGGGATTCGGTACGGCGCGGGGCTCGAGCACCCGCGGGGGCATGACCGGATTGAGGCAGCTCCTCCGAGCCGCTCGAGACGGGCGTGACCTCGCCCTCACCCCGGACGGCCCCAAGGGCCCTCTGAAAAAGTTTAAGTGGGGAGCGCTGCTCGTCGCGCAAAGGGCGGGCTTTCCCGTGATTCCGGTCGGACTTCATGTGGACCGCGCATGGATCCTCTCCTCCTGGGACCGCTTCGTCATCCCCCGGCCCTTTGCCCGGATTGACGTACGCTACGGGGACCCGCACGAGATTCCGCCCGAGTGGGACCGGGAACAGCTGCAACGAAAGGCGGAGGAGCTCGAAGGGATCCTGAATCACCTCACCTTCGACGAGGCGAGAACCGACTCCATCCTGGACGAGGCAGGGGCCGAGTGAGCGGAAGCGAGTGGGAGTCGACCGATGCAGAAGCATGGCTTCATCGCTGGTGGCACGGTGGAGGAGGGGCGGCCGGGTCAGCGCTCTCCATCCTCATGCTACCGGCGGAGGCACTCTTTCGCGCCACAGTCCTCCTCAGGAACCGCGCCTACGACATCGGTCTCCTCGCCTCGACTCCGGGGCCACTGCCCGTCATCTCCGTCGGAAACCTGGTCGTGGGTGGGACGGGCAAGACCCCGGTCACCGCCTGGCTGGCGGAGCGCCTCGAACGACACGGCCACCGGCCGGCGATCGTCACCCGCGGGTATGGGCGCGACGAGATCGAGCTCCACCGGCGATGGAACCCGGCGGTGCCGGTCATCGTGGCTCCAAAAAGGCTCGACGGCGTGAAGGAGGCCGCCGAGACCGGCCGCTCGGTCGTGGTCGTCGACGACGGGTTCCAGCACCGGGCACTCCGACGTACTCGCGACGTCGTCCTCGTGGCAGCCGAGGATCCGCTTCCGCCCAAACTCCTCCCCCGGGGGCCGTACCGGGAACCGTTCTCCGCGCTTCGGCGAGCCGACCTGATCATCGTTACGCGAAGGGTGGCGACACCGGCACATGCGGACGACGTCGTCGCCAGAATCCGTGCCGCTGGGGTGGAATCCGCCATGATGCGAATCCGACTCATTCCGACGGGGTGGACGGACCTCCGCGGCGCTGAAGCGCCCCCCCCTCGCGGCCGGATCCTGGCTGTTTCCGCCATTGCACGCCCGGATGTGTTCCACCAGCTCCTCCGGGACCATGGATACCTCGATCTGGCATCCCTTTCCTTTCCCGACCATCACGAATACTCACGGACCGATGCGGAAACGATCGAGACCGCCGCGCAGGGGCGCACCCTCGTCACGACCGAAAAGGACGCGGTGAAACTTCAAGCCTTCGGGAACCGATTGGGGAAGGGAAGGGTTCTCCGGCTGGGAATCGAATTGGAAGAGGGGGCGGAAGCCCTACAACGGCTCCTCAGCGCGGCCGGCGCGGCCGGAACGGTGAGGACGGAAACAAAGCCGCTCGAGCAGACGGACCGGGAGGTGAACGGAGCGTGATCGTCCGCCTGATCGTCGTGGGCGCCCCACGCAGCAGCCTCGCTCCCGGAATCCGGGAATACGAGGCGCGTGCCGCCCGCTACTGGAAGCTGATGGTGGACGAGGTCGCGGCGGGGAGCGGCAGGGGAGGCCGACCGTCCAGCGACCAGGTACGGGAGAAGGAAGGGGAACGGATCCTTGCACGCCTCGACCGGACCGCTACCACGATTGCGCTGACCCGTGGAGGAAAGGGAATGACATCGACCGGACTCGCCCGCTACCTCGAGCGATGTTCCCTGGCCTCCATCCCCGAGGTCGCGTTCGTGGTGGGGGGTGCTTACGGATTGGGGGACGAGGTGATCGCACGGGCGAAGATCACACTATCCCTTTCGACGATGACCCTCCCGCACGAGCTCGCCCGCCTGGTCCTCGGCGAGCAACTCTACAGGGCCGGGACGATTCGACGTGGAGAACCGTATCATAAGGGGAACGGGTGAGCGACTCCGCGTGGTTCCAGAAGTGGTTCGGCGAGGAGTACCTCTCTCTCTATCCGCATCGTGACCACGGCGAAGCGGTGCAGGGGGTGGACCTCCTGCTGAGCCGTGTCCCGTGGAGCCAGGGGTCGGAAGTGCTCGACCTCGGTTGCGGAGCAGGCCGGCACCTCCAGACGCTGCACGACCGGGGCCTCCGTGCCACGGGTCTCGATCTCTCCTCCGTACTTCTGCTCCGCGCACGCAGGGCATCGGCCGCGTTGCCCCTCGTCCGAGGCGACATGCGGCACCTCCCCTTCGCGGATGCCGCATTCCGGATCGTCACCAGCTTCTTCACCTCCTTCGGATACTTCGCCCGGGAGGAGGACGACCGGCATGTGCTCGAGGAGGTCCGTCGATGCCTCCGCCCCGGCGGCAGCTTCTTCCTCGACTACCTGAACGCCGAACAAGTCGTCGCCACGCTCGAACCCAGAGAGGTGCGGAAGATGGGCGGGCGTACGGTGACGCAGGAACGGGCGGTGCTCGAAGGAGGCCGCATCGTGGAAAAGCGGATCCGGATCGAGGCCGAGCCTGAGGCGCCGGCGGATGCGGACCGAAAACGGTTCGTCGAGCGGGTCCGACTCTACCCTCCCGCGGAGCTCGAATCCTTGCTCGAGGGTGCCGGACTCATCCCCACGCACCTGTTCGGAGACTACGATGGGAGTCCGCTGCGCCCATCCTCTCCACGCTGCATACTCCTGGGAGTTGCCTCCTGAACATCGGAATGAAGGTCGGAGTGATCGGGGGGTCGAAGCTCGCGGAAGATTACGTGCGGGCAGCGAGCTCACTCGATCCCTTCTACGGAGCGTCGTACCGCGCCCCCGGCAGCTTCCGAACGCGCGCCGAACATCTCGACTCACGCTTCGGACAGCACGGACGGGAGGAGGTCGCCGTCCTCCTGGAGTCCTGTGGCGTAGAGCAGGACCAGATCCGGAGGTGGGTCGAAGGACGCGGATACGTGGTCACCACGGGCCAGCAGCCCGGGCTCTTCGGCGGGCCCCTCTACTCCCTCTACAAGGGCCTGTCGGCGATCGCAGCTGCGCGCGCGCTCGAGCAAGAGCTCCACCGCCCGGTCCTCCCCCTCTTCTGGATCGCTTCCGAAGACCACGATTGGGACGAGGCCGGAACGATCAAGGTCCTCGATTCGAAAAACCGTCTGTCGCAGGTCACGCTGGAGGTCGAGGAAGAACATCGACACCGCCCGATCTTTCGGGTGCCTCTGTCCGAGGAGATCGACCAGGTCCTCGAAGCGTTCCTGTCTCTGCACCCCGACACGGACTTCTCCTCCGACCTTCACGAGATGCTTCGGAGCGGCTTTCGGCGGGGCAGGACTCTTTCGGATGGCTTCCAGGCCTTCATCGAAACACACCTCGGGCCTTTGGGCCTCCACGTCGTCCCCGCACACGACCCGGTGCTGAAGGAACGCTCCCGGCCGATGCTGCTTCGCGAGCTCGATGCGGCAGAGGAGCGGGAGACGGAGCTGAACCGAACGGCCGACGAGCTCTCCAAGCTCGGCTACTCGATCCAGGTCCCGATCCTCCCGGGAGGGGTGAACATCTTTTTCGAAGGTCCGGCAGGCCGGGAGCGTCTTTACCGGGACGGGCCGGGGACCTTCCACCTTCGCCACTCGGGAGAGCGGGTCACGCGAGGAGAGGTGGAGGAGGCAGCCGCGCGGGATCCTTCGGTCCTCAGCCCGAACGTCCTCCTCCGTCCCGTCGTGGAAAACAGCCTTTTCCCGGTCCTCGGTTACGTCGCGGGTCCCGGTGAGATCCAGTATTACTCCCAGCTTCGGCCCGTCTTCGAGGGGCATGACCTGGAGATGCCGATCGTCCTCCCCCGGCATTCGGTGACGCTGGTGGAACGCAAGATCGGAAAGGTACTCGACAAGTTCGCTCTTGACCTGGAGCAGCTTTCGCGCCCACACCACGAGTTGGCCGCGGAACTCACCCGGGAGGAGATGCCGGAGGACATCCGAAAAACGCTCGAAGGGCTGCGAGCTCGAGTCCACGAGGCGGGAGACGAATTGCTGCAAGGGGTCCAGTCGATCGACGCGACCCTTGCCGGGCCGGTCGAACATGCGCGAAATCAGACGTTCCAGAGCTTCGAAGAAGTGGAGAAGAAGATCCTCCAGGCACTCAAGCGACAGAACGAGATCGCGCTCGCTCAGGTGGAGAAGGCCCAGATCCACCTCTTCCCCGAAGGAAAGCCCCAGGAGCGGGTCCTCAACCCCGTCTACTACCTCGTACGCTACGGCCCGGACCTCGTCCGCCACCTGCTCGACGCCTTCGAGGCCGCTCCCCCGACGCCGTTCGTCCCGGAGCAGTCGACCTGAACAGCACCGTTGCCCCTCCGCGAGTCGCCTGAGTAGGTTCCCACCATGATTTATGGGATCATCATCATCCTCGTCCTGCTGATCCCGCTGCTTTCCATCGTACTGGATTCGCAGGTGGGGAGAGCCCTGGCCGCACGCCTCGAACCGTCGGACCGGCTGCCGGATCCGGAGTCCGTCCTCGAACGGATGCGCTCTCTCGAGGAGGAAGCCGAGCGACTTCGAGTCGAGGTGGAGCGGCTGAAAGAGGAGAGTCGCTTCCTGCATCGACTCCTCGCCGAGCGCCCCAGCGGAGAGGAGGCTGCGCCCCCTGGTGACGACCCTGGCTGACTCCCCACCGGCTGAGAAGGCTCGCCGGAGGCGCGGGGCCAGCAGCGTCGCGGTCGGTATCCTGCTCAGCCGGATCGCCGGCCTCGTGAGGGAGCGGGTTTTCGCGCACTTCTTCGGTACTTCGCTCTACGCGGACGCATGGCGTGCCGCACTCCGCATGCCGAATGTGCTTCAGAACCTCCTGGGAGAGGGCACGCTTTCGGCCTCCTTCATCCCGATCTACGCCGAACTACTGGAGGAAGAGCGGGAGGAGGCGGCGGCTCGTTTCGCCGGGGCGATCCTCGGCCTGCTCCTGGTGACCCTCGGGGCGTTGACCGTCGTGGGGGTTCTGGCGGCCCCCTACCTCGTCGCCCTCTTCTTCATGGGCTTCGACCCGGAGCGCCAGGCGCTCACGGTCGCGTTGGTCCGGATCCTCTTTCCGATGGCGGCACTCCTCGTCCTGTCCGCGTGGGCGCTCGGTATCCTGAACAGTCACCGCCACTTCTTCATCTCCTACGTGGCGCCCGTCTTCTGGAACCTGACGATGATCGGGACGCTGGTGGCGCTGGGGAGCTACCTTGCGTTCTCCGACGCCGACCTCGTCATCGCGTTGGGCTGGGGGGCGCTCGTCGGAGGTGCGGTACAGCTCGCGGTCCAGCTCCCCTTCGTATTCCGACTCCTCCCCGCTTTTCTGCCCAGGGTGAGCCTCGCGGTCCACGGGGTCCGCGAAGCGATCCGAAACTTCTTCCCGGTCCTCGCGGGTCGAGGCGTCGTGAACCTCAGCGCATGGCTCGACTATGCGCTCGCCGCATTCCTCGCCACCGGCGCCGTCGCGTCGCTGGGATACGCCCAGACGCTCCATCTCCTGCCCATCTCGCTCTTCGCGATGTCGATCGCAGCCTCGGAGCTTCCGGAGCTCTCCCGCACCCGGAGCGCAGGGACATCGCCGATCGCCCGGGAGGTGAGCCGGGCCCTCGAGCGCGTCAGCTTCTTCCTCATTCCATCCACGCTCGCATACCTGTTTTTCGGGGACGTGATCGTAGCTGCGATCTTCCAGACGGGTGAATTCGGTGCGACCGAGACGCTCCAGACCTACGCGGTCCTTGCCGCGTACGCGCTGGGACTCCCCGCTTCTTCCGCGTCTCGCGTCCTTTCCTCCGCCTACTACGCTCTGAGGGACACCGGTACTCCGGCGCGGATCGCGGCCGGACGCGTCGCGATCTCCCTCGTCCTCGGAGCTGCCCTGATGTTCCCGTTGGATGAGATCGCGGTGGGGGAGGAGGCCCGCCTCGGCGCAGCAGGCCTGGCTCTGGGGGCCTCCGCTGCGGCCTGGGTGGAGCTCTTCCTCCTTCGGCACCGGCTGCGGAGGCGGATCGGCGAACATGGGTTCTCGCGCTCTCGGCTCCTCCGGATCGTCGCGGCGGGAGCGACCGGGAGCGCCATCGGATTCCTCGCGCTCGGGGTCCTCGAGGGCCTCCACCCGCTTCTCGTGGCTCCCGGAACCCTTCTGCCGTTCGGGGTAGCATATCTTGGCTCCGCCCATCTCCTGGGCGTGGGACTCCCTCTCGGAGCGCTCCTGGGTCGATCATCCGGTGACGAGGGTGGCCCCACCCAATCACCGTAGACGCATCCGTGGATTCCGCGAACCTCCATACGCTTCCCACTCGCCCGGGCGTCTACCTCTTCCGCGACGCCTCGGAAGACGTTCTTTACGTCGGAAAGGCGAAATCCCTGCGCAGCCGGGTGCGGAGCTACTTCCGCACCGACCCGGCGGCCTCGCTCAAGACCCGGGAGCTGGTTCGCAGAATCGAATCCGTCGAGACGATCGTTGTGGGTTCCGAAGCGGAGGCGCTGATCCTCGAGGCGAACCTGATCAAGGAGCACCGCCCCCGATTCAACCTCCAGCTCAGGGACGACAAACGCTACCCGTACATCAAGGTCACGCTCGACGAAACGTTTCCCCGCGTCCTCGTCACCCGCCGGATCCGAAACGACGGGGCCCGCTACTTCGGCCCCTTCACCTCCGTCGGCCCCATGCGTCAGGCGCTCGACGTGGTGAAGCGACTCTATACGGTCCGGTCCTGTCGTTACGCGCTTCCCGACGAGGCCCCGGCCCGGCCGTGCCTCGACTACCATATCGGTCGCTGCCGGGCCCCCTGTGTCGGATTACAAACCCCGGAGAGCTACGGGGAGATGATCGACGAGGTCATCCGGGTCCTCGAGGGTGACACCGACGAGGTGCAGAGGGAGGCGGAGGTCCGGATGACGAGGGCCGCTTCCGAGCTTCGCTTCGAGGAGGCGGCCCGTCACCGAACCGTGATGGAGGGGCTGGACACGATCGCTCGACAACAGCGGGTGCAGCAGGTCCAGGGCGGAGATCGGGACGTGATCGGGGTTGCCCGCGACGGGGATGTGGGGGCGGCCGTGGTCATGAAGGTCCGAAAGGGCACGCTGCTCGGCAGGGAGAGCCACCGTTTCACGGGTCTTGCAGACGAGGAGGAAGGTCAGCTGCTGGATTCCTTCACGTCACGCTACTATCTCGGGCGGGGGACGGCCGGTTGGATCGACCTCCCTGCTGAAATTATCGTTCCGAGGGATTTTCCGGATTCGCCGGTGTTGGCCGAGGTGCTCTCGGACCGCGCGGATCGAGCCGTCCGGATCCATCGCCCGGCCCGGGGGGAGAAGAAGCGGCTCGTGGAGCTGGCGAACGAGAACGCCCGGCACGTGCTCGAAGAGGCCCGGCGGCAGACGAGCCGGACCGACGAGGGATCCGACATGGCGCTTTACGAACTCCAGGAGCGACTCGACCTCAAGGTCGTCCCACGCCTCATCCTCTGCTTCGACATTTCGCACCACCAGGGGACCGAGGTCGTCGGCAGCGCCGTCGCATTCGAGAGCGGTGAGCCGAAGCGAGCCGAGTACCGCCACATGAGGATCAAGGGATCATGGGGCAACGACGACGTCCGGTCGATGGAGGAGGTGGTGCGACGAACGTTGAGGCGTCGGGTCACCGAGGAGAGGCTCCTCCCCGACCTCGTCCTCATCGACGGGGGAAAGGCCCAGTTGGCGGCGACGGCACGGGTGGTGGAGGAGCTCGGGCTCTCGGACATCGCGCTCGCCGGACTGGCAAAGCGTCAGGAGGAGATCTTTCTGCCCGAGCGGCCGGCCCCCCTTCACTTGAGCCGTCGCGACCCCGCGCTCCACCTCCTTCAACGGATACGAAACGAGGCGCACCGATTCGCGATCTCCTACAACCGGAAGCTCAGGAAGCGTCGGACGATCCGGAGTGAGCTCGAGGAGATCCCCGGGGTTGGCCCCAAACGGCAGAAGGCGCTCCTCTCACGCTTCGGCTCTGTCCGTGGCATCCGGGAGGCTGCTCCCGAGGAGATCGCGCGGGTTCCCGGGCTCAGTGAAGGCCTCGCTCACCGAGTCCTTGCATACCTCGGTCGCTCCTGAGGGTCGGGCCGAGCGGGCGGGATCCACGGATCCCCCGCTCCTCCACGAGGTACCACGACCCTCTCGCAGACCCTCCATCTCCATCCAATGCCCCCGATGACCGAATCCCAAGCGCGTCCGAAAGAGGTCCGAACGCGGTTCGCCCCGAGCCCCACTGGGTCCCTCCACCTGGGGAACATCCGGATTGCCGTCTTCAACTGGCTTTTCGCGCGCCACCACGGAGGTCGATTCGTCCTTCGAGTCGAAGACACCGATGTGGTACGGAACCAACCGAAGGCTGAGGCCGCCATCATGGACGACCTGCGGTGGCTCGGCCTCGAATGGGACGAAGGTCCGGACCTGGGAGGAGAGTATGGACCCTATCGGCAGGGCGAGGCGGCTCCGCTCCACCGCGAGTCCGCGATGGAGCTCGTGCAAAGCGGTCACGCGTTTCGCTGCTACTGTACCGAGGAGGAGCTGGCGCAGGAAGCAGAGGCCACGGAGAGCGGCTTGACCGTCCACCGATACTCCGGACGGTGCCGGGCACTCGGCAAGGAGGAAAGGGACCGACTCGACGCCGAGGGTGTGCCGTGGTCGGTCCGGTTTCGGGTCGACCCTGGCGAGATCGCTGTCCGGGATGCGATTCGAGGAGACGTTTCCTTCGACGGAGCAGACTTCGGGGATTTCGTGATCCTGCGTCCGGATGGCCGCGCCACATACAACTTCGCGGTCGTCGTGGACGATATCCGCATGCGGATCAGCCACGTGATCCGCGGAGTGGGCCACCTCTCGAACACTCCGAAGCAGGGACTCCTCTTCGATGCCCTGGGAGTTGACCGGCCGACATTCGCGCATCTACCCACCGTGCTGGGGCCCGACCGGAAGAAGCTCTCCAAACGGGAAGGAGCGGCCGCCATCGAGGAGTTGAGGAAGGAGGGGTACCATCCGGATGCCATCCTCAACTATACCTCGCTCCTCGGCTGGTCGTCCGTTTCCGAGGAGGAGGTCCTGGCTCGAGAGGAACTGATCAGGGAGATGGACCTGGAGAGAGTGGGCGCGAGCGACACCATCTTCGATCCCGCCAAGATGCGCTGGCTCTCCGGCCAGCACATTGCTCGGATGGAGCTGGAGGAGCTGGTGCGGCAGGTAGCGCCGAGGATCGACCGGGACCGCTATCCCGTGCCCGACGAGAGGCTCACCTACGCGGTCGAAGCGGTCCGCACGCGAATCTCCACCTTCGGCGAGATCAACGTTCATTTCGCCCTGCTGTATCCGGAGCCGAACCCGGAATTCGATCGCACGCGTCGGGATCTCGCATCGGACCCGGACGGCCGGCGCGTGCTGGAATCTGCCAGGAGGGCGCTCGATGGACTGGCGCAGTGGGATTCGTCCGCCATCATGCAAACGATCCGTGCCGTGGGAAAAGAGATTGATGCGCGTGGCCCGCGCCTCTTCCATCCCATCCGCATCGCGGTCAGCGGAGAGACGAGCGGACCGGACCTCGGGAAGGTTCTGCAGGCGATCGGAAGGGAGGAGACGATCGAGCGAATCACGGACTCTCTCGCTCTGAGGAGCGATTGAGGCCGCATGAAGCGCACGACGACCGCCATCTCGCCCGGCAGCCCATTGCGGGATCCGATTGACGTTCGCGCCGGATCTTCCCTACCTTTTGGGGTTATCCCTTCGAGCACGGTCATACACAAGACGATGGGAGACCGTCGGCGGGGGAGGCTCACAGATCCCGAGGCCGGGAGATCCCAGAACCCAGGACGAGCAGCAGGAGGATAATTGGATGAACTTTCGACAGGGACTGGCGAGCACCCTCGGTGTCGCCTTTTTCGTCGGAGCGTGTGCCACCACCGGTTCGAACGATCTGACCCGGGTCATGGACGACGACCTCCCCGAGTGGGTGGAAGACCTCCCCGAGGGCACGCCCCCCGAAGATACGGAACATACGGAAGAAGCGATGCTCTTCCTCCTGCAGGCGCAGCAGTTCGCCGAGGGTGACGAGGCCAGGGACGGCTTCGAGAGCGCGCTCGAATCCGCACTGGCCGGGATCGAAGCGCATCCCGAGAATCCACAATCGTACCTGCAGGCCGGAGAAGCCTATCTCGGGCTCAGCGACCGGGCGGGTGCCGACAGCATGTTCAACCGGGCGGAGGAGATCTATCCACGGTACGTCCTCGAAACCGAGATGCATCGCGAGGAAGCGTGGATCGAATCGTACAATCTCGCGATCGAGCATAGCCAGGCGGGCGACACCGAAGAGGCGATCCGGCACTTCGAAGAGGCGCATGTCATCTACCAGATGCGTCCGGAGGCGATGATCAACCTCGCCGCCGCGTACACGGAAGTGGGGCGCATCGATGACGCGATCGACCACTTCCGGGAGGCCGTCGACCTGCTCGATGGTGGCATTCCCGAGTATCGGCAGCCCGAGGACGAGGTGCTCGAGCAGTGGGCGGAGCTCCAGGAGATCGCCCTCTTCAATTACGCGCAGCTCCTCTTCCGAAGCGAACGTTGGGAAGAGGCTGCGACTGCGTACGAGATGATGCGCGAGCGTGACCCGCAGAACCTCGAGGTCATGAGCAACCTGGCCGTCGCCCTGGTTCAGTCCGGCCGCGACGAAGAGGCCACCGCGCTCTACGATGAGCTCCTCGGCCAGCCCGACCTCACACCGCATGATCTCTTCATCATCGGGATCGGCCTCTACCAGGTGGATGCGTTCGATGAAGCTTCGGATGCGTTCAAGCAGGTGCTCGAGCGGGTTCCCGAGCACCGGGACGCGGTCTTCAACCTGGCTCAGACCCTCTTCCTCGGAGAGCAGTTCGACGAGTTGGAGCAGTGGTCCGAGCGGCTCGTGGAGCTCGACCCGTACAACCGGGATGCATACCGCTTTCTCGCGCAGGCGCTCGTGGAGCAGGAACGACAGCAAGATGCGGTGGACTGGCTGGAGCGGATGGAGGAACTGCCCTTCGATTTCGAAGAGCTGTCGCTTCAGGCGATCGACGGTGGATTCGCCCTCGTGGGCTTCCTGACGAACCACCATCTCGATCAGGGCACTCCCGTGCAGCTGCGGGTGACCTTCTTCTCGGACGAAGGCTCGGAGGTCGGAACGGAAGAGGTCGAGCTGCCGGCGCCCGGACAGGAAGAGTCGGCGCAGTTCCAGGTGAATCTTCCGACCGAGGAGAACGTCTTCGGGTTCCGGTACGAGGTGTTGTCGCCCTGACGAGGTTCGCTTGATCTTTCGCCCGCTACCGCTACATTTTCACGGTCGGACGCGGGCGTAGCTCAGTTGGTAGAGCATCAGCTTCCCAAGCTGAGGGTCGCCGGTTCGAATCCGGTCGCCCGCTCTGGTGACGAAGCGAAAGGCCCGGTGCACTATGCGCCGGGTCTTTCGTCTTTCAGATGCCTGGCTTCGGAGGCCCTCGGATTCGTTGAATCACCGAGACCCTTGCACTAAGTTACAAGGCTATCAAACGCACTCTTCCCAGGGAGCCCTGTGGTTCGCATCGCCGAGGTTCGATCCGGCAGCATCGCCGAGGAACTCCAGCTGGAGATCGGGACACGCATCGTCCGGGTCAATGGCGAGCGCGTCAGGGATGGGATCGACCTGACGTTCCTGCTGGCGGATCCCGAGTTGGAGCTCGAGGTCGTGGGCCCCGACGGCGCACCCCGTCTTCTCGAGGTGGAGCGCGACGCCGGGGAGTCCCTCGGGCTCGTTCCGGCTCCGGACAAGATTCGCGAGTGTGCGAACGAGTGCGTCTTCTGCTTCATCGAAGGGAACCCGGAGGGGGTCCGGCAAAGCCTCTGGCTGCGGGACGACGACTTTCGGCTCTCCTTTACGTACGGGAGCTACGTCACGCTGACAAACCTCGGGCCGCGCGGACTTCATCGCCTGGTCGAGCAGCGGCTCTCCCCGGTCTACGTCAGCGTCCATGCCACGGAGCCCGACGTGAGGGTTCGCCTGCTCAAGAACGAGCGGGCTGGGCGGATCATGGACCAATTGCGCTACCTCCTCGAGCATGGGCTCGAAGTCCACACTCAGGTCGTGCTCTGCCCGGAATGGAATGACGGGGCCCACCTCGATCGGACGATCGACGATCTCTGGTCGCTGGGCCCGGGGGTGAAAAGCCTTTCGGTGGTTCCGGTAGGGCTCACGAAGTACAACCTCGACCGGCCCGTTCGGCTCCTCGAGCCGTCGGAGGCGGCCCACGCGATCGATCAGGTTGAGCGAGCTCGCACATCCGCGTTCCGCTCCCGAGGAGAGGGTTGGTGCTACGTTGCCGACGAGCTCTTCCTCATTGCAGGCCACCCCGTACCCGGAGCGGAGTACTACGACGACGGTGCCCTTCTCGAGAACGGGGTGGGCGCGCTTCGAAAGTTCATCGATGATTTCGAGGCGGGCCTTCCGCACGTCCCTCGGTCTCCGGCGGAACGGATCCGGATCGTCACCGGAACGTCGATGGCATCGTTCCTCCAGGAGCGTGCTCCTCGACTTGCGGAGGCTTCCGGGGTCCCCGTCGAGGTGGTCGTCGTCCGAAACGGCCTTTTCGGCGAGACGGTGACGACGGCCGGCCTGCTTCCCGGACGCGACATCCGGGACGCCCTGCTTCCTGGGAGAGAAGGCGACCTGATCCTGCTCCCGCAGGAGTCCCTGAACGGTGACAACCTCTTCATCGACAGCTTCCCACTCGACGAGGCGCGTGCATCCCTTGCCCCTGCACGGGTCGTGTGCGCGTACGAGGTCACTGAGGCTCTGCATACGCTGTGAGAAACCGCATGCCCGTGGTCGCGGTGGTAGGCCGGCCAAACGTTGGAAAATCCACCTTCTTCAACCGAATTCTCGGACGTCGCATCGCGATTGTGGACGAAACGCCGGGTGTCACCCGGGACCGGAACTTCGCGAGGGCGGAATGGGCGGGACGCTCCTTCTTCATCGTCGATACGGGTGGCATGATCGAGGGAAGCCGTGAGCTCCTCGATCGCGCGATCCGGGAACAGGCGCTGGCGGCGGTGGAGGAAGCGGACCTCATCGTGTTCGTCGTCGACGCCAAGGCGGGGATCCATCCGCTGGACCAACAGATCGCCGAGCTTCTTCGCCCGACAGGGCGGCCGGTGCTTCTGGTCGCGAACAAGGTCGACAATCACCCCAGGGACGACTCGCACCACGACTTCTGGCGACTTGGCATGGGAGAGCCCGTCCCCGTGAGCGCCATTTCGGGCCGGGGCTCCGGAGACGCTCTCGACGAGTTGGTCGCCCGCCTCCCGGAACCCCTTTCCGAGGAAGGGGAGAACGGGGAAGTCATCCGAGTGGCCGTAGTGGGGAAGCCGAACGTCGGCAAGTCGAGCTTCGTGAACCGGCTGTTCGGTGAGGACCGGATGGTGGTGAGCGACGTACCCGGCACCACGCGAGACCCGGTCGACTCTCCCCTTCGCTACCACGGTCGGGACCTCGTCTTCGTCGATACGGCAGGCCTCCGCCGCCAGTCCCGGATCAAGGACTCCCTCGAGTACTACAGCTCTCTTCGTACCGCACGAGTGGTTCGCGAAGCCGACGTCTGCCTTGTCCTGGTGGATGGCTTCGAGGGCGTCCACCATCAGGACGTCCGGATCGTCCACACCGCCTGGGAGGCCGGCTGCGGCGTGATCCTGGCGGTGAACAAGTGGGACCTGGTGGAGAAGGACGAACGAACCGCCCCGACGCTTCAGAAGGATCTGCAGGCGAGGGTGCCCGAGCTCAAGTGGGCGCCATTCCTCTTCGTCTCCGCGCTGACCGGTCAGCGCGTCCGCACGACGTTGGATCAGATCATGGAGGTCGCTGCGGAGAGGGAACGGAGGATTCCGACACATGTCGTGAACCAGACGCTCCAGACGCTCGTGCAGCGACAGCCTCCTCCGCACTCCCGAGGGCGGCCCGTGAAGATCCGGTATGGAACCCAGGTGAGCGTGCGTCCCCCGGCCTTCGCCATCTTCTCGAACTTCCCGTCCGAAATCCCGGATCACTACGTCCGGTACATCCACAACGAGTTCCGGAAGGCATGGGGATTCTCCGGAAGTCCGATCCGGATCTTCCTCAGGGAATCCAGCCCACGGAGGGGAGCACCTTCGTGACGGCCGCCGCGCTCCTCGTCCTCGCCTACCTCGTGGGATCGATCCCCACGAGTCTCTGGCTTGGACGGGCCTGCTACCGGCTCGATCTGCGCGAGGAGGGAAGCGGGAACCTGGGAGCGACGAACGCCTTCCGGGTCCTCGGCTGGAAGGCGGCGATTCCCGTGCTCGCCGTGGACGTCGGGAAAGGTTGGCTTCCCGTCTACCTCTTCCCCATCCTCGCTGGTAGATCGGAGCCCCTCTGGGCACTGGCATACGGAGCTGCAGCGATAGCCGGACATACGTTCTCCTTCTGGGTGCGATTCAGGGGCGGGAAGGGGATCGCCACGAGCACCGGGGTCTTTCTCGCTCTCGCACCCTGGGCGCTCCTCATCGCCCTGGGCGCGTGGATCGCGGCCGTGATTTTCACTCGAATCGTCTCCGTGGGCTCCCTTCTCGCGGTCGTCGTTCTGCCGCTGGCAGTCGCCGGCACTCCGCACCGGGGAGGGGAGGGGATGCTCTGGTTCACCGGAGCCCTCGCCCTCTTCGTCCTGTGGACCCACCGGAAGAACCTCGCCCGGCTGATTCGCGGAGAGGAGAACCGGATCGCCACCCGTCGCGGAGGGGTCGCTTCATGAGTGAAGATCGGAACAAACGGGACGTGCCGGTCGCCGTCGTCGGTGCCGGCAGCTGGGGCACAGCGCTCGCACTCCTCCTCCACCGTCAGGGACATGAAGTCCGCCTCTGGGCATTCGGAGAGGAGGTCGTTCGGGATATCCGGGCGCGGGGGGAGAACTCCGGATACCTTCCGGACGTCCCCGTTCCGTCCAGCCTCTTCATCACCTCCAGTCTCGAAGAAGCGATCGCCGGTGCCTCCGTCATGGTCTCCGTGAGCCCGTCGCAGTACGTATCCGGGATCATGGACACCGCGGCACAGTATCTCGATCCGGAGGTCCAGGTCATCAGCGCCTCGAAGGGGATCGAGATCCGGACCCTTCGGCGGATGGACGAGGTGTACCGAGATGTGCTCGCCGCTGACCAGATGGAGCAGTTCACAGTCCTGTCGGGTCCCAGCTTCGCCGTCGAGGTTGCTCGAGAGGTCCCTACGGCAGTGGCGGTGGCGAGCCGGTCCGCCGATGCCCGGGCGCGTGCGCAGCACCTCTTCCAGACTGATATCTTCCGCGTATACACGAACGACGACGTGGTGGGAGTGGAGCTCGGTGGTGCGCTGAAGAACGTGATTGCCCTCGCCGCCGGCGTGGCCGCGGGTCTCGGCTTCGGCCAGAACACCCTGGCTGCCTTGATCACGCGTGGGCTGGCCGAAATGAGCCGGCTGGGTGTGGCGCTCGGAGCGAAGCGGGAGACCTTTTCGGGTCTCGCGGGTCTCGGGGACCTCGTCCTCACCTGCATGGGGGAGTTGAGCCGAAACCGCACGGTCGGCTACCGTCTGGGTCGCGGAGAATCGCTGGACGAGATCCTCGCCGACATGCGGGCCGTGGCAGAAGGAGTCCACACGACCCCTGCCGTGCAAGAACTTGCCCTGCGGGCGGGGGTGGAAATGCCGATCGCTACCGAAGTGCAGGCGATTCTCGAGGGACGGGATCCACGGGAGGCGGTGCAAAACTTGCTGCAGCGCGACCCGAAGCCGGAAGATTGGGCGTAGGAGACGAGAGCCCCCATAGGAGTAGGGAGCGATGCACGAGCACATCGCGAAGAAGGCGTACTATTCGATCGGCGAGGCCTGCGAATTGACGGGGCTCAGGCCGCACGTGTTGCGGTACTGGGAGACGCAGTTCGAAGTCCTCCGGCCGACCAAGAATCGCGCCGGCAATCGAGTGTACCGTCCCAAGGAGGTCGAGCTCATCCTCCTGGTGAAGCGGCTCCTCTACGAGGAGAAGTACACGATCGAAGGCGCGCGCCAGAAGCTGCAGGAGCTGAGGCAGAGCGGGGAGATCGAGGAGGAGCGGCGAGATGTCACGCCCGACTTCCTCCAGGGCATGAAGGACGAGCTTCGGGACCTCCGGAGCCTGCTCACACCGCCCCCATCTGCTTGAAGTCATGGAGAAGGGCCCGTACATGCACATACTCTGCACGAACGACGACGGATATCTGGCCGGTGGGCTGCGCGTGCTCAGCCGTGCCGCCTCGGAATTGGGAGAAGTCTCCATCGTGGCGCCCGACCGTGAACAGAGTGCAACGAGTCACTCCCTCACGCTCCACCACCCACTCCGGAGTCGCCGCGCCTCGGACGGCGCCCTTGTGGTCGACGGGACCCCTACGGACTGCGTGATCCTGGCCGTCAACGCCCTGCTGACCCGCCGGCCGGACTTCTGCTTCTCCGGGGTGAACCACGGGCCGAACATGGGAGAAGACGTCCTCTATTCGGGAACCGTAGCCGCCGCGATGGAGGCGACCGTGCTGGGAATTCCGGCGGTGGCCATCTCCTATGCCGGAACGGAGTTCACCGCGATCGAGAGCTGGGGCGAGCATTTGCGCTCCTTTCTCGAGGTCGCCGTCTCTCGGAAGGCCTTTCCCGAAGCGACGCTTCTCAACGTCAACCTTCCTCCCATCCCACCCCAACAGGTGAAGGGAATCCGCGTCACGACCCTGGGCCAGCGACGATACTCCGACTCCCTGACCCGAGCTCAGGATCCGAGCGGCCGGGAGTACTTCTGGATCGGTGGCGGCAACACGAGCTGGGAAGGGGGGGAGGATTCAGACTTTCACGCGATCAACGAAGGGTATATCTCCGTCACACCGCTCAAGCTGGACCTCACAAATCATTCCCTGATCGAGGAGATTCGCGGGTGGGGTCTGGCCCTGTAGACGATCCCCGGTACATCGGGTACCGGCGGCGACTGATCGAAGCGATGCGTGCCAAGGGGATTTCGGATCTCGAGCTCCTCCAGCGCTTCGACCAGGTCCCCCGGCACCTCTTCCTGCCCGAAGGCGTCCGCCACATGGCGTACGAGGACGCGCCCGTCGCCATCGGGTACGGGCAGACCGCTTCTCAACCCTCGCTCCAGGCGTTCTTCCTCTCGCTTCTCCACCCGAATTCGGAGGACAGGGTGCTCGAGATCGGCACGGGAAGCGGCTTTCTCACGGCGCTGCTCGCGCTCTCCGCCGGCCGTGTCTACTCGGTGGAACGGGTGAGGGAACTCTCGATCCGGGCTCGACGCGCACTCGACCAGCTCGCGCTCACGAACGTGGCCCTCCTCGTCGGAGACGGAACGATCGGGTGGAGGCGGTACGCTCCGTACGAGATCATCGTGGTGTCGGCCGCCTCGCCGGGGGTGCCTGAGACACTCCTCGCCCAGCTCGCGGATCCGGGCCGCATGCTTCTTCCGGTCGGCACCAGAGACCGGCAGGACCTCATCCTGGTTCGGAAGGAGGACGGAGAGATCACTCAGGAGTCGGTCCGCGACCAATGTACCTTCGTCCCCCTCCTCGGAAGCTTCGGGTGGGACGAGAGAACCCAGCCGGGTACCCGGTGAGGGAGTCACCCAAGGCCCCGCCCATCGCCCCGAAGCCCCCTTCGCGCCTCGCGATCGTGCGGCGGCTCTACGACTGGGTCCTCGGGTGGGCGTACACCCCGTACGCACTCTGGGCCCTCATCATACTCACCCTCGCCGAGGCATCCTTCTTCCCGATCCCTCCCGACCCGCTCCTGATGGCACTCTGCCTTGGGTCGCCGGTCCGCTCGTTCCGCTTCGCCGCGTGGGCGACCGGCGCGTCCGTCGTGGGAGGAATCCTGGGCTACGCAATCGGCGCCGGGGCATGGAGCCTTCTCGACACCTTCTTTTTCCAGTACGTCCCCGGCGTGACGCCCGAGGCCTTCGAGCAGGTGCAGCAGTTATACGACCGCTACGACTTCTGGGCGGTTTTCGTCGCCGGCCTCACGCCTCTGCCGTACAAGGTCTTCACGCTGTCAGCTGGCGTGTTCGCGATCAACTTCCCGATCTTCGTGCTTGCGAGCTTCCTGAGCCGAGGCTTGCGGTTCTTCCTGATCGCGGCCCTGATTCGTCGTTTCGGACCTCCCGTGAGTCGGTTCATCGATCGATACTTCAACCTCCTCACATTGATCTTCGCGGTGCTCCTGATCGTCGGGTTCCTCGTCGTCGGCTGGGTGCTGTAACTTCGCTCTTTCGCCCGGCACGGACTCTCGCAGTATATTGCGCGCCGGGTCGGGCGCCTGGCCGTCCCTCGGGGAAGCCCACGGAGATTGGCCCTCGAGCTCCTTGCCTGCACGGGAGCGCCCGGGGCCGTACAGCACGAATGAAGGAGGATCCGACGGTGCGTGACGAATACCCCCATCCAGCCGGACTCGCGGCCAATGTCGCGGAGCAGCCGGGTCCGGAGCTCGATCGGCTTCCGCCACCCGTATTCCCTCCCGGAAAGCGGAGGATCCCCCTCCGGCGAGGTCGAGGCGACGTCTCCTCAGACGCCCCTTCCGACCCGGACTCGACCTTCCCCGAAGGCGCGTTCATCTTCCCGGACGACGAGGGCTTCGATCCGGAGGGAGTCGTCTCCGGAATCGGTAGCGAAGGGCCCCTGTACTATCCCTCGCCAGAACCTGATGCTACGGACGCGCCGGGACTCCACGAGGTGGTCGAGCTGCTCGAAATTCTGGCATCAGAACTCAAAGAGCAGGGGAGCCAGGCCCTTCTGGCGAAGACCGGCGGCCCCTTCGAGTCCACGCTTCGCGGCCTCGTAGCGGGGTATCTTCTGGGTCGAGACGAGGACGCCTGAGGCGAGGCCTCCTCCACCTTCACAGCGACGTAACGTAACGGGGTCAGGGAAGAGCTGCGGCGGCTTCCCGGTCCACGAGCAGGGCGGCCTCACCGTGAGGAACCCGCCCCGCGGGAATCGACCGATCACCACGCACGAGCCGCCCGACCACCGTCGCCTTCCTGCTGCCCATCACCATCCATACCAGGTGGCGCGCGCGGGCTAGCGCCGGGAAGGTGACGGTCATGCGGCGGCGGCCGTTGTACGGTCCGCTGAACGCGAGGTCCCGGTCGTCGATGTCCAGCACGGGATCGTCCGGGAGCAGCGAGGCGGTGTGGCCGTCCTCACCGAGCCCGAGATGCACCACATCGAGCACCGCGGGGCGCCCGGCAACCTCCTCGAGCAGACGTCGGTACCCGTCCAGTGCTGTGGCGGCGGGCTGCTCGCCCTCCATGGCCGCGGCAACCGGCATGGGATGAATTCCGGCGGGTTGCTGAGGCAGACGTTCGATCAGCTCGGCCCTCGCTTCGGTCCAGTTGCGGTCCGGGTGGCCGTCCGGAGCGATCCTCTCGTCGACCTGGAAGATGTGGATCTGCGCCCACGGTGTGGGCTCCTCGAGCAGCGCCTCGAACATCGGGCGAAGCCCACTGCCGCCGCTCAGTGCAAGCGCTGCGCCCCCCCGTGCCTCGACTGCCTGGGTCAGCAGCATGGACAAACGCGCTGCCACATGGCTCGGCAGGACCGAAGTCTCGACAATCTCGATCTCCATCCTCCTCCTCCTTCTGCGCGAAGTCACGGGATCCGGACAACCCCCACGCCATTCTCGATCTCGATCGTCGTTCCGAAGGGCTCCGAGAGCTCCTGCAGCTCTTCGAGAATCGCGAGCCCCGTTTCCGGCGGCGCCAGCCGCGGAACTCCACGGTTCGCCAATCGCGCGGTCCGCCGCAGCTCGATCGGGTGGAGGCGGATTTCGGCCACTTCACCCGAGACCCGGAATCGGCTGATCGCTACGACGCTCACGAAGTTCGCATCGTTGTTGAACCGCGCTCCCATGGATGCGTTCACGTCTCCGTCCGTGTCCGACCAGGGATCGAGGTTGTCTCGCTCGTACATCGCATGGGGCACCGTCCTCCATGCTTCACGTTCATCTCCACCTTCCACCTCCGAAAATGGTGCCTCGAGAGCGCCGCCGGCCAGCGGCCGGTTGATCGCCGCCCCAGAGGCAACTCGTCCACGGTCTCCATCACCTGACTCCAGAAGATCCACTCCCCCCAGGGAAGACGGCAAGATCTCACGGTTCCTCCGGCGCCGGGCCTTCGTCGGCTCGGACAAATGAGGCTTGGCAGGGCCCTCGGGCGCGCACTACGTTCTCTCTGGGCAACGCTGGCATGCTCGATCGCCCGACGGATCGTCGAATGCGCGCACGCGAGGGGAGGAAGCATGATGGGGGTTGCCGGGGGAAGCTATGGCGGATACGTGACGAACTGGCTCATCGAGGAGCCCCTTCGCGCGGACCGGGACCACTGAGCGGACTCCCTCGTCCGCACGGAATCGAATGAGCGATCCTGCACGCACTCGGTGGGACGAACGGTACGCCGAAGGGGACTGGGAGGACCTCTCGGCCCCGGCGGAGATCGTGACGGACGCCCTCTCCTCGCTGCCTCCGTCCGGACTTGCCCTCGACGTGGCCTGCGGCGCGGGGCGAAATGCAGCCTTCCTCGCGGAGCGAGGCTGGCGGGTCGCTGCCGTGGACCTTTCTCTGGAGGGGCTTCGGCGACTGGCGGCACGCACTCGCCCGCAGAACCTTCCCGTGTTACCCGTGCTCGCGGACGTGGGCTGCTTCGACGTGAGACCAGGCACGGTGGATCTCGTGGTGAATACCTACTTCCTCCTCCGGTCCGCCTTCCCGTTCCTCCGTACTGCGCTCCGCACGGGTGGCATCGTCGTCTTCGAGACGTTCAGCGTGATCGAGCTCGAGGAGCTGGGAGGAGACATCCGCCGGGAGTTTACCCTCGAGCGGGGCGAGCTGCTGCGCGCCTTTTCCGACTTCGACGTCCTTTTCCATGAGGAAGGAGTGTTCGAACGAGAGGGTGGGGAACAGGGGCTCGCCCGGCTGATCGCGCGGAAACGGTAGAAGCCGGACCCCGAGCTTGCCCGCTACAGGCCGAATCGCGCCCCCCACCCGCTCGGGCTACCCTGCGTGACAGGGTAGCCCGAGCGCCTTTTTCACCCAAATCAGAACGCGTCGAAGCGGTCCAGGTTCATCACCTTCGTCCACGCGTCCACGAAGTCCTGCACGAGCTCTTCCTCCGCATCGCTCGCCCCGTAGATCTCGGTGATGGCGAGGAGCTCGGCATTGGAGCCGAAGATCAGATCCACGGGAGTCGCCGTCCACACCACCTCACCCGTGCTCCGGTCGAGCCCCTCGTAGATGCCAGGGTCGTCGGACGCCTGCCTCCACTCCGTGGACATGTCCATCAGGTTCACGAAGAAGTCGTTGGTCAAGGTGCCGGGCCGGTCGGTGAACACACCGTGGCTCGACTGCCCCGCGTTCGCGTTCAGCACCCGCATGCCGCCCACCAGGGCCGTCATCTCGGGCACCGTGAGGGTCAGCAGGTCCGCCCGGTCCACCAGCGCCGGCAGCGGCGACAGACGGCTCTCGTCGCTGTAGTGGTTGCGGAACCCGTCGGCCTTGGGCTCCAGGACGTCGAAGGACTCCTCGTCGGTCATCTCCTGCGATGCGTCGGTCCGTCCCGGCGTAAAGGGGACCTGCACGTCGTGTCCGGCGTCCGCCGCGGCTTGCTCGATCGCCGCCGCTCCCCCGAGAACGATCACGTCGGCCAGGGAAACCCGCTTGTTTCCGGTCTGCGCCTGGTTGAAGTCGTTCTGGATCTCCTCCAGACGTTCCAGCACTCGCTCCAGCTCATCCGGATCGTTCACCTCCCAGTTCCTCTGGGGGTCGAGCCGGACCCGCGCCCCATTGGCGCCGCCCCGCAGGTCGGATCCGCGGAACGTGGACGCGGACGCCCAAGCGGTCCGAACGAGCTCGGGGACGGTGAGCTCCGACGCCAGGATCTGGTGCTTGAGATGCGAAACGTCGCTGGCGCTGATCAACTGGTGGTCCACCGGCGGCACCGGATCCTGCCAGGTCCACTCTTCCTGCGGAGCCTCCGGACCCAGGTACCGAGCCGACGGCCCCATGTCCCGGTGCGTGAGCTTGAACCACGCCTCGGCGAAAGCGCGCTCGAACTCCCGGGGGTTGTCACGGAAGCGCTCGGAGATCTCCCGGTAGTCGGGGTCGAACTTCAGCGACAGGTCCGTGGTCAGCATGATGGGCGCGTGGCGCTCATCCGGATCGTGGGCGTCGGGCACCGTGCGGTCGGCTTGGCCGTCCGCCGGAACCCACTGGATCGCACCTGCGGGACTCTCCGTCTGCTCCCACTCGTACCTGAACAGATTGTTCAGGAACTCCATGGACCAGCGGATCGGGGTGAAGGTCCAGGCTCCCTCAAGCCCGCTGGTGAAGGTGTCCCCGGCCTTGCCTTCCCCGCACTCGTTCACCCAGCCGAGGCCCTGCTCCTCCACTCCCGCAGCGGCGGGGGCCGGACCCACGCAGCCGGAGGCGACGGCGCCGTGCGCCTTCCCGAAGGTGTGGCCTCCCGCGATGAGGGCCACCGTCTCCTCATCGTTCATCCCCATGCGGCCGAAGGTGTCACGAATGTGATCCGCCGCCGCCACCGGGTCCGGGTCGCCCCCCGGGCCCTCCGGGTTCACGTAGATCAGGCCCATCTGGGAAGCAGCCAGGGGCTTTTCGAGCTCCCCGTCGTCGCCGTGCCGCTCGTCTGCCAGAAATTCCGTCTCGGGGCCCCAGTAGACCCGGTCCGATTCCCAGTCGTCCTCACGCCCTCCGGCGAACCCGATGGTCTCGAAGCCCATGGATTCCAGGGCCACGTTTCCAGTGAGGATCATCAGGTCGGCCCAGGAGATCTTGTTTCCGTACTTCTGCTTGATGGGCCAGAGGAGCCGCCGCGCCCTGTCCAGATTGACGTTGTCGGGCCAGCTGTTCAGGGGCTCGAGTCGCTGCTGCGCCCCGCGGGCACCGCCGCGCCCATCGAACACGCGGTAGGTACCCGCGCTGTGCCAGGCCATGCGGATGAACAGGGGGCCGTAGTGGCCCCAGTCCGCCGGCCACCAGTCCTGCGAGTCGGTCATGAGCTCCTCGAGATCCCGCTTCACGGCCTCGAGGTCGAGACTCGCGAACGCCTGAGCGTAATCAAAGTTCTGGCCCAGCGGGTTGGACTCGTCGGCATGTTGCCGCAGCGACCTGAGGTCCAGCATCTCGGGCCACCAGTATTCGTTCGATATCACCCTCTCCTCAGCGCTCTGAGCGCTCAGGGGGCCCGCCGGCGCTGACAGAACCGCGGCGATGGCCACGGCAGCAGCGAACTGGATCGATTTCTTCAACGTACGGCTCCTTTGTTATGGTTTCACTACCGCCGCCCATGCGACGACCCAACGTCCGATTCTCATGGTCCACATCCTTCGAGGGGACGCCCGCAGCGTACGGACCAGCAGCGTCCCCTGAACCCGCTCCTACAATCGCTGCCCTCCGGAACCGTGCCCTCTGACCCGGGCCGCTCTGGAGGACTCACGTCGCTCGAGCCGCCTCGAGGCCCATTCTGGCCTCCCCCGCCTGCCGGTCCCACATCCGCAGGAATGCCTGCTGCCTCCGAGGCGAGGCGAGGCAGTCCTCGAGGGTGTAGCGTTCCAACGTGTCCAGGAAGCGCTGCCGGGCCTCGGCGAAGATGTTCTTCAGCATGCATGCCGGTGCGATGGGGCAGGCACAGGTCGCTGCCTCGAAGCACTCAGCGGGCGGCAAGCCGGCCTCGGTATTGCGGGTGAGCCAGCCCAGGGGGATCTCACTGGGAGCAGCCGCCATGTGGAATCCTCCCCCCCCCTCCTCCGCGCGAACGAGGCCGAGCTCCTCGAGCGTGTCCATCGCCCGGGTGATGGCAGCGGGAGAAGTGCCGTAGGCCCGGGCCACCTCTTCGGAGAGAACGGGCCGGCCTTCATGGATGGACAAGTAGATCAGGATTCGGACGGCGTGGTCCGTGGTCGGATTCAGGCGCATGGTCCTCTCCACCCGTGGGCGAGCTGTTTGAAGGCGAGCTCCTTCCGAGGCCGGCCCACCTTTGGGCAGGGAGCGTGCCGCCGCCGAAAACGAGGTTCGAGGCCGGAACGATGGGGGGTTGCTTTCCCCTGAACGGTCCGTGGGAGAAGGGGAAGGTGAGCACCGGCGGGCCGAGGGGGAGCCGGGCCACGGTGGAGCCGCCATCGGCCCGGAAGGACATTCTGGCCCACTTCATGCCAGAACAGCGCCTGAGGGAGTGCCGCGGAACTACGCGGAACAGCGAGGGGGTGTGGAGTCCCTGCGGCCGAGCATGCGTCGAACCAGCCTCCGATCCTCATGGTCCACTTCCTCCGGTCGTATGGGTCCGCGTTCCTCGAGAGGACGCCGGCAGCGTACGGACCAGCGGCGCCCTACAACCCGCTTTCATGATGGCTGCACCCTGGTCATAGGTCAAATGGATTGTTACTATCATAATGATAGGAACGTACTATACCGCACCCGGGGGACCGGCGGGTGAGGCCGGCGGACCGGATCAGGAGGGGAGGGTCCCATGACGCTGACGCAGTTGAGGTACGTGGTCGCGGTGGACGATCACCGGAATTTTTCGAGAGCCGCTGAGCACTGCCTGGTCACGCAGCCGACGCTGAGCGCGCAGGTCCGGAAGCTGGAGCGGGACCTGGGGGTCGAGATGTTCGATCGGAGCGCGAACCCGGTCCGGCCGACGGAGGCAGGGCGGCGGCTGATTCGCCAGGCACGAGTGGTGCTGGGCGACCTGGAGCGGTTTGGGGAGCTGGTGCACGGGGACGGTAAGGTGGCGGGCGAGTTGCATGTGGGGGTCTTGCCGACGCTGGCGCCGTGCATTCTGACGCGATTCCTGGCGGACCTGACGGCGAGTTATCCAGGACTCCGGCTGAGGGTAGCCGAGCTCCGTACCGAGGAGATCGTGGAGGGCCTGGAGATAGGTGATCTGGAGGCGGGGCTGCTTGCGACACCGGCGGACAATCTCGAACTGAGCGAGCGACCCCTCTTCCGGGAGCGGTTCGTGGCGTACCTGTCGCGCGAGCACCGTTTGTGGGGGTCGAAGCGGGTGCGGACGGATCAGATGCAGCACGATGATCTGTGGTTGCTGCGGGAGGGTCACTGCTTTCGGGAGCACGTCCTGGAGTTGTGCGCGGAGATGGGTTGGGAGGGTACCGAACCGTCGGCACTGCGATTCGAGAGCGGCAACCTCGAGACCTTGAAGCGCCTGGTCGAGATGAAGGGCGGCATGACCCTCCTGCCGGAAATGGTGCTGCACGGAATGGATGCGGAGCGGCGGGAGCGCGTGCGCCCGTTCGAGGAGCCGGCGCCGGTGCGAACGATCCGGCTCGTCCACCGAAAGTCGTGTGAGAAGACGGCGATTCTGGACGCGTTCGCGGACGGGATGGTGGGGGTCGTCCGCAAGGAGCTGCCGGGAATGCTGGCCTGACCTTCTGCTCCTCGCACCCGCGGATCGGTTCTGGGGATGACCAACCCTGCGCCATGCCCTATCTTAATCCGCATGCGCACCATGAACGCCTCACTCGGCGGTCGGCGTCACCGTGCGTCGGTGATTGGCGCGCAACCACGTCCTCGTAGCTCAGGTGGATAGAGCGACTGCCTCCTAAGCAGTAGGTCCCAGGTTCGAGTCCTGGCGAGGACATTGCTGCTGTCTCCGGTGCCTCGGGTGAGCAGAGAAAAGCTCAGGCACGAGCGCCAGAGGCCCGCGGGTCAGAGACCCTCGAGAAGGGCCGGGATGACCTCCGCGGCGTCTCCCCGCAGGCTCATCGAAGCGACCCTCGAGACCGGAGTGGCCTCGGGATTCACCTCCACCACGGTGCCACCGCACTCCGCCGTTGCCAGGGGGATCGAGGCGGCCGGATGGACGACTGCGCTCGTGCCGACGACCAGGCAGAGGTCCGCCGCCTGGGCTGCTTCGAAAGCACCGCTCAGGATGCGAGATGGCAGCGGTTCCCCGAACCAGACGACATCTGGCCGGAGGAGCTGACTGCACCCGGGACAGCTTGGAACCTCCTCTTCCTCCTCGTTCGGATCCGGCACCCGATGCGGCTCCCGGTGGGAGCAGAGCGTGCAGCGAAGCCGAAAGATCGATCCGTGGAGCTCCAGTGGAAGAGCAGGGGAGGGGGATTCCTGCAGCAGACGAGCCTCCTCCACCGCCGCCGTCGCGTGGAGCCCATCGACATTCTGGGTGACGAGGGTGACGGACCGGCCGGAGAGGGCGAACCGGGCGAGGGCCGAATGCGCCGGATTCGGCCGGCACGAGGCGATCCTCTTGCGTCGCCAGGCGTACCAGGACCACACGAGCTCCGGATCTCGGGCGAACGCGGCCGGGGTCGCAAGCTCCTCCGGCCGAAAGGACCTCCACAGACCCTCCGTGCCGCGAAAAGTAGGCACGCCCGACGACGCGCTCACGCCTGCTCCAGTCAAAACGACGACCGCCTCCGCGTTCGCTACGAGTTCGCGGGCGCGGCCAAGAAAGGGATCATCCATCATCGGCCTCTCCTTCGGTCACCCCAAAAGGCGGCCCGCACGTCACGTCCCGCGAAGGACGGCCGCGGCGAGTAGAGCCCAACCGAGGAGAAACGCCAACCCTCCGATGGGCGTGACCGCTCCGAGCCAACGGGTATCGGTAAGCACGAGAAGGTACAGACTCCCGGAGAAGACGAAGACCCCGCCCACGAAGAGCCAACCCGCCAGGACTGCCTCGATTCCGGGCCAGCGCGCTACGACCCCGGCTGTGGCGAGCAGGGCAAGCGCGTGGTACATGTGGTACCGCACCCCGGTCTCGAAGATTTCCAGGTCTCCGGGGGACATCCGCTCCGCGAGGGCATGGGCCCCGAAGGCACCAAGCCCTACCGCGAGAAACCCCAGAACCGCCGCCACCAGGACAAATATTCGCTCCACGTAAACGCCTCCTTGTCATCCGGTTCACCGGGGCCTCCCTCTACATAAGACCCCAGCATGCGCACCCTATCTCTATGTCTTATCACCGCTTCCGCACCTATCCCTCAACCTGTGCTACAACCACACTCCTGTCCATCCGGCCGCCTCAGCCGGGCCGGCACGCGCCCCCGGACGCCATCATCCGGCACCGTAGCCGGGGACACCCGAAAAAACCTAACGCAGGAACCCCATGCCCGCCCATCCGCCTGACCGTTGACCCCCGTCCTGCGCACCGGTAACTTCCGCCCGATTTATAGGCTTTCCGCGGGGCCCGCCCGCCCCGGATCTCCGCGTCCGGAAAGCGGGGGCCCCGCTTCACACATTTTGGATGGTTCATGGCCAAGAAACCCCCCAGCCCTTCCCGCAAGCCGGGTCAATCGCATGAGCCCGACGATGCGTTCCTCGCGAGGGTGCTGGAACTCTCGACGTGGGCGCGGGAGCGCACCCAGCTCCTCGTCGCAGCCGGCGTCGCAGTGCTCCTGTTGGCACTCGGCGTGGTGTACTACGTGAACCTCCAGATCACGCAGACACGAGAGGCCGAACAGGAGCTCGAGCGGCTGCAGCAGGTGGTCGCCATGGCGGAGCCCGAGGAAGGGAAGCAGGAGCTCAGAAACTACCTGACGCGGTTCGGGGACACCCGCTTCGCACATGAGGCGCGGCTCACCCTCGCGGAGCTCCACCTGCACGAGGGAGAGACGGAGGAGGCGATCGACGTGCTGGAGCCGTCCCGGGGCGCGCTCCGGGACCCAGTGGGAATTCAGGCCGTGTTTCTCCTCGGCACCGCACTCGAGGAAGCCGGCCGCTGGAACGACGCCGAGGTGCTCTATCTCGACCTGGCGGACCAGGTCGAACTCCGCTTCCAGCGGAAGGACGCGCTGGAAGGAGCCGCCCGTTCCCGCGTGGAACAGGAGGATGCGCTCGGTGCCGCCGAACTCTACCGTCAGATCCTGGCTGAGCTCGAGCAGGACGACCCGCGCCGCGCGCGCTACGAAATGCGTGTGGCCGAGCTCGAGGCGACGGCAGGTACAAGCTGACATTCGCCCGGGGAACCGTCGCCACTTCAAGAGCGGCGGTGCCGGGAATCCAGTTCCCGTGTCGGACCCCCCTGACTCTGCCAGGCACCGGCTGACGCCGTCCAGGATCTCCGCGGGACCCTACTGACCAGCGGAGAGCCCCCGGGCGCCGCCCAAAGAGCCCTTGTCGGCCGAGAAGATCACCAGCCTCGCGCCTGGGCCACTCAAGACGCTTCCTGCAACAATCTTGTAAGACCTTTCGACTGCTACGGTGGTACCGAGCGGAGAACAGGTCGGCCGGAGCGTGGGGCCCGGCCCGCGCCAGGGTCCGCGTGACTCAGAACGAGCAACCCTCGCCTCCGCGCCCTCATGACACTCGCCCAGAGCCCAGCATCGCCAAAGAGAGCCGGCACCTGACCGCGGGGCAGCCCTTTGTCACGCCTCCAGAGGGGTTTTCCACACCGACCCAACACTTCGCATAATGTATATTATGTAAACTACCGTGAAATGAAGGTCCTTTGTTGCTTTGGGGTGCTCAGGTGGTGAGCTCCCGTAATGCGCCTTCGAGTCGCGCTCGAGCCCCGGGCAGGGCCCGCTCTCGCTCGGCTCGGTCGTCATGGGCGCCGAAGTGGATCGGCTCACCGAACCGGACCAGGACGTCGGTGCGCCGGAAGGTCCCACTCCACCGCGGCCGTGAACGAAAGGCTCCTGAGATCCCACAAGGGATCACGGGAACCCCGGCCTTCAAGGCGACCCGGATCGTTCCACTTCGGAGAGGTTGGAGCTCCCCGGTCCATGTCCGCTCGCCTTCAGCGTAGATACAGACGCCCTCTCCCGCCCCAAGGAGTCTCAGTGTGACCCGGACCGCGTGTGGATCGACCTTGTACCGCCGGGTTGGAAACGCGCGGAGCCGCGGGAGGAGCCACCGAAAGAACGGCTTCGAGAACTGGGTGCTCTTGGTCATCGAATGCACGATGCGACGTGTCCGCGTCTGGATGCAGAGAGGATCGAGTGCACTCTGGTGATTCGAGAGGATCAGGAAGGGCCCCTGGTCCGGAATGTGATGCGCATCCTCGACCCGAACCCGCGCCAGCACCGGAACCACGGTGAGCGCGAGGAGGCGCCCCGTGTGGTAGTAGAGGCTCATCGAGAGGGCGTCCTCGACTGCAACTCCTCCATCCCGCCCTCCTCCTCCGCCCGTTCCCGAGCGCGACGCACGGCGTAGAAGAGAAGCTGCTCCCACCGGCGAGGCGAATCCTCCGGGAAGTAGAAGACGGCAGCCTCCAGCTCGGGCGGTGTTATTTGGACCGATCCGGAACTCGTCTGGATCGAGCGAAGATCGATGAGGGACCAGCGGAGCTGCTCCTTCCCCTCACCAGGATGAAAAGTAAGCGTCTCGTCGGACAGCTCGAGAAGACCCTCTTCGGGCTCCTCGTGCACCTCGAAGAACCCCTTCAACTTCCCGCGGTAACGAAGGGGCACCTCGCGGAGCACACGCCTGAGAACGGCCCGGCTCCTGTACTGGACTTCTCCGTTCTCGGTCACCGCGCGGGGGATCGGGCCGCCGAGCGCCTCGATCTGGTGTCCGAGCGACGCCGCCGTGCGCACCTCGGGGGGATGTCCGGACCTCAGGATCCGTATCGCCCCATCCTTCCCCCTTTCGAATGCCGCGGCGCATTCTGGACAGTGGACCGCGTCCTCGTCTCCAAGCACCGGGTCCTTTCCGCATTCGGGGCATCGGTAGAGAAAGTGCCAGAAGGGCATTTGGCGTTCCCCCTTCCCTTCAGAGTCGGCCTACGAGATCGAGGAAGCGAAACCTCCAAACCTTCCATATCGCTTCCACAACGATCCGCTTGGACATCTTGGACTCACCCGTGTCCCGCTCCGTGAACACGATCGGGACCTCGACGAGGCGGAATCCGCGACGCCAGGCCCGGAGCTTGAGCTCGATCTGGAATGCGTATCCATTCGATTCGATCCGGCTCAGGTCGATCCCTTCCAGGACTTCCCGTCGAAAGCAGTTGAACCCGCCCGTGGCGTCGCGGACCGGGAGGCCGGTGACAGTTCGCGCGTACAGACACCCGAAGTAGCTGATGAGGAGACGCGGCATCGGCCAGTTCACCACGGTCACCCGCCCATCGACATAGCGGGAACCCACGACCAAATCGTAGTCCTCAGCAGTCCGAAGAAACAGTGGGAGCTGACCGGGAGGATGGGAGAGATCTGCATCCATCTCACAGAGGAGATCATACTCGCGCGCCAATCCCCAGCGGAACCCATCGACATACGCCTTGCCGAGGCCCTCCTTCTCCTTACGATGAAGGACGTGTACCCGAGGATTCCCGCTCGACAGCTCATCTGCGACCTGTCCCGTTCCATCCGGAGAATCGTCGTCGACAACCAGCACCTCGATCCCCGGATCCTGCTCGAGAACCTGAGGGACGAGCCTGATGAGGTTGTCCCGCTCGTTGTAGGTCGGAACGATCACCAGACATCTCGCTCCCGTCATCCCCCCTTCCCCCTTCCCTTTCGAACGCGGAGCTCAGACCTTGCGAACCATACCGCTGGGACAAGCTCGACCACCGTCATCCAGAGGCGTGCGATCACCGCCAGCCCGAGAGCCGCTGCCGCACCCGTCACCGGCTCCAGGAAGGCCACGAGAAACCCCTCCCTGACCCCGATCCCGGCCGGGGCAAATACAGCAAGGTATCCCAGAAGGTAGGCGGCGGCGAATGCCGGTCCCATCTCCAGGAACGTTCCCTCCACGCCGAGGCTCCCCGCAAGCACCCAGAAGGCCGCAGCCTGGACGACCCAGTTCGCCGTATAGAGCAAGGTCCAACGAGCACCGAACGTGGGACGTACCCGCAGCGGCGGAACCGCGGAGGTCTGGAGGGCCCTGCTCACAAGTTCGATGGATCCGCGAAAGAGTGAAGGCACGCTCACGACCACGAGGATGACCAGCGCACCCAGCGCCACCACGAAACCGAACGGTCCCCACGCCTCCGCATCCATTCCATCGAGCGTCCGAAACGCGAGCAACCCCACCAGGGCCGCCCCCATGAGGGTGAGGCCCTGTCCCACCACCGCGGCCGCCAGCGCGATTGATGACGAGACGCCGGCACGTCCGGCGAGAAAGGCGAGCCCCGCGATCTGGAGGACCTTTCCCGGGACGTATCGGCCGAGATTCGCAGTGAAGTAGATCTGGCATGCGCGCCGCAGGTGGAAGTCCCCGCCTCCCATCTCCACGGTCATCCGGCCCCAATAGCAGGCGGAGAGGAGATATCCTGCGAAGAGAAGGAGCGAGGCGAGGGCGAGGAGCGGCATGTCGGGGCGCCAGCGGGCTGGATCGAGCACCCGGACCTCGTCCAGAGAGAGGCCCACGCGCTGGAGAATGAACGCCGTGACAATGACGGTGAGGAGGAGCTGCCCCGCACGGAGGAGCCATCGCTTTCTGGATGTCCGGCGCGATGCGACGGCCTTTTCGCCCTCGCCCGTCGCATCGCCCGAAGACGCCGGGACGCCCCCTTCCCCCCCGGCGGCCACGAACGGCTCAGCCTTCACGCGGGGGCGCACCGCCCCTTCGGGCAGCCCGGCGCGCAGCGATCCCGATTCCCCCTAGCAGGAGGAGGGAGATCGCGGTCAACCCAAGGCTGCCCCGTAGGAGAGGCGAGACGTAGCGGAGCTCCACCTCGACGTCACCTTCCGGAACGGGTATCGCCCGGAGGGTGTGGTTCGCCCGCAGGACCGGAGCGGATTCGCCATCCACAGTTGCCTGCCACGCAGGAAACCAGTTCTCCGAGAGCACGAGGAGTCCGGGCCGATCGCTCCGAACCTGGAGCGACATGTGATTCGAGGACCGCTCGCGCCAACGGACGTCCCCGTCCGGATCACCGGAGAGCTCGACAGGAGCGGCCTCTTCGAGCACCACTTCTCCTTCCGGCTCGAATCGAGGACCGAGGATGTATTCGAGGGCTTCGGAATCGTCCGAAAGGACCACGGCTCGTCCGACCAGCCACGCCCTTGGGAGCGGACTGTACTCGTAGACGGCGGTATGGACCCGGCCATCGGGAAGCGTGACCCGACTTACCGATTCGGCACCCTGGAGCGGTCCGAACTGCAACTCGGGCCAAAGGACGTAGCGAACATTCAGAATCCGAAGCACATTCGGATTGAACTGAGCGAGATGCTCCGGCATCCCTCCCCCCTCCATCCCGATCAACTCCCGGTACCGACCCAGGTCGTTCGGGTGGTGCCCGGCCGCAAGCTCGATCCCGAACATCGCCGGACGAACGTCCTCCCCGCCCTGGACCATGGAGAAGACCCGGAACGGCCCCTCCTCCTCCCATCGCTCCTCGAGGAACTGGATGTTCGCGTCGGGAGCGGCGAAGGCCGCGTACTCCTGGATCTGGATGAAGGGCTCGTTAACTCTCCCCTGGTCGAGGGCGATGAGGACGGCGACGAGTCCGAGAGCGAGCGCAGGGGGAAGGAGCTCTCTCCGTAACGCCCACCATACGGATCCCACGCCGGCCGCGAAGAGGGAGGCCAGCAGGAAGCCCCGGGTGATGAATGGACGCGCGGCCTCGAAGGCTTCCTGTTCGTGTGCCTCCATCGGACCCCGGATGAACCGGCTCCAGAGGTCGGGCAGGATGCCAGTGACCGAAAGGAGGAAGAGGAAGGCCAGCGACGCGACCGCTGCACCAAAGTAGAGCTGAACCCGGTCCGCCGCTCGACGATCGCGCGAAACCATCGCCGCACGCGCATGATCGACACCGACTGCCATCAGTGTCGCCACGGCGAAGCCGGTCAGGAAGATCGCCATCGAGGGGGCCCGGAACAAACGTATTCCCGGCACCGCTTCGAAAAAGAGGCGCCACACCGGAGTATGCGTGCCCAGGGTGAAGAGTACTACGAGCGTGCCGAGGCCGGCGAAGAACCAACGCAGCCCGCGGAGCGGCCCGCCGATGAACGCCACGCCCGCCAAGAGAAGTGCTACGAGCCCCAGGTACTCATGATTCAGCTTGAAGACGTTTCGGCCCCAGTAGGTCTCCGACGCCCACGCGGCCCCACCCGCGTTGTTCCCGACGAACTCCGGCACTGCCAGGGAGACGATCTCCTCCGGATGGAGCGACCACGAGCTCGACCATTCCACTGCAGCTTCCCCCGTGACTTCCTCCACAGGCATCGCACGCCGTGAATGCTCCGTCACGTAGTCGAAGGCCGGAATGAGCTGGACGGCCGCCGCTCCTGCACCGAGGAGCGAGAACCCGAGGAAGAGGGCGAAGCGCCGGAGCGCCAGCGGGCGGCCCCCTCCCTCCACGGTCCGAGCGATCTGCACCGTACGGAAAATGGCGTACGCTCCGACAGCCCCGAACAGGAAGTAGGCCATCTGGAAGTGGGTCGTGTAGATCACGAGTGCGATCGTAAGGCTCATTCCCACGAAGGCGAGAAGGCTTCGACGGCCGATCGCCACCTCGGTGGCCCAGAACAGGAGAGGAGTGAGGGCCGTGACGAAGATCTTTCCGTCGTGGCCGGGGAAGACCAGGGTGACCATGTAGGGTGCGGTCAGAAAGGTGAGCCCTCCCAGGAAGGCCGCAGCTCGCGAGAGGCCGAGCGCGCGGATCCACCCGAACATGAAGAGTCCCGCCAGAAATATGTGCACCACCAGCTTCCAGCCGAGCGCCCGGTGCGTATCCATGAGGAGGAGAAGGAGAACCGAAAGGGGGTAGAGCGAGTCTCCTCCTGCCAACGATTCCAGGAAGGGGGTTCCTCCGAAGAGCATCGGGTTCCAGAGCGGAAAGGTCCCGAGTTCCCGGAGGACGTCGGCGAAGAACGCGCGCGCCATGTATCCGAGCGCCAACGTATCCGACCCGAAAAGCATCTCTCCTGAAAGGACGAAGCCCCGGAAGAGGATCAGGGTGACCGCCGCATAGAGGAACACCGGCACCCAGAGCGGTAGCGTACCTTCCGCCTCTGCCGTCCCTCCCGCCCGCGGCCTCCTCCTCGCCGCAGAACCTTTCGAACCGGCTCTCCGCTGTCCCTGGTCCGCTTCAGGCATCAGCCCCCGACGCTCCGTGTCATCCCTTTCTCGAGACCCCGATCGTTGTCGGTCCTCCCTCCAGCCTTCCACGATTCGTGGCCCCTCAGCAACCTCTCGTAGACCTCGAGGTGACGGTCCACCAGTCGGTCGTTGCTCCAATGCTCGACCACTCGAGCTCTTCCCCTGGCCCCCAGCTCCGCCCGATCGGAGCGGGAGAGGAGCGCTCCCACCTTCGTTGCCAGGTCGTGCGGGTCCGAGGGTTCGAAGAGCGTCCCGGTCTCGCCTTCGCTCACGATCTCGGGGAGCCCACCGACCCGGGATGCCGCCACCGGCAGCTCGCACGCCATCGCTTCGAGCGCTGCGATGGAGGTGGCTTCCATCAGGGACGGAATCACCGCCGCATCCGCCGACGAGAGGATTCCCGCCATCTCCTCATGCGGCTGAAACCCGAGGAAGCTCAGGACATCGTCGACCTTCAGAGAACGTGCGAGACCCTCCAGCCTCGACCGCTCCGGCCCGTCACCCACGACGATCACTTCAAGGTCGGGAAAGACTTTGCGAAGCTCGGGAAGGGATCGGACAAGAAACTCGACGCCGTTCTTCCGAACCAGTCGCCGCGGGACGACGAGGCGCGGGCCTCGCGTCCGCGGGAGCGTCGGCTCGACGACGCGGAACGTCTCCAGGTCGACCCCGTTCGGAAGGGCCTCCACGCGGTGACCGGGCGCCAGCTCCTCGCCCACGCGTGCGATCTCCTCACTTGCCGCGAACGCATGATCCGGCGCCGCCACCATACGGCGGAGGATAGGTCCCCACCGCTTCGTCCGGGAGCGGACCAGGAAGTGCGACGTGTGGAACGTCGCGACGAGAGGGATGCCGGCGAAACGACGTGCAACCGAGCCCGGGAGGATCGAGGGGAAGGCCTGTGCATGGATCACGTCCGCGCGGCGGGCTTCCCTCAACGTGGCCGGTATCGAGCACAAGGAGTGGACCGTCCAGCCGACCGGCCCCCGCGAGGGAAACCAGGTGCGGTGGATCTCCACCCCATCCCGCACGTCCTGTGGGGTGCTGCCCGGGACCGAACGCGAGGTCACCACGGAAACGTCGCATCCCTTCTGGACGAGGCCTCGGGCCAGGTAATGGACGTGACTTTCCAGGCCCCCGCGCTCCGGCGGATAGTACACGCAGTGGAGGAGCACTCTCATCGCTCTCGGGCCTCCGAACCTTCGAGTCGTCCGATCCGCGCGGGGTCGGCGAGCATCGCCGCCACGATCGTCGCGATCCGCATCCCCGCACGCCCGTCCCCGTACGGATTGTATGCGTCGCCCGTCGCGTGCTTCCTTTGCTTCAGAAGCCGGTCCGCAGTCGCGAGAATTCGCTCTGGGTCCGAACCCACCAGATGGGCCACCCCGGCCTCCACGCCTTCGGGCCGCTCCGTCAGGTCGCGGAGCACCAGCACCGGAACGCCGAACGTCGGGGCCTCCTCCTGGATTCCACCGGAATCGGTCAAGATGAGGCTGGATGCAGCCATCGCTCGCACCAAATCCAGGTACCCAAGGGGCTCCGTCAAAACGATCCGGGGGTGCTCTCCGAGCGCCGCGATCGCCGGTCCGGCCACATTCGGATTCGGATGCACCGGGTAGAGGATCTTCACCCCCTCACGGTCCGCCAACGCCCGAACGGCGGAAAAGATCCGCTCGAGGGGCGCTCCGAAGGACTCCCGCCGATGCGCGGTGACCAGGATCAGGTGAGCGTCCGGCTCGTCGAGAAGCGCCTGGACCCTCGGGTCGGCCACCGGATGGACCTCCTTCGAGATCTCCAGAAGTGCATCCACGACGGGGTTTCCCGTCACCCAGATGCGCTGCTCCGGAACCCCTTCCCGGATGAGGTTCTCCCGCGCCCCCTCGGTGGGTGCGAAATGAAGATCGGCGACGACGCTCGTCAGGCGCCGCAGGCCCTCCTCCGGAAACGGCGCCCGCTTGGACCCGCTTCTGAGCCCAGCTTCGACATGTCCTACCGGAACCTGGAGGAAGAATCCGGCGAGGGCGGCGAAGAAGACCGTGACCGTGTCGCCCTGCACGAGAAGGAGGTCGGGGCTCCACTCCTCCAGAACCGGGCGCAGCTCGCGGAGACATCCTTCCGCGACGTCGAACACGCTCTGTCCTTCACGCATCAAATTCAGGTTCCAGTGCGGATCGAGGTCGAACACCTCCAGCACCTGGTCCACCAGGTCGGTATGCTGCCCGGTGAATAGAACCCGCGTGTCCATTCCGCTCTCGTGTGCGCGAAGCGCGGAGATGACCGGCGCCATCTTGATCGCCTCGGGCCGGGTGCCGATCACCACCAGCACTCGTCCCGGTGCAGACTCCGCCGCGCCACCGGTCACTTCCGCCGCCTCTTCAGCTCCTCGATCTCCTCCCTGAGTTGTGCAACCATCTCCGCAACGAGACCAAAGCCGAAGAGGACGAACCCGACGGTCTCGAGGAGAAGGACCAGCGTCAGAACAGGCCGGAACCCCAGCCCGTGGACGAACCGCAGATACAGTGCGCCCACGCCCACGAGCAACCCGACCACGATCAAGGCGAGCCCGGTGCCTCCGAAGAGAAGGAGCGGCTTGCGGGAGAAGAGCAGCAGGAACCACACGGTCAGGAGGTCGATGAAGCCCACGATCACCCGGAACCGTCCGGAGTACTTAGACTCCCCTGCCCTGCGGGGGAAGAGGGGAACGTCGATCTCGGTGACGCTGTGTCCCCGCGCATGGGCCAGGACCACGAAGAATCGGTGCCAGTCGTGTCGGAGCCTCACATCCTCAAGGATCGACCGCCGGAACGCCTTGATCGAGTTCAGGTCCGATACGGGAACCCGAAAGATCATCTGGCTCAGCCGGTTGTAGATCGAGGAGACCCGCTGCTTGCCGTACTCCCCGACCTTTCGACCGCAGACGATCTCCCAACCTTCCTGGAGCTTCGCGAGAAACCGTGGAATCTCGTCGGGGCTGTGTTGTAGGTCCGCGTCGAAGATCAACAGAAAGCTGCGGTCCGTGTGTTCAGCCGCCGTGAGGATCGCCTCCGTCTTTCCCCGGTTCCTCAGGTGGCGGAGCACTTCGAAGCGGTCCCAGCCTTCGGCCGCCTCCATGGCGATTTCGGCCGTGTCGTCCGTCGATCCATCGTCGACGAGAAGGACCTCGCCCTGGAGGCCGTAGCGCTCGAAGGCTTCCTTCAACTCCCGGACGAGGCTGGGGATGACCGCTGCCTCGTTCAGCGCCGGGACCACGACCGCGAAGTCGCTCCGGAGCCCGCTCCCCAACCCGGCCGCGGCCGTCCTCGCCTCCTCCTGGAACCGGGTGTAGGGACCGCTTGCCTCCGGGGACACGACGTTCTCGACCCTCGCCACGGTCTCGTTGCTATCGGGGGGACGAAGGGACATACCCGGTCAGACTCGCTTGCGCATCCGAGCTGGTAGGATGCCCAGCTGGTCCCTGTACTTTGCGACGGTCCGCCGAGCGATCTTCACACCCTCGCCCTTCAGGAGGTCGACGATCGCCTGATCCGTGAGCGGTTTCTTGTCGTCCTCCTCCTGTACCAGTGCCTGAATCTTCGCCTTCACACCTCGCGCCGAGATGTCCTCGCCGCTCGACGTGGAGAGTCCGCTGGAGAAGAAGAACTTCAGCGGATAGACGCCGCGCGGTGTCTGCACGTACTTCTCATTCGTCACCCGCGATACGGTCGACTCGTGCATCTCGATGTGCTCCGCAACCTCACGGAGGGTGAGGGGCCGAAGGTGCTGCACCCCCTTATCGAAGAAATCCCGCTGCCGATCCACGATGTAGCCCATCACCTTCAACATGGTCTGACGGCGCTGCTCGATCGCTTGGATCATCCAGTTGGCGGAGCTCAGCTTGTTCGCGATGAACTCCTTGTTCTCGCCCTTGAACTTCGCCTTGTCCTGTGCGACCTCCCTGTATGCGCGGGAAAGGCGCAGCCGCGGAAGGTTCGTGTCGTTCAGGAAGACCCGGTATTCCCCATCCACCTTCTCCACGACGAGATCCGGGAGGACGTAGCCGTCCCGTTCCGGGGCGAACTGGACCCCGGGCTTCGGATCCAGCTTGGCGATCTTGTCCGCTGCATCCTGCACCTCTTTCGGCCGGATCCCAAGCTCACGACCGATTTCCGTCCAACGGTGGTTCAGCAGCTCGTCGAAGTGGCCCTCCACGATCTGGTACTGGACGCTCTCTTCTTCACCGAGACGCCGCAGCTGGATCAGGATGCACTCGCGAACGTCACGGGCACCCACTCCGGACGGGTCGAGGTCCTGAATCTTCAGGAGGACCTCCCGCCCCTCGTGGACGTTGTACGGGCGGAAGAGGAGCTCCATCTCCTTCAGTTCCTCCGCCCGGGCCTCCTCGTCCTGAATCGCTCCCGAGCGCGCTTCCGCCACGTGCCGGATGTCATCCAGCCACTTGTTCGCCCCTTCGACGACGACCTCGACATCGCATCCGAGGAACCCGTCATCCCCAATGTTCCCGATGAACTCCTCTCCCAGACGGATCTCCCGCTCCGAAAGAGCAAGGTGATAGAGCTGATCCAGGAGGTGGTCGTGGAGGTCCGGAGCCTTCGTGGCGGTGGGCTGGTAGTGCTCCCGGTCTTCGCGTTCCTCGCGGACTCCCGATCCGCTTCCAAAGCCGTCCAGGAGAATTTCCTCCCAGTCGATCTCGTCCTCCTTCTCCTCCGTTGCCTCTTCGTTCAGCTCGACCTCCTCCTCGACATCCGCCTCCTCCATCTCGAGAAACGGATTCTCCGTCAGCTCGTGCTTGAGGTGCTGATGGAGGTCGAGAAGCGGCATATAGAGGAGTTCCATCGCCTGGTAGAGGCGAGGATTGATCTTCATCTCCTGCCGGAGCTCGGCGCTCTGAAACAGTCTGGAGCTCAAGCTACTCATGCGTAATCACCCATTGAGGTTGAGGTCCGGAGGTGAAGTCGAAGGCGAATCCCTCATGTCGTCGCAACCGGTTCGGGATAGCGCTGACGCATCCGCCCGGTAAGTGTCGGCCCGAGGTAGATCTCCGCGACGTCGTCGTTCCAGACCAACTCGGAGACCGAGCCACTGACGCGGATACGGCCCTCGTACATGATGTAGGCCCGGTCCACGATATCGAGCGTCTGCTCGACGTTGTGGTCCGAAATGATCACGCCGATCCTCCTGTCCTTCAGGCTCGCGACGATCTGCTGGATGTCGCTCACTGCGATGGGGTCGATCCCGGCGAACGGCTCATCGAGGAGCATGAACTTGGGATCCTGGACGAGGGCACGGGTAATCTCCAGGCGGCGGCGTTCCCCTCCCGAAAGGGAGTATGCCTTGCTCTTTCGAAGGTGCTCGATCGAGAGCTCGCTCAGGAGCTCATTGAGGCGCCTCTTCTCTTCCGCTGCCGGAAGATCCATCGTTTCGAGGATCGCGAGGACGTTCTCCTCTACGGTGAGCTTCCGGAACACGGACGGCTCCTGGGCAAGATAGCCGACCCCCATGCGAGCGCGTCGGTACATCGGAACCCGGGTGATGTCCCGCTGATCGAGCTGGACCCTTCCACCGTCGGGCGGAATGAGCCCCACGATCATGTAGAAGGTCGTGGTCTTGCCGGCCCCATTCGGACCGAGCAGCCCGACGATCTCTCCCTGCCGGACGTGGATATCGACCTCGTTCACGACCCGCCTGCCCTGATAAGCCTTGGTCAGACCCTCGCCGCGAAGCAGGCTGTCGCTCGTTCGCTCGCTCCTGGGAGCGGCTGCCACCGCGGTGCGGGCCTCGGTGCGGAGGTCGAGGAGCTTTCGCTCGAGCCGCGCCCCGATTTCTTCTCTGCGGGGATGCAGGTCCCTCCACAGCTCGGGAACCCACCGAAGGCCCTGCCACTCGCCGTCATGAGAGACCCGTTCCGCAACTCCTTTCCCTTCAAGCCGGGACAACACCTGCTCCCTCAGGTAGGGCTCCAGGGCGTCTCCGGGGACGGAGAACGGTGATTGCCCTCCGTCCTGAGGGGCGAGCACTGCATAGGCTTCGCGCACTTCCGCCAACCATTCCTCGCGATCGACCTTCCCGCTCTCCTCGGCCCTCGTGAGGAGGGCCTGGAGGGTGACGGCCAGGGCCGCGTCGTGGCTCCGCAGACTCTCGATGAAGTCGAGAAGCTCATCCGCCGTTTTCATCGGTCGCGCCCCTCCCCCGACCCGGAGCCACCGGCCCCGTCCGCTCCGGTCACCGCTGTTCGGCGTCGCGGTTCGAGATGGATCCCCCGGACGTTTCCTTCCGCCTCCATCCGGTCCACCTCTCCCTCGGTCATCACGATCCGGATCTCGTCCGCCAGCAAGTAGCTGATCCCCCAACGTCGCTCGGGTGAAGAGGGGGGGCCTGGCGCATCCTCCTCTTGCGTGACCTCCACCTCGTCCTCCTCATCCCCGGCCCCTTCCTCGGGGCTGGGTTCCGTGGCCTCGGGATCCACCTCCTCCCGATCTTCGATCCGGTAGAGACTCCGGGCATCGCCACGGGCCACGAGGCCACTCAGGCGGTATCCGCGTGATCGCGCAGCCTCCTCCTGAGCGACCTCTTCGGAGTCGTTGTCGGCAACAGGACGGGCTGCATCGGTCAGCCGGGGGTGCGGCTCGAAGGACGCCACAATCTCATGTCCCTCGATCCAGTCTTTCCGGGCGAGCTCCGGGTACTCCTCTTCCACGTCCCCGGGGAGAACCCGCCCCCTCGACTCTCCGCGGGCCATCCCGGTCGCGGCAACCATCTCCAGGACCTCTCCCGGCGCGACGGCATCGATCGAATCCCCCTTCAGATGGAAATCCGGCGTAGTGGCTTCGGCCTGAGGGAGGTCTTCAGGGTCTCCCGGCTGCGCCTCCTCATCCTCTGCCGTCGCGACCCTCCGCACCGCCACCAAACGCTCCATCTGTTCGTCCTCGAGAAGGATCCGGAGTTCGGTCGGAGCGGTGAGTCGAAGGTCCACGGTGGTCAGGACGCCGTTCTCGAGGGCTCGGACCTCGCTCAGTCGATCGTCGGGAAGAAAGAGCTCGAGGGTGGTCCCGGTCAGGTCGTACTCCTCTCCCTCGAGACGCGCATCTCCGCCCAGAACGAGCATCCCGGCCTCACGCTCGTAACGCAGGCTGTCCGAGGAAGCACGGAGCTCTTCTCGACGCACCTCGACGGCTCCGAAAGCCCGGAAGAGGGCCTCACCCTCGAAGCGAAGCCGGTTTCCCTCCACCTCGTACGGAACCACCTCCCCGGGCGGCTCCCCGGCAGGTGGCGACTGCGGCGGGAGCGTCGCGGTGGGCCGGCCTCCCGAAACGGTCAGAAGTTCGTCGCCTCGGTCATCGGCACCGAAATGGACCAGGGTATCGCCGCGGATCACGGAACCATCCTCATGATTCGTGAGCACGGCGGATCCAGTCGCAGTCAGGCGACGATCCTGTTCGAGGTAGGTCGCCCGGTCCGCGTCGAGCTGCCATCGCGGTGTGTCGTACCGGACGTTCCCCTCGAACATGCTCTGTCCCGGGACGCTGTAGACCGTGGCGGTGTCGGCTCGGATCCGTGATCCGTCCGGACAGTGGACGACCGGGCGACCTACATGCGTGACACGCTGCCCCATGCCGAGTTCTTGGCTCTGGAGCATCCGGTAGCTCACGAGGTCGCAATCGGTGCTGAAGACTTCCTGGCCGACGAGGTTAGACGGCAAGGCGAGAAGGAGCCCCGCCAGGGCCAGGCAGACGAGAGCCTGAACCGCGACAAAGCCCCCGTACGTCCTGCAGCACCGCTTTGGGCTCATGGAAGGGCGCATGTTCCCTCGCCCTGCATCTCGAAGTTGTTGAACTCGACGTCGGAGCGGAAACAGACCCCCTGGATGCTCCGATCTCCAGCCGTCATCACGAAGGCAGAGTCGCTGGCGACCCGCCCGGCCCGAGGGTCGTAGTGAAGCTCCTCGCTCTCGAGCCTCCGCGCCTCTCCGGGTACGATCAGAATCACGTTCCCCCAGGCACTCATCTCCTCGGTTCGGTCGTCCAGCCGGCCGGTCCGGGAGGTCACGTTCGCACGCTCACGACCCTCCTCCGTATAGAGCGTGAGGTCCACCCCCCTCAACGCCACAGCGGTCGAGTCGACCCACCGAAACGCGGTGTCCGCCCGCACACGAGCCTGACGAATCCCCTCGAGTGTGATCGCGTGATCCATGTAGAGCACCATCTGGTCGGCACCGATACGCGCCAGCTCTGCCGGCACCACCGGCACGCTGTCCTCGGGAGAACACGCGCCGAGGAGGAGGACGCAGGCGATGACCCCTGTCATCCACCAGGCTCGCACCCGCCCCACCGTCGTCATACGATCCCGGCCTTCATGAGGTCATGGAGGTGGACCATGCCCTGAAGGGTTCCTTCCTCGTCCACCACCGGTAGGGCCATGATCCCGTGCTGCTCCATCTCGTGGACCGCTGCCGCCCCGAGCTGATCCAGGCGTGCCAGCTTCGGGTTCCGGGTCATGACCCCCCGCACCGGAACTTCGAGGAAGTCGGGAACCTCGTTCATCAGACGGGTCAGATCCCCCGCCGTCACGACCCCGACGACATGCCGGTCGGGGCTTACGATCGGGACCGTGCCCCGCATGTGTGCGAGCGGAACGATGCAGTCCCGCATCGTTCCGGCCTCCTCGACCGAGGGATATCCCTCCCCCACCATGACGTCCTCGACCCGGACCGTAAGCCTTCGGCCGAGTGCACCTCCCGGATGGTACCGGGCGAAATCGGAGGGCTGGAAGCCCTTTTTCTGCAGAAGGGCCATCGCGAGGGCATCGCCGACGGCCAGCGCGGTGGTCGTGGACGACGTGGGGGCGAGATCCATCGGGCACGCTTCTTCGTCGACGCCGCTGTCGAGAACCACCGTCGAGTGTCGGGCGAGTGAGGAGTCCCGGCCCCCGGTGATCGCAATCCGAGGGAGCCCCAGTCGGATCATGTACTCCATGAGGCCGTGAAGCTCAGAGGTCCCTCCGCTCTTCGAGATGAAGATCGCAGCGTCGGACCTCGAAACGAAACCGAGATCTCCGTGGAGACCATCCACCGGATGGAGAAAGGAGGCCGGAGTCCCGGTCGAAGTCAGGGTGGATGCGATCTTTCTCCCGATGATGCCGCTCTTCCCGACACCGGTCACGACCACTCGTCCCACGACCCGGTCCAAGAGCTCGACGGCCTCCGCAAACTCCGGGCCCATCCGATTCGCAACCTCCTCCACGGCACGCGCCTCGGCCAGGAGAACGCGCCGTCCCTCCTCCACGAGAGCGGTGGACTTCGGCTCCATTACCGGATGCACGCCGTCACCGTCCACTTCGGGCCTCACAATACTCCTCCACCAGGCCGGACCACTCGCCTCGGGCCATGAGGAGCGCCCGTGCGAACTCACGGACGGCTCCGCTTCCCCCTCGGATCGACGTGGTCCAACTCGCCACGTCGCGGACCTCCGTAACGGCGTTTGCGACAGCCACCGGAAGTCCCACCGTCCGGAGGAGGGGAAGGTCCGCCAGGTCGTCTCCCATCATCGCGACCTCTCGCCATGAAACGCGCGCCTCGTCGAGGAGGCGCTTCACCAGGGGGAGCTTGTCCGCGTCCGGATCCTGATGACATTCGATCCCGAGCTCATCGGCGCGGATCGCGGTCGCCGGCGAGACGCGTCCGGAGACGACGATCACCCGGATCCCAGCTTCTTTCAGGAACCGGATCCCGATGCCGTCCTGGATGTCGAAGCGCTTGAGCTCCACGTGCTCGCCCCGTGCCGTCGCTCCGATGTATACCCCCGCGTCCGTGAGGACACCGTCCACGTCGAGGACGACGATTCGAATCCCCTCCGCCAACCCCATCGGAATCTCTGCTGGTTCCTTCTCCAGTCCGCTCATCCCGCGATGGCCTCCCGGATCGCCTGAACTTCACGAAGAAGTGGTTCCAGGTGGTCCAGCGGGAGCATATTCGTCGCGTCGGAGGGGGCACGAGAGGGCTCGGGATGGACTTCCAGAAAGAGGGAGTCGCATCCTGCCGCGACTGCGCCCCGCACGAGCGGACGGATGAACTCGGGATTCCCTCCACTCGACCCTTCGGCTCGCCCCGGACGCTGGACCGAGTGGGTTCCGTCGAAGATCACCGATACCTCGGTTGCCTCTCGGACCCGCAGGAACGACCGCATGTCGACCACCAGGTCCCCGTAGCCGAAGAAAATCCCCCGCTCCGTCACCGCCACCTCGACCGCCCCACCTTCCCGCGCCTTCGCCACCACCGCAGCCATTTCCTCCGGTGCCATCCACTGCCCTTTCTTCACGTTCACGGCGCGGCCCGTGCTGCCGGCGGCGACCACGAGGTCCGTCTGCCGACAGAGAAAGGCGGGAATCTGAAGGACGTCCACCACTTCGGCGACCGCCAGAGCCTGAGCCGGCTCGTGTACATCGGTGAGGAGCGGCAGCCCCGACTCGCGGCCGACGCGTTCGAGGGCCTTCAGTCCTTCCTCCAGCCCCGGTCCGCGGGGAGACTGCATTTTCGACCGATTCGCCTTGTCGAACGAGGCCTTGAAGATCACCGGAAGACCGAGTCGGCTGGACAAGCCGGCAAGCTCGTCCGCCACCCGCAGGTTCAGGTCATCGTCCTCCAGAACGCAGGGACCCGCGATCAAGGTGAAGCGGTCGAAGAGCATCCCTCAGTCTCCTGCGCCCACGCCCGCCTCGCGAGAATCCGCGACGGACCGGCGTGCGTATTCGGCAGCGGCCCCGATGAACGAAGCGAAGAGGGGGTGCGCATGGGTGGGACGGCTCTTCAGCTCCGGATGGAACTGGCACCCCACGAACCAGGGATGATCGGGCAACTCTACCATCTCGACGAGCGCTCCATCGGGAGAAACCCCGGAGAAGCGAAGTCCCTCCGCCTCCAACGCGTCGCGGTAGAAGTTGTTCACCTCATAGCGGTGACGGTGACGCTCGCTGATCTCGCTGCGGCCATAGATCTCGCGGACCCTCGAGCCCTCCGCGAGCACGGCAGGATAGGCCCCGAGACGCATCGTACCGCCCTTTCGGGTCACCTGGCGCTGCGAGTCCATGAGGCAGATCACCGGGTCGGGCGAGTCCTCGAAGAACTCGAAGGAGTGGGATTCACCGAGACCGCACACGTTCCGCGCGAATTCGATCACGGCGCACTGGAGGCCGAGGCAGATCCCGAAGAAGGGCAGCCCTCCCTCTCGAGCCCGTGCAATGGCTCGGAGCATCCCGTCGATCCCCCGCGGTCCGAAGCCCCCGGGGATGAGCAGCCCGTCGAACCTCCCGAGAAGATCCTCCCCAACGTCGTCCTCGAACCTCTCGCTCGAAAGCCATTCGATCTCGACACCCACGTCGTTGTGGATTCCTCCATGGACGAGCGCCTGCTGAACCGACTTGTAGGAGTCGATGAGCGAGGTGTACTTCCCCACGACCGCAATCCGAACCGATCCCCCGGATGGCGACTTGATCCTTTCGACCATCTCGCTCCACTCGCGAAGATCCGGCTCCGGCGCCTCCAATCTCAAGAGGTCGAGAACCACGGCGTCCAGACCCTGTTTCCTGAACTCCAGCGGAACCTCGTAGATCGTCGAGAGATCGACCGCCTCGATGACGGCCGTCGGGTCGAGGTTCGTGAAGAGGGCGATCTTCCCACGGATCTCCTCGTCCAGCGGCGATTCGGTGCGGCAGATGACGACCTGCGGCTGAATCCCGATCTCCATCAGCTCACGTACGGAGTGCTGGGTCGGCTTGGTCTTGAGCTCCCCGACTGCCTGGAGGAACGGCACCAGCGTCACGTGGACGTAGATGGCGTTCCGCGGGCCGACCTCCTGTCGGAACTGACGGATGCCCTCGAGGAAGGGCAGACTCTCGATGTCCCCGACCGTCCCCCCGATTTCGGTGATCACCACGTCGTGGCCATCGGAAAGTCGACGGATCGCGGACTTGATCTCATCCGTGATGTGGGGGATGACCTGGACCGTGGAGCCGAGATAATCGCCCCGGCGTTCCTTCTCGATCACGGACTGGTAGATCCGTCCGGTCGTGATGTTGTTCGCCTGGGAGAGAGACTCGTCGATGAATCGCTCGTAATGTCCCAGGTCGAGGTCCGTCTCGGCACCGTCGTCCGTCACGAAAACCTCTCCATGCTGGAATGGAGAGAGGGTGCCGGGATCTACGTTGATGTATGGATCGAACTTCTGGATCGTGACCCGGAGGCCCCGTTCTTTGAGAAGCCTGCCGAGCGAGGCGGCCGCGATCCCTTTTCCGAGAGAGGAGACCACCCCTCCCGTGATGAATATGTACTTCGTGGAACCATCAGTCATGAAGACGTCACCCATTCGGGGAAGCCCACCCCGTCCCAGAGAGTTCATTTTCGACACGAGCCACATCTTCACCCGTATCGACTCCTGCCGACGCGTGGTCGACCACCGCAACACCCACCCGGAAGCCCGCCTCGAGTGGGCGGAGCTGCTCCAGGCGCTCCAACTGTTCCAGGGGAGATGGAGGAAGCTCCACCCACCGGAAAAGTGACTCCCGGCTGTAGGCGTAGATCCCGAGGTGCCGGAGGAAGGGAGGCTTCGACAGCTCCTCCACCGTCACGTCCCCGTCCCTCTTGGCCGGGATCGATGCTCTGGAAAAGTATAGTGCGCGCCCATCGCACGCCCGTACGACCTTCACCAGAGCCGGATTCCGCCAGGCATCCTCGTGGTACAGAGGCGTCGCGCACGTCCCCACATCCCAGCCACCACCCCTACTTCCGACCAGATCGACGGCCTTCCGCAGGTGCCTCTCATCCACGAGCGGCTCGTCCCCCTGCACGTTCACGACGACCTCGAAGGAATCGTACTCCGGTAGACGCGACACCTCTGCCACGCGATCCGTTCCCGAAGGATGGTCGGACGAGGTCAGGTGGACGGGCGCTCCGATGTCGTGGCAGAGATCCGCGACCTCGGAGGCGTCGGTAGCCACGACCAGGACATCGAAGAGCTCCATCGACCGAGTGCGGTTCCAGACCCATTCGAGGAGGGGGCGCCCGAGGATTGGATGGAGGGGTTTTCTCGGGAGTCGGGTCGAGCCGAGGCGGGCCGGGATCACACCGAGGACGGAAGGAGTCAAAGGGCCGATTCCCGGCGAGGGACGAGACTTATTGCAAGATTCACGCCAACAAATGTATAAAGACGAGCTGGGTTGGTGCAAGATGGGAGGGGCGCATCTCAGAGGCGAAGAAAATTCTGGAGCAGTTCCTCACCTTGCTCCGAAAAGAGCGACTCGGGATGGAACTGAACGCCCCAGATCGGACGCGCGCGGTGTCGCACCCCCTGGATCTCTGGCGCTGCCTCCCCGTCCCTCGGGAGCTGAGGCGGGGAGTTGGTCTCCGGCATGCTCCAGGCCACGACCTCCAACTCCTGTGGAAGCGCTGCTGGATCCGTGACGAGAGAATGGTACCGGGTGACGACCAGGGGATCGGAAAGCCCTCGAAAGATCCCCTCCCCCGTGTGTTGGATCTCCGCCGTCTTGCCATGCATCACAGCGGCCGCCCGGATCGTCCGACCGCCGAAAGCCTCCCCGATCGCCTGGTGTCCGAGGCAGACCCCGAGCACCGGAACCTGGGAGCCGAGGCACCGGATGAACTCCACGCTGATCCCCGCCTCTCCGGGTGTGCACGGTCCCGGCGAAACGACCACCCGGTCCGCACCGAGAGCCAGGAGATCCCCCACTCTCCGCTCGTCATTCCGCACGACGACCGGGTCCGCGCCGAACGCCCCCAGCATCTGAACGAGATTCCAGGTGAAGGAGTCGTAGTTGTCGATGACCAGGAGCACTTCGTCTCCCTCCTATCCTCGCTGGAGAAACCACTGATCGCGTTCGTCGACGGACCTTCGTGTCACCCCGCAGCGGCCATTCCGTTTCGCCGGGAATCGCAGCACGCACGGCGAAGCCCGCACCTCCATCGAACGATGAGGAGAATGCGGCATCACACCCTTGTGCTCCACGCCCCGGCATGAGATCATCCTTTTACCGGAACGGTATCGGAACCATCGGGGTTTCACCTCGTGGAACGAAGAGCCGAATTCCGGCCTCATCCATGTCCGATCACCTGGAAGGAAGTTCATGGCTCGAGCGACCCTCTCCCTGAT
>SKKN01000021.1 GCA_007121455.1 Gemmatimonadota bacterium | reverse complement strand
CGAGGGTGGGGCCGGCCACGAACCGGAGCCGACGTACGGCCTCGAGCTGCGGGGGCCCGAGGAACTCCCCTTCGATCACCACGATGTCCGCGTCTACGTGGACAACCTTTTCCATGAAGGGATCCTGACACCCGTCTCCCATCCCAACGGCGCGAGGTTAGAGGAGAGCTGGGCTGCCGTGGGACTTCTCCTCGAACCGGAGCGAGATGCCCGAATGCGCTGGGATGGTCTCCTTGACACCGTGGTTTCGAGCGTGCCGGAAGACAACGCTGGCCACGCTGCCTGGTCGGCCTTCGCCTTCCGGTGGGCACGGCTCGGGGCTCTCCAACACGGCCAGGGAGGAGCGAACCTCGACGACGAGGACCTTGCTCGTGTGAAGAAGTTGCAGATCGAGATCGATGAGGCCTTCCACCGTTGGTTGGCCGCGCGCTTCGCGACCCTTCACAACCAGCCGCCCATCCCCCCGGTCATGGTTCATCATGTCCCTCGCCACATGGCCCGAAGGGCAGCCGAGGGTGAGCGGAGGGTCGCCCTCGTCGTGCTGGACGGTCTCTCCCTGGACCAGTGGATCGTCGTGCGAGATGCGCTCGATGAGCACGGTCTTGGCGCCGACATCCACGAGGACGCCGTCTTCGCGTGGCTTCCCACATTGACCCCGGTATCTCGGCAGGCCTGCTTCGCGGGGAACCCGCCCTACTATTTCCCGCAGAGCATCCGCAGCACTTCTCGTGAGGAGGCCCTGTGGAAGCGGTTCTGGGAGAGCGAGGGGGTTGCCGGGGAGCAAGTCGGCTACGAGCGGGCGATTCGTACATCCGAGGACCTTGAGCGAGTGGAGGATCTCGTCGATCGGGCCAGGGTCCGGGTCGTGGGTCTCGTGGTCGATCAGGTCGACCGGATCATGCACGGAATGACGCTCGGGACCGCCGGAATGCACAACCAGGTGCGCCAGTGGGTCCATGAAGGGTTCCTGGCCGGCCTCCTCACCCTTCTCCTCCGGAAGGATTTCACGGTCTTCCTCACCTCGGACCACGGGAACGTGGAGGCCCGCGGATGTGGTCGCCCCTCAGAGGGCGCCGTGGCCGATGTCCGGGGCCAACGGGCGCGGGTCTTCCCGGATCCGGCCCTCCGGAGCCGGGTGGAGAAGGACTTTCCCGGGTCCGTCGCCTGGTCCCCGACGGGCCTGCCGGAGGAATACTTTCCCCTTCTCGCTCCCGGACGGACTGCGTTCGTCCCCCCGGGGGACACCGTGGTGGCCCACGGAGGCGCTTCCCTGGAGGAGATCATCGTCCCGTTCATCCAGATCGAGGCCCGATGAGCCAAGGCAGCCAGGACCGGATCGTAGGCTTTGATCGGAAGATCCGCCTCGAGTGGCTGGACGCCACAGCAGCCTGGACGGCAGCGGGGTGTCCCGCAGGCGAGATCCGATCCAGGCTGTACGATCTACTCGACGGTAGCGTGGCGGGGGTGAAGGCCAGGGCGAATACCGTCACCGTCCTCGTCCATGTGTGGGTCCAGGTGCCCGGCGGTCTCGGGACGCTCCGAGACGAGGGGCTTGCCCTGCTCAACGACCGGGGGAGCCGCGACCGCCTTCCGCTCCACTGGGGCATGTGCATGGCCACGTACCCGTTCTTCCGGAGTGTGGCCTCCGCTGCGGGGCGGCTCGCCGCAGTTCAGGGGACGGCCTCCCTTTCCCAGATCACTCGCCGAGTCACACAGGTGTGGGGGGAGCGAAGCACGGTGGCCCGGGCGGTACAACGAGTGGTCCGGTCGCTGATCCTCTGGGGGGTGCTGACGGAGGAGGACGACCGCGGCGTTTTCGCACAAGCCGCCAAGCTTCGGCTCAGGAGTGCAGATCCGACAGGCGCGTGGCTTCTGGAGGCGGCGCTCGCAGACTTCGGGGGATCTCCTCGGCCGTTGGACGCCCTCCGGAACGACCCCGCGCTGTTTCCCTTCGCCCTTGATGTTACGACGAGACAAATGGGATCCCGACCAGGACTGGAGATTCATCGACAGGGCTTGGATGAGGATCTCGTGGTGCGCGTGGGCGCTGAGCAGAGTCCTGGCTGAACGCATGGTGTTTGGGCGCCCGAGTCGCCGAGTTTCCCACACGCTGCTGCGGGGAGCTGCACGGGAGTGCTCTCCTCGCAGCCCGTGGAAAACTCTTCAGGGAGGCAGGGCCGGCGGCAGGTGTCTAGAAGGTGTCTACTGACTCCGGCGGAACCCGATCTTGGCCGGTCCGAATCCCGGCAGCCCGCTGCGTAACGTGGGGAAACGCGGCAGGATGCCGGAATCGGGCCCCAGGCCCTTTCGCCTGATAAGCGTGAGGTCGGTAGTTCGAGTCTACCCAGGCCCATTTTCCTGAAAAGCCAGACCGTTCGCGGTGTTCCAGCGGACGGCCTGGCTTTTTTTGTGCGCCCGGGAAGGCCCTTCGGGGCCTGCGGGGCTTTGGCAGATCCGAAAGCTTGGCGTTCATCGACTTCACGACATGAAAGCGGTCGAATACCAGGGACGCCTGCGGGAGGTGGTCCCGTACGGTACGGATGTAGACGTAAGACATGTCGATGGCCACAGCTGCCGCCCTCCCTTCCGGCTCACCTCGGCTTCCGCACGCGCTGCAGCGGAGTTTTCGGTCGGGCTGGCGTCCGGGGACGCGAACAGGTGAAGAGCGGGATTCATGCTCCGCTCGAAGTCGAGCCAGCCCAGAGCATCCGCCCCGCGCTGATCGCCCGGTACCAGCCTGGAGCGGCTCACGGAGGTCTTCGAGCCCGTCCTCCGTCATCACCGCAAGATCGATGGCCGCCGGAAATCGGTCAGGCAGATAGTCGGGGGACACACTCGCGCGCGCAGGTCGGCCTCCGCCTGTCTGAGCCAGTCGGCAAAGCGATTTCCCATTCGTCGAAGTTGGGAAGGCGGTTCGCGACGGCAACGGGGGCCGACCCGTGCGCCTTGTCACCAAGGCCCCGGCCGGCAGGCGCCCCTCCCGCGGGCGACGACACGGGCGCCTTCTCCACCGCTGGTCCGTCTCCTGCATCGGCTCAAGATGAGCAGAACCTCCGCGGCCGCGTCGAGGTTCAAGCTTCTCGGGATCGCGGGGGTTGCAATCTCACGGAGAGAGGGCGGATGACGACCGCGTCCCCACGCCGTATCGGACATGACTGCACGTGTGGCTCACGTGCGAGGGATCAGATCATCATGAAGCAGACCGCAATCGTCGTCATCGGAACCTCAGCCGGCGGTATGGACGCACTCACGCGACTGGTCTCTCAGTTTTCGGAGGACTTTCCCGCGCCCGTCTTCGTCGTCAACCACGTGGCAGCCGACACCACGGGAAAGTCGCTCCTTCGCGTCTTGAATCGCCATGGCCCGCTCGAGTGCACAGAACCCGACGATGGGCAGAAGTTTCGTCCGGGCCGTATCTACCTGGCCCCCGCCGACCACCACCTGATGATCGATGAAGAGACCATTCAGATCACCAAAGGTGCTCGGGAGAACCGATCCCGCCCGAGCATCGATCCATTATTTCGCTCGGCCGCGGTCGCGCACGGCAACCGGGTGACGGGGGTGGTTCTGACGGGCCATCTCGATGATGGAACCGCCGGCCTCAACGCAATTCATCGATGCGGCGGAATCTGCGTCGTGCAGGATCCCAGCGATGCTGCCTATCCGGATATGCCGAGCAACGCCCTGCAGGCGACCGAAGTCGACCATTGCGTGCCGCTCGCACAGCTCGGCGCGCTGCTCACCGAGCTTGTGCGCCGAAAGCCTGGCAGACAACCGGCAATCCCCGATGATGTCATCATCGAGGCCAGGATCGCCCGGCGCGTTCTCAGCGACCTCTCTTCTGTCCACACTCTCGGACATCAGGTTCCTTTCAACTGTCCCGATTGCGGCGGCGTCCTGTGGGAAGTCGAGAATGTGGAATCTCTCCGTTATCGATGCCACACCGGGCACGCCTTCACCGCCGGTGTCCTCCTCGTGGCACAGACCGCGAAGATTGAAGAGACCCTCTGGTCCGCGCTGCGAATGTTCGAAGAGCGCAAGAACCTGCTCGTCCGGATGGCTGACACGATGACCGGCAGCCAGACCAGGTCTCTGAGTGAGCGAGCCGAGGAATTCGGCATTCACATCCAGCGCATCCGCGCCATGCTGAAGTCCGGCACGGAAGCGGTCTTTGACGAAGCGGAGGTCGAACGGTAACGGAGGTCCCTCGGACAGATCGGGCTGGGCCGCTGCGCCCTTGATGCCCCCGGCAACCCGACCGCGCTCCAGGTCCGCATGAAGGCTGAGGCGTTCGGTGCGGGGGTCGAGGATACCTCCGGGGGTCGACCCGCCCGCACTGCGGCGTTCGAAGTCGAGCTCGCTCAGAACATCCGCCCGTAGCTGATCGTCCCCGCGCCCGGGCCGCTACAGAGCTCCACAGAAGGACGCGCCCCGCCGCAACACCGGCACGAGGCCGATTGAAATCATGACATCGAAGCCTCTGGCGGAATCGGCTTCGACCTTCGTCTCGGAATCCGAGATGAAGGTCGACCGGGACGGAGCCCGGGTGGCTTGGCGTCTTGAGCCGTCTCGCTTTCCGGGAGGAATCGCGATAACGTTTCGTGGAAAGTCATCGATTTCGACTCTTGTCTCGCCCGCGTCCGACCGACTCGTTCCTCTCCGGTGGGCGCCCCACTCCGGGGGCATCCGTCCGCGGTTCCTCGCCCCTCTGGGTTGGTGCGAACGGCTGTCGGGGGGATTGGCTCCGGCTGGCGAACCGGAGGACTTGAACGCATGGAACGGAGAGGCGCCTGCTCCGCTCAAATGGATATCATTCCATGATTCGGGGTGCTCAGCGTCGCTCGACGTTGGTGGGATCCGCGCTGACGCGCTGGAGCGCACGGTTCGCGGCGACCTTGTCCACGCCGGGCCTGCTCGTGGCGACCCTCTTCTTCGCGGCGTCGCTCACGCCGAGCCTGCTCCCACGCACGCTCATCACGCAGGGCGTACTTTCGGGCTTCTCGCTCGCTGCCGGCTATGGCCTCGGTGTGTTCGGTCGCTGGCTCTGGGGCTACCTCGAGTTGCCGCTCCCGGGGGCGCGAGCCCAGAGAATCACGACGCTGACGGCGGCGGGTCTCTCCCTCGCGACCGCCCTGATCTTCCTCCACCAGGCCGCCGAGTGGCAGAACTCGATCCGGCTCCTCATGGAGCTGGAATCGGTGGACAGCGCCCAACCCATCCGCGTGGGGCTCATCGCCGCTCTTGTGGCCATCGTCCTGCTCAAGATCGCCCGCCTCTTCGGCCTGACCTTCCGGATCATCGCGGGGTGGCTGAGCGGGCACGTCCCCCGAAGGATCGCCAACGTCACCGGAGGCTTCCTTGCGATCGCCGTCTTCTGGCTGGTGATCGACGGCGTCCTCGTGGAGGCCTCCTTCCGCGCCTTGGACGCCTCCTTCCAGCAGGTCGATGCGCTCGTGCAGCCGGAACTGGAGGAGCCCACAGACCCGCTTCTCACGGGAAGCGCCGCTTCGCTCGTCGCCTGGCACGACCTCGGCCGAAGGGGACGCGAGTTCGTCTCGTCCGGCCCCACCGCGGAAGATCTGGCGGTCTTCTTCGGGGAGGGCGACGCGGAACCCATTCGGGAGCCCATCCGGGTCTATGTAGGTATCAATTCGGCCGAGACGATCGAAGAACGCGCCGGTCTGGCCTTGGGAGAGCTCCAACGTCTGGGAGCCTTCGAGCGCTCCGTCCTGGTCATCGCCACACCCACCGGCACGGGTTGGGTGGACCCGTACGCCACTGACACCTTCGAATACTTGCTTCGAGGGGACGTGGCGACGGTCGCAGTTCAGTACTCCTACCTGCCCAGCTGGCTCTCCCTCCTCGCGGAGCCCGAGTACGGGGCCGAGACGGCGAGGACCGTGTTCGCCGAGATCTACGGATATTGGACGGAGCTTCCCCGGGACGCCCGGCCCGACCTCTACCTATATGGCCTGAGTCTCGGAGCTCTCAACGGCGAAAGGGCGGCCGACCTCTACGATGTTATCGCGGATCCCTATGCAGGGGCGCTCTGGGCGGGGCCTCCTTTTCGGAGCAACACCTGGCGCACGATCACCGCGGAGCGAGAACCCGACTCTCCCGCATGGCTTCCTCGCTTTCGCGACGGCTCCATCGTCCGGTTCATGAACCAGCAGAACACCCCGGAGCGGCCGGGAGCCGAATGGGGACCCATACGGATCGTCTATCTGCAGTACGCGAGCGACCCGGTGACCTTCTTCGAGCAGCGGGCCCTGTTCAGGCGCCCCGAGTGGATGGCCGACCCGCGCGGACCCGACGTCTCTCCCGAGCTTCGTTGGTACCCCGTCGTCAGTATGCTCCAGTTGGCGGTGGACATCGCAGCGGGCGACGCCGCGCCGACGGGCTATGGGCACGTCTACGCTCCTGAGCACTACATCGACGCCTGGTTGGAAGTCGTCGCGCCCCCCGGCTGGACGGCGAAAGAGATCGAGCGCCTCGAGCTCTACTTCCAAAAGCGACGAGAGGCAACGGATGGCCCCTGAAAGGCTTTGCGGATGCCCGGGCGGTTTCCTGGTCGGTGCCTCGGGGCGCTCGTACTTCTGATGGTGGCCTACGGCCGCTCCGGACCTCGTCAGGCCGCTACCTGGAGCACAGTCACTTTGAACCGGATGTGACAGTCTTTCCGCGGTCCGATACTGCGCCGTTTTCGGTCTCGGCGCGCTCGAATAGGTGCACGTCCCGCTGCGGAAACGGGATCGAGCAGCCTGCCGTTTCCAGGCCTTCTTTGAGGGCCCGGGTCAGATGCCAGCGGAGGGGCCAGTAGTCCGAAGCCCGGCACCAAGGGCGCACCACGAAGTCGACCGAGCTGTCGCCGAGCTCGTGCACGGCGACTGTGGGCGCCGGATCTGCGAGGATCCGCTCGTCCGCGTCGAGGACCGTCAGGATGGCTTCCTGCGCGACCTGGAGGTCATCGTCGTATCCTACGCCGATCACGAGGTCCACTCTGCGGGTGTCGTTCGCGGAGTAGTTCTTGAGCGTCTGTCCGTACACCTGTGCATTGGGAACCACGATCTTCACGTTGTCCCCCGAGAACAGGATCGTGGAGAAGATCCCGATCTCCTTCACGGTGCCGCTCACGCCCGCGACCTCCACCCAGTTCCCGATCACGAAGGGGCGAAAGGTCAGGATCATGACCCCGGATGCGAAGTTTGCAAGGGTCCCCTGAAGGGCCAGCCCTACCGCGAGCCCTGCGGCACCCACCACGGCGATGAATGAAGCGGTGGGCACTCCGAAGATCCCGAGCACCGCGATCACTACGAACGCCATGAGGCCCCAGTAGACGATCGACGTCGCGAATGGCACCAGCGTGGGATCGAGGCTGCCCCGACCCAGGGCCGTCCGCATGCCGTCCCTGATCCGGCGTGCGACCCAGCTCCCGACGAGAAGGACCGCCACGGCTCCGAGGGCACTGACTCCCCACTCGGCCATCAGTTCGGAGAGAGACTGCAGGGTCTCGGCGGGATCGAAGGTCTGCTGCATGGTAGGAGATCCTCAGGCGGACACAGGACGGTGCGCCAACATTTTCGTTGACAACATTAGCGGGCACGCGACACACCCGCCACATCGAGCGTGTCGATGCGCCCTCGCCAGGCTTCCTCCGCTCGTGCAGCGGTTCATTGCCGCCCTCGGTTCCCCGCAACTGTCCATCACGGCTCCCCGTCGGCTTCCCGCCGATCATCGACGGGGGCTGATGCTGCCGATCGCCGTCATGGCGCTGGCCAAGGCCAGCCCGCTCACCTACGTGGCCGATGTGGACACACCTCTTCTCATGATCCACGGAGATGAGGACTTCGTGCCCATCCAACAGGCCGAGATGTTCTTCACCGAGCTGCTCCGTCGGGGCAACCGGGCGCGCCTGGTCCGCTATTCGGGCGAGGGCCACACGGTGAGCGGCCGTGCCAACGTCCTGGACATGTGGGAGCAAATCTTCCGGTGGTGGAAAGAGTTTCCGGGGGAGGGATATCCGGGGGAGGGATAGAGGACGGTTGGCGAGTGCGGGCTCGAGAAGGCGCGACTGTGCGGCTCGGAATGCCTCGGTCGGAAAGGGTTGGCCGAACGTATGAATCTTGCATTGGATCTTGATCTCGAGCAGCACGGCTGGGGATCGCTATCACATTCTGGCTCCATGGCAACATGGTTGCGGTGGCGCCTATCGAGGCACAGGCAGCCGTGTGACCGCAGTATGCACCAGAGGCGAGAGGAGGTCTGCCATGAAACTTCGAGCACTTCTCACCGCAGTCTTCGGTCTTCTGCTCTCGGCGGGTCTGGTAGTGGCTCAGCCCCAGGAGCAGGAGCTGGGAGAAGTCGACTTTCCCATCTCCTGCAACGAGGAAGCACAGCGGGAGTTCGAGCAGGGCCTTTTGCAGCTCCACCACATGATGTACTCGCAGGCACAAGAGCACTTCGACTCCGCGGCCGGGTTGGACCCGCAGTGTGCTATGGCGCACTGGGGGATCGCCATGACGAGCTTTCAGCCGCTCTGGCACCCGACGAGCGAGGAGGGCTTGGAGCGTGGCGCGGCGGCAGTGGAGGCTGCCCAGGAGATCGGTGCGCCGACGGAGCGCGAGCAGGCGCATGTCGCTGCTGCGGAAGCCTTTTTCACCGATCCGGCTCCTGCCGCACCCAGCCCCCCCGCCGATCACGAGGCGCGGGTGCTAGCCTGGAAAGAGGCCCAGCGCGAGCTGCATGAGGCGCACCGCGAGGATGTGGACGCCGCCGCGTTCTATGCTCTCGCGCAGGTCGCCTACGCACAGACGCAGTTCTCGCCCGAGGAGGAGCATGATTATGCGCTGGAGCGGGAGGCCGGCGCGCTCATGCTGAGCTACTTGGACCGACATCCGGAGCACCCCGGCCTGCACCACTATCTCCTGCACGCCTACGACAGCCCGGAGCTCGCACCCAGGGCAGAGGAGGTGGCGGAGGCGTATGGCGAGTTGGCCCCGGAGACGCCGCACGCCCTTCATATGGCAAGCCATATCTTCGTGCGCCTCGGGCAGTGGGAGGAGACGGCCGAGTTCAACGAGCGCTCCGCCGAGGCGGCGCTGCGCTTGGCCGACGTGGACCCCCGCGCGGGTGGCCACTACGTCCATGCTCTGGACTATGCGATGTACGCCTACTTGCAGATGGACCAAGAGGAAAGGGCGCGGGAGACGCTCGAGCGTATCCAGAACTTCGAGGAGGGGATGCCGCCGGTCCTTACCGTCGCCTACGGAGTGGCGGCACCGCAGGCCCGCTACTACCTCGAGCAGCGGCGCTGGGAGGAGGCAGCTCGGCTGGAGCCGAGGGCGCCGGACGTGATCGACTGGGAGACGATGCCGGCGGGTGATGCGCTCTTCCACTACGCGCGGGGGCTCGGCGCGGCGCGCACCGGGAACCTCGAGCAGGCGGAGGGCGAGCGCGAGCGTATCGAAGCAGCCGTTCGCGCCCTGCGGGAGAAAGGCGACGACTACTGGGCGCACATGACCGAGGCGCTCGGCCAGGCCGTAGAAGCCTGGATTCTTTACGAGAGCGGCGAGACTGATACGGCGCTCGGGCTCGTGAGCGAGGCCGCCGATCTGGAGGATTCCATGGAGAAGCATCCCATCACGCCGGGCGAGATCCTTCCTGTGCGTGAACTCTATGGCGACATGCTGCTCCAGGAAGGCCGCACGGACCAGGCGATCGCGGCGTACGAGGCTTCGCTGGAGCGGACTCCCAATCGCCGCTACGCCAAGACGGGGATCGAGCAGGCGAGAGCCGCACGCTCGAGCGCGGTGAACCAACACCGAGAGGCGACAATGCCATGAGCCTCTACGGCGTCCGCACCGTTCTTCACGTGTCGGGTGCTGCCATAGGTGTAGGCGCCGCCGCAGCCAGCGACTCGGTCTTCCTTAGCGCGATCCGGAATCGACGGGTCAGCGACGACCAGTATGTCCTTATCCGGGCAACGGCACACGTGGTGCTGGCGGGCCTGGCCCTATTGGTCCTCACAGGGGTTGCTCTGTTGCTCCACAACGTGGCCATCTGGGAGGTGCTCCACTTCCAGGCCAAGATGACGGCGGTGGTGGTGTTGATGGCGAATGGGGTGGTCTTCCATGCAACGGTGATCCCAATGCTGGGGCGACACCGCCATGAGACACTGCCGGAGCGGATGCTGACGTCGAAGCAGTGGCTATTCGCCTTGACCGGGTCCGTCTCCGGCGTCTCCTGGCTTGCCGCGCTGGTGCTGGCGGTGGTGGGCGAAATGGGATTGAGCTACCTGATGCTCATGGTGATTTACCTGCTCCTGGTCGCAGGGGGTGCGGTTGTGGGATACCTGTTGCTCTCCCATCTCATTTTCAGGCCGGGCGGTGCTCATGAGGGGCGGGGGGGGGCCGGAAGGGGAGGAGCCCGCGGGGAGGAAGTGGAGCCTGGTCCTGCTGACGCGTGCTCAGGTCAGTTCCGCCGAGTTCGCTCTCCTGGGGACCCGACATCCTGATGACCAGTTCGGCGACGCGTTCCCTCATCTGTCGCTGCCGAACACGGGGGTCGGTCCGCCCGCTCACCTCATCGACGGCGGCGAGGAGTCGCTCCACGTGGGCGTCGAGAAGGGCGATGAACAGAGCCTCCTTGCCGCCGAAATTGGAGTAGATCGCGCCGGTAGTGAATCCGGCCGCCGTGGCAATTCGCTCTGAGAGAACCCTGCTGGGCGCTCCGAATGGGGTTCACGGAGGTCGGGCTCGAGGGGCCTCCGGGACGGCTCTCGCTCGGGGAGCTCCAGACCGAACCCGATGAGCCGGAACTCGTCGACGCACTGATGATGAGTCGAACGGCACCAGGGCCGGGGTCCGCGGGCGCAGGCCGTAGGTAGCTTCTCCCGGAGGAGAGGCATAGCTTTAGGAGTGCCCGGTATCCATCACCGTCATTCCCCTTCCCCGGAAAAGGGGCTGGGTGGATGGCGACGACAACAACGCATCGCGACGTGCGATCCAGCTCCGGAGCCCAGCCATGCGCCTCCGCCACGTATTCCTGCTTCTTCCGCTCCTGCTCACACCCGGTGTCGCCCAGGCACAGGCCGGAGCGCCGTCGGACACGGCACAGGTGCGCGCGACCATAGAGGCGCTGTTCGCAGCCGCGGAGCGCGGAGACATGATCGCCCTCGATACCCTGTACGCAGGCGAGGACCTTACCGTGATCGAAGGGACGGGAATCGACCGCGGCTGGACGGACTACCGCGACGACCACCTGGGACCGGAGCTCGAGGCGTTCGAGAACTTCGAGTATCGGCCCAGCGAGGTCGAACCCCGAGTGGTGGGGGACGTCGCCTGGGCGATCTTCCGCTACACCCTCCGGGCCGATTACGGCGATCGCCGGCTCGATCACGTGGGCCGCGGGACGGCCATTCTCGAGCGCCGTGGCAACCGCTGGGTGGTACGTCACACCCACACGAGCAGCCGGCCCCGCTAACGGCCGCTCAGCCGGCGTCTTCCGCTAACCTTCGCTTTCGCCGCGGGCTATGCCACTGGGGCTGCGAGATGCCGGCGTGAGGCGGCAGCTCGAGTCTACCCAGACCCGTGATACAAGAGCGAAGCGCCAGAAGGTTTTCGAGGGTCGTCCGACCTACACCGCAGTGTACCCTCCGTCCACCAGGTAATAGCCACCGGTGATGAACGACGCTTCGTCGGACAAGAGGAAGCAGACCAGAGGCGCCACTTCCTCGGTCCGTCCCAGTCGTCCCAAGGGGTGACGGGACACGAGATCCGTCCGTACGTGGTCAGGCAAGTCGGACAACAAGGGCGTGTCGATATACGCCGGCCCCACACAGTTGATTCGCAGGCCCTGCGGCCCGTACTCGGCCGCGGCGTTCTTGGTCAATCCCACGACGCCGTGTTTCGCAGTCGTGTACGCTCCGTTGCCGATCGCCGCGACGGTTCCGTGGATGGAGGCCATGTTGACAATCGCGCCCTCGAGCGGGCCGGTCTCGAGGATCGCCGGGATCTGATAGCGCATCCCATAGAGCACGCCATTCAGATTGATGTCGATCACCCGCCGCTAATCCTCGAGATCGATCTCTCCGGTGGGTGCCTGGGCTCCTCCGATGCCGGCGTTGTTGACGGCGAAGTGGAGCGCTCCGAACCTGTCCACTGCGTGTCTCACCACGCGCTTGGAGTCTTCGGGCTTCGCCGTATCCTGGCGCACCGCGCTCGCGGTCCCGCCCGCCCCCTCGATCTCCGATGCGACTCGCTCGACTGATTCGAGGTTGATATCGGACACAACGACGTTTGCGCCGCGGGCGGCGAGAGCCTTGCCGATGGCTTCCCCGAGCCCTGATCCTGCGCCCGTCACGATCGCGGTCTTGTCGGCGAACCCAGTCATGTGATCCTCCAGAGTGGGGTCCCTCGGTCACTTCTCCCAGCACGGGTCTCTCCCGTCGGGAGCCCTACGCCAATTCAACGGGGGAGCGGCATTGAGGAGGCGCAAGCGGTATCATACCAGCTTGAGTACCACCGTCACCTCCGTCCCCTCCGGCGGAAGGTCGGCCGCTGGCGAAAAGCGTGTGACTTCCCGAACGTGGTCCCGGATCGAGTAGCGGGCGTTCGAGATCACTCCACCCGGGCAACTGAAGAGGCAGACGATGCATCCCGACTCCCAGTGGTGATCCTGGTCTTCGTTCCCTCCGAAGCGGAGCTCCACCCCCCGGCCTCCCGGGTCCTGCAGGAGTTGGGCCAGCTCCCGGGGAGCTCCCCATCCCTCCCATTCCACCATCACGGTGAGGGGCGAGCCTTCCACCCTCCGGTCCGGAGCGGGAACCAGGGGAAGTCGCCGGAGGGTCCAGGCGGACATGGGGACCCCTCCTCCGTCCCGGGCGCCGGAGGCCCGAAGCTGCCGGGCTACGTCCCCGTCCGGGTAAGGCGTGGTGAGGAGCGCCTTACCGGCCGCGCTACCCTCCTCGTGGACCAGCGCGTGATAGCGGGCGTCCGCTCCCGAGGAGGAGGCGAAGGCGTCGGCTTGGAGGGTAGCTGGGATACGGAGGGTCCGGGGTCCCCCCCTGGAGACAAATCCCGATTCCGGCCCGGTCCGAGCCGATCCGCTCTGGCGGAGACCCGACTTGGAGCTGGGGCTCGAGGGGACGGGCTCGGCCAGGCCCGCCAGTGCCACGACGGCCCCTCCGGTCCGGAGAAACGTTCGACGGTTCATGGGCTGCCCGGCGCTCGGTGCAAGGGAGGGGGGCGACACGATCCGGCCCCACCTCCTTCTACCGGACTCGCCAAATGGGGTGCCCCCGGGGTCCGCTGCCGGTCCGCGGTTCTCCGACGCCGGGAGCGTGATGACCCGCTCCTCGCCCTTACCGTGGGCGCCGGCCGCGAGCTCCTCGAGCGGGCACTGGACTTCGGATGCGAGCAGGATGCATGACCTTCTCGCGCACCTCGCGCGGCGAAGAGGGTGAGGCGCTCCTCAACGATCGTGCGGACGACGGTTGGCCGCTCCACGCTCGCGTGATGCGGGGGGAAGGTGCCTCGGACGAGGCCGGTCCCCCGGTCCTTCTCATGCACGGGGGTGGCCCCGACCACCGAAGCCTTCTTCCTCTCGCGGGCGAGCTGCGGGCGAGGTTCGGGCTGTCCGTGATCCTTCCCGACGTGCGGGGCTACGGCCGCTCGGTCTGCCGGGAGCCGGCGCTCCATACCTGGGCTCGCTACGCCGACGACGTGGTGTCGTGGCTCGACTGCCTCGGCGTCCAGGAGGCCGTGGTGGGAGGTGCCGGTCTCGGCTCCACCATCGCGCTCCGCGTCGCCCTCGCGCACCCCGACCGGGTGGCCGCCGCCGTCCTCGTGAGCGTCGAGGACATCGAGGACGACCAGGCGAAGGAGGCCGAGCGCAGGTACATGGAGGCGTTCGCCGAGCGGGTGCGAAGGGGTGGCATCGAGGCCGGCTGGGCGCCGATCCTCGGGGAGCTCGCACCCCTCATCGGCCGAATGGTGGAAGAAGCGCTTCCGCGCGCGGACCGGGAGAGCGCGGCCGCCGCCGCAGCCATCGGCCGGGACCGCTCCTTTCGGAGCCTCGATGAGCTCAGGTCCGTCCACGCCCCCATCCTCGTGATCCCCGGTATGGACCGGCGCCACCCTCCGGAGCTCGCCCAGGCGGTGGCCCAAACGCTTCCCCGCGGTGAGCTGGCCCGGGTCGCGATGAGCGCTGAGCTGCGGGACGCCGAGGACTTCGGCCTCGCCTTCGCTCCCGCGATCGGGGCCTTCGTACGGCGACACTTCGGCCGGTGAAGGAGCGCAACGGCGCTTCTCCCAAGCTCCGCTGGCCACTGCGGGTGTCGCCATAGGGGTGCCGCACAAGAAGGCCGGCGCCTGCCCTTCGGCCGGGCGAGTGGCCAGATCCCCAAACGCCCTCGCTCGACCGGGGCCGATCGGAATCCCGCCACCCACCCGGCGTTGAATTCCCCTGCGGCCTGCGTGGACGACGTTGTGTGGGGAATCCACCCCCGCTGCCGCGCCCTTCTGCGAGGGAAGGCCGCAATCCACGGTGCGCGCGGGCGAGCGAGCCCATCTCCCGAAGGCAGATGGGCTTCTTCGGGTGGACCGGGGTATCAACCTTGTGTCGATGGGACTGCCACGCTTTCGGCGGCCTGAATTCGCGAGCATCGACGGAAGGGCTCGTCGTCGCACACTTGATCCCACGACTTCCACTGCTCTCGCTCGACTGCGAGGGCAGGGCGGTTACCCGACTCCGGAGAGTGAGTTCGTCGTGACCGCGATGCAGGTGGATGTCCATCGGAAGGAAAATACGCTGATCGTCGGGTTGACCGGCGATTGGGCACTGACCAACGCGACTCCGCGGTTTGGCCAACTCGTCGCGGACGGAGCGGCTCCGCGCTCCACGGATACCGTGGACTTCGATGCCACCGGTCTCGGAACCTGGGACAGCAGCCTCCTCACCTTCCTCCTGCAGGTCGAAACCTACTGCGAAGCCCATGGCCTCGGATTCGAGGAAGGAAACCTTCCCGAGGAGGTCGGCCATCTCCTCGAGCTCGCCCGGGCGGTTCCGGAAAAGGAGATGGATCGGGATGCGGGAGCTGCCTCCCTCCCCGCCCGCCTCGGAACCAGGGGTATCGCCGGCTACGATGGCTTCCTGGCCGCGATCAGCTTTGTAGGGGAGGTCACGGACAGCTTCACCCGCCTGATCCTTCGCCGGTCGCGCCTGCGCTGGCGAGACTTCTGGGTCACGGTCCAATCGAACAGCGCCGGTGCGCTTCCCATCGTCACGCTGATCGCGTTCCTCGTCGGGATGATCATCTCATTTCTGGGAGCGGTCGTCCTTCGCCGCTTCGGGGCCGGGTACTTCGTCTCGTACCTGGTCGGCTACGGGATGTTGAGAGAGATGGCCGCCCTCATGACGGGCATCATCATGGCTGGTCGGACAGGGGCCGGCTTCGCCGCCGAACTCGGCAGCATGAAGATCACGGAGGAGATCGACGCATTCCGGACGCTCGGTATCTCTCCCGTCGACCACCTCGTGCTCCCCCGAGTGCTGGGCCTCCTCGTGACCATGCCCCTGCTGACGATCTACGCGAGCTTCGTCGGCATCCTGGGAGGGATGGTCGTCGCGATCACCGTGCTGGACCTCAGCGTCACCCAGTTCGTGGGTGGCCTCCTGGCCGCGGTGACGCTCTCCGACGGCCTGCTCGGGGTCTTCAAGGGGACCGTCTTCGGCCTGATCATCGGGCTCGCGGGGTGCATGAAGGGGATGCAGACCGGGGCCGACGCAGGAGCAGTGGGAAGGGCCGCGACGTCCGCCGTGGTCCTCGGAATCACGCTGATCATCGTGGCGAACGCCGTCATCGACTGGCTGGCCGTGCTACTGGACATCTGATGCAGATCATGGAAGTGGGAACGGCTCCGATCGAAGTTCGAGGACTCACCATGAGATATGGCACGCACATCGTGATGCGGGATCTGAGCTTTCGGGTTCGGAAGGGAGAGATCTTCGTGATCATGGGCGGGAGTGGGAGCGGCAAGAGCACGCTCCTGAAGCACTTGATCGGCCTCCGGAGGCCCGCGGAGGGGGCGATCCTCTTCGAAGGAGAGGACTTCGTCGATGCCGACGACGGAACCCGAAAAGGGATCCTCCAGCGCATGGGCGTCCTCTATCAAAACGGCGCTCTATGGAGTGGACTGACGCTGGCCGAAAACGTCGCCCTCCCGCTCGAGGAGTATACGAAGCTGGACCCTGAATCGATCCATGAGATCGTGGCGCTGAAGCTCGCCCTGGTCGGGCTCCGGGGATTCGGCTCGTTCTATCCATCCCAGATCAGCGGAGGGATGCGCAAGCGCGCCGCCCTCGCCCGCGCCACCGCGATGGATCCCGAGGTCCTCTTCTTCGATGAGCCCTCCTCCGGCCTGGATCCGATCACGGCGAGCCGTCTCGACGACCTGATCCTCCAGCTTCGGGCGAGCTTCGGCACTACGATCGTCGTGGTGAGCCACGATCTCGCCAGCATCTTCAAGATCGCGGATCGAGCCCTCTTCCTGGACATCGAACAGAAAACCATGACCGCGCTCGGGACGCCGGGGGAGCTCAGAGACGATCCGCCCAGCGACGAAGTCCGCCGCTTCCTGACCCGAAACAGCGAGGCCGGCTCAGTCCCGGACTCCGCACCTCCCCAGTACGCAACTGCATCCCTTCCCGAAGGCAGCCGATGAGCATCCGCGCCAACCCGACCGCGATCGGAGTATTCATGCTCGGCGCCGGCGCCCTGACCGTGTTGGGGGTGGCCACCCTCGCCTCCACGGCCTGGTTCGGAGACCGACACACGTTCATCAGCTTTTTCGACGAATCGGTGAACGGCCTGGAGCGGGGGGCGCCGGTGAAGTTCCAGGGAGTACCGGTCGGCACGGTGGCGGAGCTACTGATCCAGATCGACCAGACGGACAAGACCTTCCGGGTGCCCGTTCAGTACGAGATCGACTTGACGCGCCTGACCACCGAGATCGGCGCCTTTCTCCATCTCGATGACGACGAGGTCCTGAACCAACAGATCGCGGACGGACTCCGGGCTCAGCTCCAGATGGAGAGCCTCGTCACGGGGCTTCTCTACATCGAGCTCAGCTACCGTCCCGAGGCGTCACCGGCTCATCTCGAGATGAGACCGACGGCCTTTCCCGAAATCCCGACGACCCCATCCCTGCTCGCCGTCTTCGGAACGGAGGCGGGTAGCCTCGTAGCCGACGTTCTGCAGATCCTCTTCCGAGTGAACGAGATGCTCGAGGAGGTGGATATGCAGGGACTGAATTCGGCGGTGGTGGCATCGGCGGAGGCAGTCGAGCGTCTGGTCGGATCCGAAGAGCTTCAGGCGGCACTCGGAGAGTTCCCGGAGATGGCCATGCAGTTCAGCCGGACGATGACCGAGATGGAGCTCCTGGTGGGTCGGGTCGGCGAGGCGGTCGGACCCCTTCAGGCCGGGATGGAAGGCACCCTCGACGAGGCGACTCTCACGCTCCAGGCTGCCCGACAGACCATCGATGAGACCCACGGCATGATGACGACCGACTCCGGGATCGGGTACGGCCTGGAGCAGACCCTCGCAAGCCTCAGGGAGGCAGCGGAAGCTCTTCGCGTGCTCGTGCTCTCGCTCGAGCGCGACCCCGACATGTTCATCCGCGGGCCACGCCCGCCCGAGAGGTAGCCCATGCAGACCTTGCTCCCGGTAGCAACGAAAGTGACTCGGCCGGTCCTCATCGGCGTCCTCCTCGCACTTTCGGGGTGCTACAGCCTGAGCCGGAATGCACCGCTCCAGCAGCACTACGTGCTGGGAGCGAGTGAACGAACGGAGAACGCAACGTCGGCGGTGCGAACCCCCTCGATCCTGGTGATCGGGCTCCGGCCACCGCGACTGGCAGGATATCTTGGGACCCCCTATATCGTGGTTCGCAAAGGGGTCCATCAGGTCCGATTCTCCGAGTTCGACCGGTGGGGCGAAGATCTGGCCCGAGGAATCAACCGGACCGTGGCGGGCCACATGGTTGCCCGTTCGCCCTCCCACCGCGTCGAGGCGGCTCCCTGGCCTCCCGGGGACCGCCCCGACGTTTTAATCCAGCTGCACGTGCTCCGGTTCGAAGGCGTTGCACCTGAAGACCCGCAGACCATGGAGGGAGAGGCACACGTGCAGGTGGCCTGGGAAATCCTCCGCCCTGAGGGCGGAGCCCTGCTCGGGCGCGGGCTCACCGAGGTAAGGGCGAACGGCTGGACGGTCGGAGATTTCGACGGGCTGGTGAGCCTGCTCGATCGGGGGCTGGCCACCCTGGCTGCCGACCTGGTCCTCGCACTGGAGTCCTCCCCGGCCCCGTAGAATCTCCCCCACACCACCGTTCTGCATGCGGACGGCGTGCATGAGGCGGCCCGTCGAAGGGGCCGCTTCGGGAGCCGGTCCGTCCAGCGACCGTGGCCTTTCGGATCGGAAGTTCGGTGTTCCCCGGGGCTCGGTTGGCGCTATACTGGTGCCCGGAGAGACCCCGGACTCAATGCTCCGCTCCCGCTGCCATGACGTCGGCGGGGTCTGGACTCGCGCCGCGGGAACCCCCGCGACTCTGCAACGGGAAGTGCCTCCATGACGGAAACCACGGAAAGCGAGCGCGCAGTGCCCGCCGCCCCACCGAGTGAGAAAATCACGGTCGCCCTCATCGAAGACAATCGTCTCGTGCGCGAGGGGATCACGACGCTCCTCCATCGTTTTCCGGACATCGAGGTCTTCACGGCGGAGCCGGGCGACCACGAATCGCTTCGCGGGTCTGAAGACCCCCACGTGATCCTCCTCGACCTCGCACTGGAGAAGGGCGACAGCCTGCAGGTCGCCACCAAGCTCAGGCACGACTTCCCGGATGCGGGCCTCATTGTGATGGATCTCCTGCCCTTCGAGGAGGACCTCGTCGAATTCGTCGGAGTGGGCGTAGCCGGTTTCGTCATGAAGGACGCGACTCTCGACGATCTCGTGGCCACGATCCGTTCGGTCGCGATGGGTGCCGAGGTTCTGCCACCCCAACTGGTCGGCTCACTCTTTTCGGAGATCGCGAGGGAGGCGCTCTCCACCGGGGGACCGGAGGTGCTCGACTCGGTGCGGATGACCAGCCGGGAACGGGAGGTCATCGACCTCATCGCGGAAGGGTTGAGCAACAAGGCGATCGGCAACCGACTCCAGATCTCGACCCACACGGTCAAGAGCCACTTGCGGAACATCATGGAGAAACTGAACCTGCATAGTCGGTTGCAGATCGCCGTCCACTACGCCCACGACGGGAGCGAGATGGGATGAGCCTCGAGGCCGAGACGGCGCCGGGGCCCGGAACTCACCCTTGGATCATTTCGTCCGTTCCATTACGCGGCAAAACGAGCCGGAACGGGCACCTTGGTCCCGTTCCGGCTCGTGGAGCTCTACACCGGTAGAGTGGTGCGTCAGTTGATGTGGTAATGGGCTCCCACACCCAGCGTGAAGAAACGGGCCGTGAAGGTGCTCCCCACATCGTGGCTCGTGAATCCGAGGCTCGGGACCAGATAGAGCCGCGATGCGACCGGGAGGTCGGCTCCCATCCCCACCTCGAACCCGAGTCCCCGGTCGTTCGTTAGGCCGTGCGCGCTCAGCCTGTCCGCGATGATCCCGCCACGCCCCCACACATGGACGTCCCCGGGACTGTGGAAGAGATACTTGAGGCCGGCTCCGAGGCCGGTGCTCGTCGGGTTGCTACCGAGCGCACAGCCACTCTCACACCCGAAGGCGTGGCGAGAGAGACCAAGGTACGCAGTCAGATTCGGATGGAAGTTTCCCTGCAGCTCGGCTCCGAGGGTGATCCCGGTCTCCGCACCCCTGTCCGAGAGATCTCCCTGCGGCACGGTGACACCCACGCGCCCTTCCGCCGCAAAGCTTACTTGGGCATGAGCCTCCCCCGCGAAGAGCCAAAAGGCAGCGGTGGCCATGAGCGCCGCATGGACCACCCACATCGTTCTCACGTGGGGTCGTGTCGTATTGATCTGTGTTTTCATCGAAGTTCCTCGTGATGAAGAGCGAACCGGGGCCACGGGGTGCCGACCCGGAACGACTCGGGATTTTCGCATATCAGAAGACCAGGTCGCGGTCGAGCCGGACGGCGATCCGAGAGCCCTGGGGAAGGTTGGCGTCGCCGCCACGGGTCGTGAGCGCCACCACGACGCCGACTGCTGTTCCCGCTGCGGCGCCGGTTACCGTGGATCTGGTGTCACCGCCCAGGACCTGGCCGAGGATCGCCCCTGCGGCGGTGCCCGTCGCGATCGTGGCTGCGCTCCGCGCCCCGCTGTCCCGGGTGGAGGCGTCGATCTCGGCCGAATGGACCTCGCCGGCGATCGGCTTCTGCGAACCCCCTGCCTCGATCGAGGCGATCCGCACTGCGAGCAGGGCCTCATCGTCGGGCCCCGTGCTACTGTGTGCATCGGTCACCAATCCTCGGGCTGAAGTCCCGGCCGCCAGCACGGCTCCCCCCGGTCCCGTAACCGCATTGACGAGCACGAGGGAGAACGCATCCCCTGACGTGTGGGACGAGGTCGAGACGTTCTCTCTCACCTCGAAGGTCAGCACGGTTCCCGCCTCGATCGCGCGTACGGGTTGCGCGGGGGCAGCAGGTGCCGGTGGATCCTGGGCTGTGTGGACAGGTTGAACGGACGCCGAGTCGCCGATCGCCTGGCTTTCCAGGACTTCTCGGGATTCAGCATCCATGCCGCAGGCGGCCATCGCCGCGACGAGGACTATGCTCAGGAAGAATCGACCCATGAGGCTCTCCGGAGGATGGACTCTCGGTCTTGCAGGTCGCTCGGGCATTCGCCGAGGGATCTGGAGAACCAGCTTCGAACCCATCGTGTACGATAATGCTCGTCCAATTGGTCTCCGGGCGGTATCGCTCAGAGGGATGAGAGAGGGGGGGGTAGGGAAGCCGGGTAGCCTTCGACTTCGGAGGGGTGGCCGTGCCGCGAACGCGAACGGACCCGTTTTTGCAATGGTTCGCGCACACCGCGCCCGAACGAAAGGCGGGCCGTGTGCTGAACCCTCATGCAAGGAGCCGGGGACGATGGCCCCTACACTCGATCTCGATCAGTATCAGTACAAGCGACCCGTTTTGCTCATATTCGCTCCCGATCCGCAGGACGTCCGCTACGAGGAGCAAGCGACCTATCTGCATGACGACAGCGGAGCTTTCGAGGAGTCGAGGATCGCCCCCTTCGGCATTTTCGAGAACGGCCCCTCCTTCGCCGACGATCGCCCCGTATCGAACGAAGATGCACAGCGGGCACGCGAGCGGTTCGAAATCGAGGAGGGCCAGTTCGGCCTTCACCTGATCGCTCTGGACGGGACAGAGGTCCTGAGATCGGATGAACCACTTCCGCTCGATCAATTGAGCGGAGCGCTTCAAGGGGAAGGGGGCTGACCCCCGACACCCGTGCCGCGGCCTACTGCGGACCGCGAGAAGCTCCCGACGGATGGAGGAGGGCCATGACCACCGAGAAGGGATCTATGCCGGACCTCGGGGCGGTCTTCGCCTTCGGACTGTTGTTCGGCTTTGCCGCCTGCGAGATGGATGAGGCTCCGCCCATGGAGGAAACCACGGTCGAGGAGGTCGAAGACATGCCGATGGACCGGATGGAGGTGGAGCCGGAGATGGCGGAGCGTCACGCGGAGGAGGTCGAGGAGATGGCTGCCGAGGTGAGGACGCACATCACCAGGTTCCGGGCGCGCCCTCCAGTAGAGCAGCATGCCCGAGTATCGGAGCACGTGTTCGTGGTCGAGCGAATGGTCGGCCTCATGGACCGGCAGATGCAGGAGCTGCAACTGCATGCACCGCTGGATGAGAGCGAGTTGGCTGCCATGATGGGAATGTCGCTCAAGGAGCACCGCGCGCTCCTGGAGGGGATGGCGGCGCTTCGCTCCGAGGCGGAGGACTTGGAGGAGGCGTCCCTCGAAGAGCTGGGGGAGCGTATGCCGACGCACCTCGACCGTCTCGAGGCGATGGTGACGACGCTCGAAGATACGGTCGGGGGCTCGAACCGCAGGTGATGCCGGCGGGGCTGGGATGCGATCCTACCGCCGGCCAGACTACTCCAGCTCCGCAGGGACGAATCGGACGGTGACCTCGTCGATGTAGTAGGTTCGGATCGTCTCCCACGTACCCCAGACGCCGAGGGCGACATAGGCGGTGCCATCGTCCGGCGCCGGGATCAAGAAGTCGTACGCCTGGTCGAGCCACACGTAACCCGCATCCTGCCCTTCGTCGTGGCCCGTCTCCCCCTGGAACGTCAGCTCGTCGGCGTCACGCGGAGCCGTATCGTGAACTCCGGCGATGATCGTGAAGAGGTTCACGTCGCCCCAGTCCGCGGTGCCGAAGGCGTAGCTCACCTCTACTTGATAGAGCACGCCCGGATCGAGCTCGAAACCTCGCTCCATCCAGATCTTTCCGGCGTCATTGAAGTTCTCCAGATGGAGCTCCACCGAGCCCGACCCCATGCGCGCGCGCTCGGTGGTATGCTGCACATGCCACTCGATGGGGGGGTTGAGGGTGTCGGTCGCTGCGGCTTGCCACCCCTCCAGGTTCTCGTCGAAGGTGAAACTCTCCTCGACTGGATCGCCGGGAGAGGGTGCGGCGGGATCGTCGTTGCATCCTGCGGCCGCACCGAGGAGGAGCGAGCCGAGGAGGAATCGTCTGGAAGTCTGTAGAAAGCCTTCCGGTCGCATTGCGTTCTCCCGGGCATGAGGGCATCGTCGAACTACTCGATCTTGCAAGGATCGCACCGAGAACGCGGGAGCAGCCGCCTCGCGAGGCGGGGAGCAAGAAACCCGGCGCCTTGCGCCACCCCGTCCGCTCGGACTATCTCCTCTTGGAGTTCTGAAGTGCTGGCCGCCGAGTCGTCCATACACGGTGCCACTTCGACCGAGAGCAGCCGGAGCGTGTCGCCCGCCCCCCCTCGAGGAGATGCCGATGGTTCCCTTCCCCCGAGGTTCGCTGACTTGGAGTGGATTGACTCTGCTCTTCGTCGCAGCTGCCTGCGCGTCGTCGGAGCCCGAGGTCGATCCTCCCCCTTCTCTTGCCGTGATCCTGGTCGTGGACCAGCTCACGCCGGACCTGCTCGAGCGATACGACGAGCTCTGGAGCGGAGGGTTCCGTCGACTCTTCGATCGCGGCTACGCCTTTGAAGACACCGTGCACGATCACGCCGTCACCTTTACCTCCCCCGGCCATGCAAGTCCGACCACCGGAGTGGTACCGGCTCGTCATGGGATCGTAGCGAACAGTTGGCGAGAGCTGCGGGATGAGGAGTGGGTTTCGGTGAGCAGTGTGGCCGACCCGGAGACGGAGTTGGTCGGAGGCTCCGGCGCGGGGAGCTCCCCGCGGAACCTTCTCGTCGAAGGCCTCCCGGATTGGATTCTCGAGCACCATGAGGACGCTCGCGTCGTCTCCCTCTCCGGAAAATCCACAGCCGGAGTCCTCATGGCCGGCGGCACGGGTGGGGACGAAGAGGGGCGCGCCCACGCGTATTGGTTCAGCGATGCGGATCGAGGCTTCGTGACCTCCACCCATTACTGTGCGGAGCTTCCGGAGTGGGTAGCGGGCTTCAACGAAGAAGCTGCCCTGACCTTCGCGGGAGACGGCTGCTGGGAAAGCCGGGTCCCTGCGGAGCACGTGTCGCGTGCCCGGCGCGACACCGTAGACTACGAAGCCGATGGGATCCACACACACTTTCCGCACTGTGAAGCCGATGCTCCATACCGTGACGTCGGCCACTTCATCGCCCAGACTCCGGCCCTGGACGCTGCCACGTTGGCGCTGGCCAGCACGGCGGTAGGGGAGCTGCAGCTCGGCGGAGGGGACGCGCCGGATTACCTGGCCCTGGCCCTCTCGGCCACCGACAGGGTCGGGCATACCTTCGGGCCGTACAGCCTCGAGCAGCTCGACAACCTCATGCGGTTGGACGAAGCTCTCGGTCGTTTCTTCGAGGATCTGGACCGGCAGGTGGGTCCGGATCGCTACGTCGTCGCCTTGACCTCGGACCATGGAGTCCTCCCCCTACCGGAGTACCTGGAAGAGCGAGGAGCGTACGGTCTCCGGCTCACCTCGGAGCTCGACGACGCCATGGAACGGGCCGCCCACGAGGTGGGCAGCGATCCGCAGATGCCGGGGGAAGGTGGTCCGGATCGCGACAGCGTGGAGTTCCGGGCTCGGCTCGCCGACGCACTGGAGGAGGTCGAGTGGGTGGAGGCTGCCATGCCCCTCGAAGTGTTGGCCGGCGGTGAGCCGGTCGACTCGTTCACGGCGTTGTATCGGAGGTCGTTCCATCCCGAACGACTGACCTCCCGCGTGGCCGAGCACGGGGTCGAGGTCCGGCTTCGGGAAGGAACGCTCGTGCGGTCGTCCGGCACCACCCACGGAGCGCCCTACCTGCACGACCGGCATGTGCCCCTTCTCTTCTACTCCTCGGCGGTCACCCCCGCTCGCTCGGGTGACCCGGCTCGCACGGTGGATCTGGCCCCGACCGTGGCGAGTATTCTGGAGATCCCGGTCCCGGCCGGGTTGGACGGACAGGACCTCCTCCCGTGAGGGCTGCTTTTCGTTCGCCCGTAATGATCCTCTTCTTCAATCAGGAACCCAGCATGCGCACCCGCTACCGTCATTCTCTCGGATCGTTCGCCCCCGGGCTCCTCCTCTCCGCCCTCTTCCTCGTCGTTATTCCGGCCGCGGCGGAGGCCCAGACGTTTCGGACCGATGACCCGGTCCTCCGTCAGATGTGGGACGAGGGGATGGAGAACTCCCAGACCGAAGAGATGGCTCAGATCCTCATGGACTCCATTGGTCCTCGCCTCTCCGGATCCCCCGGATTCGACGCGGCGGGCGAGTGGCTCGTTTCGGTTTACGGCGAGTGGGGCATCGAGGTGCGACAGGAGGAGTACGGAACGTGGAGGGGCTGGCAGCAAGGAGCGCTGCACGTCGACCTGACGTCTCCGCGGATCCAGACGCTCGAGGCGAAGCTCCTGGCCTGGAGCCCTGGAACCTCGGGGTTCCTCGAAGGGGAGGTCGTGGCGGTTCCCGCGTTCTCCTCCGAAGCACAGGTGGCGGAGTGGCTCGGCTCGATCGAGGGGAAGATCGTGTTGGCTTCCCATGCCGAACCGACATGCCGCGAGCCTCAGGCGCTGGAGCGACTGGCCCGAACCGAGACGGTGGATCGGCTTCGGCAGGAGAGGGAGGAACGCATGCGCTCGTGGGCGGAGCGCCTCGGAGCGTTGGGGAACAACCCGCACCGAACGCTCGAGGACGCCGGGGCCGTCGGGATCATCACCTCGAGGTGGTCCGAGGGGTGGGGGGTCAACAAGATCTTCTCCGCGGCGACGGAGGAGGCCGTCTCGATCGACCTGTCCTGTGAGGACTACGGGCTCGTCTCCCGGCTGGCGAAGAACGAACAGAGCCCGAGGATTCGGATTCATGCCGAGACCGAGGAGCTCGGCACCGTCCCGATGTACAACGTCATGGCGGAGATCCCGGGCACGGAGCTCCCCGACGAGTACGTGCTGCTCTCTGCCCACCTCGACTCCTGGCACGGGGCCACCGGGGCCACGGACAACGGCACGGGCACGATCACCATGCTGGAAGCGATGCGGATCCTGAAGGAGGCGTATCCCAACCCCCGCCGGACGATCCTGGTGGGCCATTGGGGAGGGGAGGAGCAGGGACTCATCGGATCGCGGGCGTACGCTGAGGACAACCCCGATGTGGTCGACAACCTCCAGGCGGTTTTCAACCAGGACAACGGAACCTGGCGTGTGGACTACATCCAGGCCCAGGGGCTTCTGGGAGCCTCGGCGAATCTAGGGCGGTGGGTCGCCCAGCTCCCCACAGAGATCTCGGAGCACATCGAGCTCGATTTCCCGGGTCCCCAGGAGGTGGGCGGGAGCGATCACGTGGCGTTCCTCTGCTACGGAGCCCCGGGTTGGCGCCTCCAGTCCCACTACCCGGACTACCGCCAATACACCTGGCACACGAATCGGGACACCTTCGACAAGATCATCTTCGACGACCTGAAGAACAACGCGACTCTCGCGGCGATGCTCACCTATCTGGCATCGGAAGATCCGGACCGGGTGCCGCGGGATCGCGCGCTGCTCCCGACCGACCCGCGGACCGGGGAGCCGCGTGAATGGATTCCCTGCCGCGAGCCGGCCCGCAGTTGGGGCCGTTGATCCGGGCGGTCACGAAGTGGGGCGGGCGACTGCTCCGAGCTCATGGATCGAGCGGCGAGCACGGCGCTCACTCCCGATTTCATCCCAACTTCAGAGGTGGGTCATGCGAAACGCGACGATCATCCTCTTTCTCGCATTTGCCGTCGGATGTGAAAGCGAGCCAGAGAACACCGAGGAGCCCGGGGGAAACGGCTCGATGGCGGCCACCAGCGAGGAGGTGTCGGTCGCCCTCGCGCCCGAGCAGGAGGAGTTCTGGGAGAACCTGGCGAAGTACTGCGGGCAGGCGTTTCCGGGGCACGCCGCCGTCATCATCGAAGGAGACGCGCGCCGCGACAGTCTCTACGGAGGACGGGCCATGGTCGCCCACTTCCGCCAGTGCTTCGAAGACGAGCTCCGGATCCCGGGCCACATCGATGACGACCGGTCTCGCACCTGGATCGTCACACGTGTCGATGGCGGGCTCGACCTCCGTCACGACCATCGAGAGAGAGACGGCTCGGATGCCTCCAATACCATGTATGGAGCGGCGACCAGCGATGGCGGCACGCCGATTCGCCAGGACTTCACCCGAGGGGAAGGGGAAGGGGGGTGGGTCCTCGAGTACGTCCCCGGAGAGCGGTTCTCGTACGGTAACCGGACCGAGGGCGAATGGCTTGTTCGGTTCGATTTCGACCTGACCGACCCCGTCGATCCTCCTCCGCCACCGTGGGGCTATGAGCAGGAGGAAGCACATCCCCCACCTCACTGACGGGGTCGTTCTCGCAGGTCATGAGGTGCGGGCTTCGCTCCGCTCGACGCGCTCCTCCTCCTCCTCCTCCTCCGGGAGCCAGTCCTGGAAGGTCTCCCCGTACAAGTGCCAGACGGTGACGAAGAGGGCCGCCACGATGGGCCCCACGATGAAGCCGACCGCGCCGAACAGGACGATGCCTCCCAGAGTGCTGAGGAGGATGAGGAGGTCCGACATCCGGGCGTCTCTGCCGATGAGTCGAGGGCGCAGGAAGTTGTCGATGCTGCTCACCACGGCTGCGCACCAGATCAGAAGCCCGATCCCCGCGGCGATCTCCCCCATCACGAAGAGGTAACCCACGGCCGGGACCCAGATCAGCGCCGCCCCGACTGCCGGGATGATGGAGAGGACGACCATCACGGTCCCCCAGAAGGCGGGGCCGGGTACCCCCGCCACCCAGAAGGCGAGCCCGGCGACTCCCCCCTGGATCAACCCGATGAGGAGGGAGCCTCGCAGGGTCGCCCGAGTGACGGAGACGAAGCGTTCGAGGAGCTCCTCCTTCTGGGCCGGCGCGAGCGGGATGTTCCGCAGGATGCTCCGCAGGATCGCGGGCCCGTCCACCAGGAAGTAGTAGAGGGAGTAGAGGAGGATGAAGAGCTGGAGGATGAAGCTGAGGGTCCCCCGCGTGGCGGCGGCGAGCGCACCCATGAGGAGGGGGCCGGTCATAGCCGCCACCTCCCGGAGCTGCTCCATCACCTGATCCCCCTCCGGAAGGAGCCGGTCCGCGAACGGAAGTCGGTCGATCCAACCGCGGAGCTGGTCCACTCTGCCTTCCTCCTGGAACCATTCCTCCGCCCCGTGGCTCACCTGAACCGCCTCCGTGGCAACGAGAGTGAGAAATCCCGCAACGGGGAGCCCGACCCCCGCCAGGAGGAGCACCAGTGTCGTCACGGCGGCCAGTTGGCGGCCCAAGTAGCTCTCGAGCCATCGATACAGCGGGTGTGCGAGTCCGGCGAAAACTGCAGCGAGCAGCACGGTGAGGACGAACCTGCGTATCACCAGGAAGAAGAGAACCGAGATTCCGAGTGCGAGGGAGAGCAGAAACGCCCGTCGGAAACGGAGGGCCCCGGCGGCGGCCCCTCTTGCGGCATCGGTCGGGGTCGACGGCCTCATCCCGCGGACGATCGCGTCGGCTCATCGGCCCGCGCCTCGGAGCTCTCCTCGATGAGCTCCTCGAGGACCGGTGCCAACTCCCGGAGAAGCTGGGTGGTCAGGGCGCTCGTGAACCAGAAGTGGTCCGCGGCCGCTCCCGGCACATAGGCGGTGACGACCCCGTAGAAACGGTCCTCGATGAAGAACACGAAGGCTGAAGTCCGGTTCACGCTCCGGGATTCCACGATCCTTCCTCCAGGGCCGAAGACACGGTACCGGTTGTCTCCAGTACCGGTCTTTCCTCCGATGGTCAACGGAGTTCCATCGGGACGTCGCAGCACACCGGAAATTCTGCGGCCCGTACCATTCTCCACCACGTCCACCATGGCCTCTCGAAGCACCTGTGCGACTTCGGGCGCCATCACACGCTCCCCTGATGCCACCCCCCTCGCCATCCGGGTCTCGAAGGGGGTCCCCTGGGCGAAGTGGAGCTCGTCCACGCGGTAGGTCGGCAACCGGACCCCTTCGTTCAGGATGATTCCGACCAGCTCGCCGAGCGCCGAGGGGCGGTCCCCGGAGCTTCCGATCGCGCTCCCGAGCGAGGAGACGATGTTCTCGAACGGATAGCCCTGCCGTTGCCAAACGGCGTGGATCTCGGTGAAGGCTTCGACCTCGAGGAGTGAGCGGATCCGCTGGTTCTGAGCACCCTGGCGGCTCGTGCGGAAGAGCCAGGCGTAGACGTCCTGTCGCGCCTCGGCGCTCGCCGACAGGATCTCCGCCCGGGTCGCATCCGGGTGCTCGATCAGGTACCCGGCCACCCACAGCTCGAGTGGATGTACCGCGGCGAGGTAGCCGCGATCGGCCAGGTTGTGCGGTGCGGGGTCGGCTCGGCGGAAGAGGTCCTGGACCGTGGCCTCCGAGAACGCGGCGTCCGGCTGGCTCGTTCGAAGGACGTTCGCGAGCTCCTCGGCTGACGCGTCGGGGGCCACACTCCGGTAGGCCCAGGCGCTCCGCTGAGGCGTGAGCCTTCGGTCCTCCACGAGCGCCTTGAGGATCTCATTTCGATCTCTACCACGAAATTTCGGGATGAACCGGTCCAGGAACTGGATCCCCTCCCGGTCCGCGAACCACATCAGGTACTCCATGCGGAGGGGTGAATCCGGCTCGTCGAGGACGTGCGCCTTCGACCCGGGGTCGCGGTAGATGTAGTGGTTCACCACATCGCGCATCATCCGAATGAATACCAGGTTCACCGACTGTTGGAAGGCCTCCGTGACGGTGATCACGCGCTGATCGTACGTGGCGTCGAAGTTGGAAAAGGTCTGGACACCCCCGCCGGTCACGAAACGCTCGGCCGGATTCGCCGAGTAGCTTCGGCTCATCGCTGCAGTGAGAAGCTCGGAGAGCTCGATCTCCGGGTTCGCGACGAATCGGCCCGCAGCCCAGCGGGCGAGCCTGTCGTTGGGAGAGAGCTGCAGGCGCGCGAGCGAGTCCGGGGCCAGTCCGGAAAAGCGTCCGTGGAGCTCCCGCACCACCTCCAGGTAACTGGCCAAGGTGCGCAGCTTCGCCGTCGAGCCCAACTCCAGGAGGGTGGACTCGTTCACGTTGAAGGGCGTATCCATATTGTCCGTCTGGATCCGGACGACGTTTCCCTTCTCGGTCCGCTCGTGGAGCACCAGGGAATACACGACTTCGGCAGGGTCGCCACGATCCAGCAGGCGGTGTCCCCCGAAGCCACGCTCGCGGACGAATTCCGGGTCGGTCATTCGGAGGAGGTAGTCGGTCGTCGCTCGCTGGGCGCGTCCGTCCAGAGTGGTCGCCACGGTGAGGTCGAGGCGGTCGAGATCGTAGAGACTCCGCACTCCCAAGACGGGTAGGAGTTGGATCCGCACGGCGTCGACGCCTTTCCGTTCCACGAAGGAGGCTCTCTGCGCATGTGGGGAGACATCCCGTATTTCGGGCGTGGCCTCGCGAGCGGCGCTGGCGAGCTCGCAGGAGACGGCCCCTTCTTCGCACAGTAGGTCGAGGTGCCGGTTCGTGAGGAGGTGCAGCGCCTCCCGGCCCTCCTCCTGGATCAGGTAATAGCTCGGGCGCCGTTGGGCGAGGAGGAGGCTCAGCACCTCCCGGTACGCCGCTCCCTGGGCCCGGAGGTCGGACTCGCTGCGATCGTCCCGACTCGACTCGCTCTCGTCGACCGATGCAACGAGACGCTCCGTGAGCCCGTCGTCATCGCCGGAGAGGCGCGGTGCCCAGAAAGCGGCCGCCGGAAGCGCCCCTTCCGGGAGCACCTGGTCCGGAGCAGGCAACTGGGTCCTGTGTCCAGGGGGGCTATGCGGGGGAATCGCGGCAAGCTCGCGGTTGATCTCGGTGAAGTCCCGACCGAACCATGCATGCAGTCCGTCTCCCACCCCCGTGACCTCCCCTTCTCCGCGCTGTGCGGCAAGAGGAACCGAGTTCAGATAATCCAGGACGACCTGCCGGCGGGCTGGAAGCGTTTCCGGGCCGGCGGCGTAGACCCGGAGGGACGCCGAGGCCATCTGGACCAGCTTCTCCCTGGGGGAGACCGTGAGGCCTTCAGGAGCATGTCGGAACTTCTCGAGTTGAGTCGCGAGCGTGCTGCCTCCGGCCACGTTTCCCTCTCTTCCCAGAAATCGGAGCCCGAGATCCATACTGCTCCGAAAGAGTCGGGGCCACTCCACGGCGGGATTACGGGAGGGGCGGTCCGGGTCGAGCACCGTGCGGTTCTCGATGAAGAGAAGGGTCTGCCACACCACGGTGGGTATCGATTCGAACGAGGGGTAAACCCGGGCGGGATACGTACGGATGAAGAGGGGCTCCTCCCGCCGGTCCCGGACTTCCAGTCCCGCCCGTACCTTCGTCGGGTAGATCGGGAAGAGACCCCATTCATCGACGAGATTTCGAAGCTGCGGAGAGACTTCGGCTTGTTCGGTGAACAGAAAGCCATGCTCCTGAGCGCCTCGAGCCATCTCGGGAATGCGAGTGTAGCCCAGACGGAGGTCGTACGGACCCGAACCCGGAAAGACGATGTTCGGGGAGGAGCCTTCGGCCATGGTCCACGTCAGCCCCTCGGCCAGCGGGACGAACCATCTCGCCTGCAAGGTCGAGGTTCGCATCTCCCAGAGCGCTATGGCTCCGAGCACGACCCCTAGGAGGGCCACGACGGCCGAAGCCGAGAAGAGCACGCGTCGCCACCGTCGGCTCCCCCTCTTCCGAGGCTCCGGGGCCTCGGAGACCGACGGGCCACGGCCCCTTCGAAGGGGCCGGAGTCGGTTTGTGAAGGCTACGAGGCGGTCGAGCATCTTCGGGTCTTTCCATGTCGTGGCGAGGGAGGATCGAACCCAGTCGCGGCAGTGAAGGGTACAGCCTTCGTCGGTGCACGTCGATCCCGCTCGCTGCCCGCTTTCGTTCGGTCGGAGGAAATATCGCCGGAAAGGGCTTCGCGATCCATCGTCCAATCGGAGCGGGCCCCGCTCGGATTCTTGACAGAAACGCGCCGGCGGACGTCTCTTTGCTCGGCCGGCCCGGATACGGGCGTCTTTTTGGACTTTCCTCCCAGGATATCATCGTGACTCGATCCACCTCGCTGGGCCGTGGGGCAGGCAACCGTCGGCCGGCACGCGTTCGCTGGACGACGTTCGCGATCGGTGCCGCGCTTCTCCTCACTCCCGGTTGTCACACCTACGCTCCCTCGGAGACGGGCGTGACTCCGGTCGGGGAATACGTGCGCCTCGCTGTTACCCGGGAGGGCGGCCTGGAGTTGGCGAGGGTGACCGGACGTGACGAGGTCCGTCCCATCGTCGAAGGGCAGCTCATCGGTCGAGAGAGTGAAGCGCTCCTGATTCGAGTGCCCGAGCGGAGTCGCTTCAACGATCCCTCCGCCGTCGAGTTGGGTCAGGTGGTGCGGGTGCCCATCGGAGAGGTTCTGTCGATCGACCAGAGGGAATTCAGCCGGGGAAGGACCGCGTTGATCATCGGCGGGGGTATGGCGGCTGTCTTCGTTGCGTTCCGGTTCAGTGGCGGGGAGGGAGGGACGACCGGGCTGCCGGGGAACGGTCCGGAGCTACAGCTCGGCGGGGCTCCGTGAATCTCTGAAGCGGAAGCGAGGGCGAAGAAAAACGGGGCGTGGGATGCACCATCGCATCCCACGCCCCGTTGCCTTACGGCCAGGTACGTTCAGTTCCGCATCAGCCTCCTACCGCCGGAACGTTCGGGTTCCGATCGCGTTCCGCCGACGTGATGTCGAAGCAGAGCGGCCCACGAGGATTGTCGATGAAGAGCGGTGTGTGTCCGGGATGAGACGGGTCCTCCCACGCGGGAATGTCCAACGTCCCCGGTGTGCCGTCCTGTGTCCAGCGCCGCTCGTCTCCGACCCGACGGCCCTCCAGCCACATCTCGATCGCCCGTTCGCGCTTCAGGAACGTCCACGCGTCCTCCGTGTTCGACGCGACCCACGGCTCGAGCGTCTGACCGTCATGGTCGCTCGCATTCCGGGTCCGGACGTAGTTGATGAGAGCCATCGCGTCGCTCACGCTCCCCGACCCCGCGCCTCGAAGAATGGCCTCGGCTTCGATGAGCCGCATCTCCCAACCGCTGGACAGATTCATGTCGTCGGACCGGCTCGTGTACTTCCGTTGCGGCTTGTACGGGACCGCACCGCCCGGGAAGCCGGAGAGGCTTCCGACACCGACCGAGTAGTTCGGGTCGATCCCCCAGGGGGTTCGCGGATCGCCCGTTTCACTGTAGTAGTCCTCGAACCAGGTGAACTGAACCGTATAGGACCGGAAGGTCCCGCTGTTCGCCTCGTACAGGTAGTTGTAGAGGTTCGACTCCCCGTCGTCCAGTTCGATCTGGAGCAGGAAGTTGTCCGGCACCTGTCGGGCATCCGAGAGCGCGTCGTCCCAGTTCCCGAGCCAGAGGTTGGCCGAGGCCCGGCCCGCGTACGCTGCATGGCGTTGCTGGTCGTTTGTCGCGAATCCCAACGCGTTGGTGAAGTTCGTGACGGCCCGCTCGAAGTACGGGTCCGTAGTTCCCGGGTAGTATTCCCCCGGATCCGTCACGGTCGGGTCGGCGCTCGGAAGGACCGCGTCGCAGAACGCCTCGCCGAGCATCCGGTACGAGTGCCCCGCCCAGAGGTTGGCCTGGTGCAACATGTCGTCCGTGGCGCCGACCTCCGTGAAGCGTGAGATCGCCGTCTCACTGATGAAGCGGGCTTCGTGAAGCGCGGTGAAGCCCGGGCCGAACTCGGCCTGGACGTGCCCGGCATGGATGAAGACGGGGTTGCCCCACGCGCCGGTCTGTCCGGCGGGGAAGATCTCCCGACCGATGAGCGCCAAGTCCTGAGCGTACGCTCGGAACGACTCCGCGATGGAGCGCTGCGCGCCATTGATGAGGCCCGGCTGCGAGGGATAGGCAATTCAAAGGCCCTCTCAGGGGCGAAGGAAAGGTAGGGTGGGGGTTCTGGGTGGGCAAGCAGCCGGAGAGTTGAACGAAGGGGACGGACGGAGTCAGGTGGGAGGTGCCGTCACGCGACCGGAGCGAGAGCTCAGGGGTGGCGCCATGGG
>SKKN01000012.1 GCA_007121455.1 Gemmatimonadota bacterium | reverse complement strand
CGAACGAGCTCGGGGTCGAGACGGTCCGAGCGTACCGCTTGATCCGGGAGGAGGAGTAGCAGCCATGGACCCGACGGAAAAGAAGCGCCGTGACACGCTCGACACCCCCCTCGAGGGAAACCTGGAGGCGTACCAGAGGAGGGGGGTGCGCCGGTGGGATCGGGCGATCGGCCTCATGACCCAGGCCTTTTTCGGCTCACTTCTCCTGGCGGTGCTCTTCTACTTCAACGTCCTCTGGGGCTTCGTCGAGCGTTGGTTGTGATGCGACTTCCCGACGCACTGCCGGAGCGACTTCCGTGCCGAGAAGCTCGATCGCCCGGAGGACCTTCGCGTGCGGCATCGGGCCGACGGTGAGCTGAAGGAGGAAGCGCTGGTGTCCGAAGAGCTCGTGCTGGAAGAGGATCTTCTCGGCGACCTGCTCCGGGCTTCCCACGAAGAGCGCACCGCGTAGGCTCCGCTCGGCGTCGAACTGCTGCCGCGTGGTCGGGGGCCACCCGCGCTCGCGGCCGATCCGGCTCATCGTCTCGGCGAAGGGTGGATACGCGATCTCCGCGGCCTGGTCCGGGTCGTCCGCGATGAACCCGTGCGAGTTGATGCTGACCGGCATCGTTTCCGGATCGTGACCCGCTCGCGCGCACGTCGCCCGGTAGAGATCCACCGCGGGCCGGAAGCGCTCCGGGGCTCCTCCGATGATCGCGAGCGCGATGGGGAGGCGGAGTTGGGCCGCCCGGACGACGGAGCCCGGATTCCCGCCGACTGCGAGCCAGACCGGGATCGGATCCTGGACCGGCCGCGGGTAGACCGTGCGGCCGTCGATCGAGGGCCGGTGCTTCCCCTGCCAATGCACCCGCTCCTCCGCCCGCACCCGGAGAAGTAGCTCCAGCTTCTCGGAGAAGATTTCGTCGTATTCGGCGAGGTCCTGTCCGAACAGCGGAAAGGATTCGGTAAACGAGCCTCGCCCTGCCATGATTTCGGCGCGCCCGTCGGAAATCAGGTCGAGGAGTGCGAAGTCCTGGAACACCCGCACCGGGTCGTCCGAGCTCAGGACGGAGACGGCGCTCGTGAGGCGGATCCGCTCGGTGCGGGCCGCCGCGGCGGCCAATACGACCGCCGGGGCAGAGACCGCGTAATCCGGCCGGTGGTGCTCACCCACGCCGAAGACATCGAGGCCCACCTCGTCCGCGAGCTCCACCTCCTCGATCAGGTTCTGTACCCGTTCCCGTGCGCCGAGTTGGCTTCCGGTCTTCGGGTCGAGCCGCGTCTCCGCGAAGGAGTAGAGTCCGATTTCCATGGGGAGGGTACCCCCGGAGGCGTGGGACGAGATCCTTGACAGCGAAGCTCCAGTGGCAGAAAATTAGCAATGCAGTGTTAATCAGTTAACACCTGGCCCCGGATCGCCGATGGTCAAACGCGTCCTTCAGCGGCTGAGTCGCCGCGAGCGTCAGGTCCTCGAAGCGGTCTATCGCCTGGGGAGCGGTACCGTGCGCGAGGTCCTCGGGCAGCTTCCGGATCCGCCCAGCTACTCGGCGGTCCGGACCCACCTCCGCATCCTCGAAGAGAAGGGATTTCTCCGCCATGAGGAGGACGGGCGACGGTACGTCTATCATCCGGTCGTGAAGAAGCAGGAGGCTCGCCGCTCTGCCCTTCAGAACCTGCTGGAGACCTTCTTCGACGGTTCGGTGACCGCGACGGTCGCCGCGCTCCTCCAGGAGAAAGACCTCGAGCTGTCGGAGGAGGAACTCGCGGAGCTGGAAGCGCTGGTTCAGGAGGCCAGGGAGGGGGAGGGGGGATGAGCGTGGCCATGCTTTCTCCCGAGAGCCTGCTCGTTCGGGCTACCCTCTGCCTTCTCTTCGCCTTCGTGCTGACTGGAGTCCTCAGGCACGGGAGTGCATCCGTCCACCACCGAATCTGGCTCCTCACCCTCGCCGGCGTGCTGGTTCTTCCACTGCTCATCGCCGGGCTTCCGAAGTGGGAGCTGCTCCCCGCTCTCGAGCGCGCTTCCGAGACCGGCACCTCGGCGATCGCCGGAGCCGAGATCGGAAGTGAACGGGCACACTCGCCGCTTCCGGCGGTGGAGCGGAGCGCTCCCGGGGTCGTGACTCCGATGGGCACGGCGGACCGTGCGTTCGAGGCAGGAGAGCGGGAGGGACGCAGGGTGTCCGATGCGGGCACCGGATCGATCGGTAGTGGAATCGTGTGGACGTGGGCGGTCGGGACCGGCGTCGTTCTCCTCTGGATGATCGCCGGGCTTGGCCGCCTGGCTATGCTGCGCCGGAGAGGCGAGCAGATCGCGGACCCCGAGATCCAGCGCGAGGTGCACGCGCTCGCAGAGCGAGCCGGAGTTCGGGCACGCTCGATCCTTCTTCTGACGTCCGACGAAGTGGGGGTGCCCGTCACGTGGGGCTTCTTTCGTCCGGTGATCGTGCTTCCTCGTCATCTCGTCCACGGCCTCGATGCGGAGCGACGGACCGCGCTCCTTCACGAGTTGATTCACATCCGCAGAAAGGATTGGGCGGCGCACCTCATGGCCTTCGCTGCCTGCGCCCTGTACTGGTTTCATCCACTGGCCTGGCTGGCGCGGGCTCGCCTGCTCGTGGTGGAGGAGATGGCGGTCGACGAGGAGGTCGTGGCGTTGGGAGTGTCCAGGTCAAGCTACATCGCGCATCTGGCCACGCTGGCGCGGTCGCTTTCCGTGTCCCGCAGAGAGGCAGGGGTCGTCGTGCCTCTGGCCCGACCCGGGTCTCTGCCCGGTCGCCTCCGGAGGCTCGTCCGAATCGGACATGCGAAGGCCCCATCCCGCCGGGCGGTGTCATGGTCCGTCGGGGGAGTCACGGCGCAGGCTCTTCTCGTGTCCACCGTCGGTGCTCAGGCGGGGGACGGTCCAGGTGCCGTCGGGCCGTTCACACTCCTCCCTCTCACCTCCGTCGAGGAGACGGACCTCCCCGAGGGGCGCCCCTTCGGCCGGATCATCGATGCAGCGCTGCTCTCGGATGGGAAGGTCGCGATCCTCGAAGGTCGCTCCCGAGGTGTGGTCGTCGTCGATGACGGAGGGCGAACCGTGGAATCCATCGCGGCCACCGCCGGTGCCGTGGATCGCATTCTTCCACACGGCGAGGGCGGGTTTGCGCTCGGTGATGGGCGATCGGGCCTTCTGCACCTCTATGCGCCCGGCCCGGAAGGTCTGGCGTGGAAGGGTGAGGTGGAGCTGGGAGGCGGGTTCCATGACGCCTGTTGGATGGACGGCCTCTTCTATCACGTCGATGGCGTCCGTCGATCGGCCTCGGAGGAATTCGGGGCGACGAGGTCCCGAATCCAAGTCACGAATGAGGATGGAGAGCGTGTCGGATCCCTGGCCCCTCTGCCCGAGGGGGCGCACGGTCTGGAGGAAGCCCCCTATCGAAATGCGAAGGTGGCGTGCCTTCACGAGACGTCCACGGTGGTCCTCCAATCCATCTTCAGTGGTGAGATGTCCGGCTGGGCACCGGACGGGAGTCTCCGGTGGCACGTCGACCTTCCGGGCTTTCGATCCCTTTCGGTCACCGGGGATTCGTCACAGGTGACCTATCAGCTGAGGGAGGGTGAGGAGGGCTTCGACCGGTTGCTCAGGCTCTTTCCGGGAGGGTCGGGTCGAGTGGTGGCGCAGATCGGGGTCCACGGTTCCGATCATGACCTTCTGGGCCGGGCTGCCTTCGTCATCGATCCTGGGAACGGCGGGAGGGTCGAACGGATCGAGGAAAGGCT
>SKKN01000001.1 GCA_007121455.1 Gemmatimonadota bacterium | reverse complement strand
CAAAACCCGCTTCCCGAAAACGAGTCCGTGACCCCGGGGGACGTGATCGCTCTCCGGAACGGACTCGGGAAGCATGAGGTGCGAGACGGCCGGTTCTGAGGCCCCCCTCGCAGCCCCGGCGCCCTTCCCAGGCGAGGGTGTGGCCGATCCCCTCAGTGCCGGAAGAGGCGCCGGCTGGTGAGAACCATCGCGATGTCGTGCTCGTTCGCCGCCTCGATCACCTCTTCGTCTCGGATCGAGCCTCCGGGCTGGATGATGCACCGGATCCCGGCCTCGGCGGCGGCGTCCACGCCGTCGCGGAAGGGAAAGAAGGCATCGGACGCGAGCGCCGCTCCCTCGAGACTCAACTCCTGGTCCGCTGCCTTCTGCACCGCGAGCCGGGAAGCGTCGACCCGGCTCATCTGACCGGCTCCGATTCCCAGCGCGCCACCGTTCTTTGCCAGGAGGATGGCGTTCGACTTCACCCCGAACACGGCGGCCCAGGCGAAGCGGAGATCGTCCCACTCCTTCTCTGTGGGTTTGCGTTCCGTCACCAGGCTCCAGGCCTCGGGGTCCAGGCCCGCCGAGGTGTAGAACGGGGGCACGGGCGGCTCCTGGACGAGCACCCCTCCATACACTCCGCGGAGCACCCGCCGGTTCGGGTTCCGGCCATGGGCTGCGAGGTAGAGTGCGGCGTTCTGAATCTCCTCGAAGGAGCCGTCCCTCTGAAGCCAGTCCATGATCTCCCCCACGGCCGGGGCGGTGGGCCGCGGAACCGGGGCATCCGGGAAGGTGAGCAGGCGCAGGTTCTTCTTCTTCTCGAGTACGGAGAGCGCGTCGTCCCGGAAGGAGGGAGCAACGACGCATTCGACGAAGATCTCCGAGATCGCTTCGGCAGTCGCCACGTCGATCGGCCGGTTCACCGCGATCACTGAGCCGAACGCGCTCGTGGGATCCGTGCGCAGGGCCCGCGCGTACGCGTCGGCCAGCGACTCGCCGACCGCGATTCCGCACGGGGTCGTGTGCTTCACGATCGCCACGGCAGGACGGTGGGAGAACGCGAAGGGCGCGAGCGAGAGGAGGGCCCCATCCAGGTCCAGGATGTTGTTGTACGAGAGCTCCTTTCCATGGTGCTGCTGAAGGCCGGCGATTCCTGCGGCGGGGGCGCCTTCCTTCCGGTAGAACGCGGCTTCCTGGTCCGGGTTCTCCCCGTACCGCAGAACCTGGATCCGCTCGAGCTCCACCCGGAAATGCTCCGGAAGGAGCTCCTCTTCCTCCTTCTCCCCGGAGAGGAAGCCCGCCACCGCCTCGTCGTATTCGGAAGCGTGACGGAACACCTTCACGGCGAGCTCGCGCCGGAAATTGCCGCCCGGTCCCTCCCCCGCCTTGCCGGCATGCTCGTCGAGCGCCGCCAGGACCCGGTCGTAGTCGTCGGGATCCACCACGGCCCAGACGGAGCGATGATTCTTCGCAGCGGCCCGGATCATCGTCGGCCCGCCGATGTCCACCTGCTCCATTGCGTCGTCCACGGAGACGCCGCCCTCCCGGATCGTCTCCCGGAAGGGGTAGAGGTTCACCGCGACCAGGTCGATCGGCACGTAGCCGAGCGCCTCGAGCGCTTCCAGGTCCTCCTCCTCCTCCCTCCGCGCGAGAAGGGGGCCGTGGATGGCTGGATGCAGGGTCTTCACCCGGCCGTCCATGATCTCCGGATGCCCGGTGATCTCGGAGACCTCCGTAACCGGAATCTCCCGCTCGCGGAGCGCCCGGGCCGTTCCTCCGGTAGAGAGGATCTGCCAGTCTCGTTCCACGAGACCGCGGGCGAATCCCTCTACTCCCCTCTTGTTCGAAACGCTGATGAGAGCGCGTCGTTGCGTCATGTCGTGTCTCGTCTAAGTGTAGCCGAAGGCCCTGCGAATCTGGTGCCCCAGCTCGTATTCGGGAGGGTCGAGGCCCAGAAGGAAGAGCTCCGAGAACGGATCGAGAGGTGAAGGCTGCCGGCCCTTTGAGAGCGCGCGGCCCAAATGGTCGGCGGAAAGGGGATAGAGGACGTGCTCCACGCTCAGGACCCGAGCCGCCAGGCTCTCCGGCGTGTCCCCGGAGCGCACCGGGACCGGCCACTGGGCGAGGACCGCCCCTTCGTCATAGACCTCGTTCACGAAGTGGACCGTAACGCCGGTGACCCGACTTCCCTGTTCGAGCACGGCGCGGTGGACGCGGAGGCCGTACATGCCCTTGCCTCCGAAGGCCGGCAGGAGCGCGGGATGCACATTCAGGATCCGTCCCTGGAACCGACGCACGAGCTCCCCGGGGAGGAGACGAAGGTATCCCGCCAGGAAGATCGCCTCCACTCCGGAGCGCTCCAGAAGGGCGAGCAGCTCGGGGGTCACGTCCTCGTCGGGCCGAGTTCCCGTAGGCACCACCTCGGCGTCCCGCCCGGCGCTGCGGGCGCGGGTGATCGCGCCTGCCTCCTCCCGATCACTCACGACCAGCTCGATCCGGTAGCCGGCCCCCTCGTGGCGGCGCTCGTACTCCAGAAGCGCTCCCAGATTCGACCCTCCCCCCGACGCAAATACCGCCGCCGGCACGCTCAAGCGAATCCGCCTCGGTAGTTCGGTGCGAGAAAGGGGTTCCCAAGGCGCTCCTGCTCCACCGTCGTCTCCGGCCCGTGACCCGTGAGCAGCCGGGTCTCATCGGGGAGTGTGAGCACCTCCTCCCGGATCGACTGCATGAGCTCCTGGAAGTTGCCCCCGGGGAGGTCCGTACGCCCGATCGAGCGCATGAAGACCACGTCCCCGACGAAGGCGATTCCGGCTTCGGGGCAGACGAGGATCACATGCCCCGGAGCGTGGCCCGGCGCTTCGCGAACGCGGAGCTCAACCTCTCCGAACCGGAAGATCTGAGCGTGGGCGAGCGTCTTCTCGGGCACGGGAAGAGGCCCCTCGAAGGGAAGCCCGAATGCCCGGGCCTGTTCCCCGGCGCGATCGTAGAGGGGCCGGTCGAGCGGATGCAGGTGAATGGGAGCGTCGGTCACTTCGCGGATCGCCGGGATCCCTTCGACGTGGTCCAGGTGGGCGTGGGTGAGCACGATGGCGTCGATCTCGAGCCCCTCGTCCCGGATGTCGTTTGCGAGCCGGGCCGCCCAGGCGCCAGGATCGATGACGATCCCCTTCCCCGTCGCCTCGCAGAGCGCAAGGTAGCCGTTCTCCTGAAACGGGCCTCCCGTGTACGTCCGAACCTTCAAGCGCATCCGCAGCCGCTGGACCTGAGGCCGGCCTCCTCCAGCTTCTGCTCCTCGTCGGACGGAGCCGTCCATCCCCCGGAGAGCTCGAGCATGCGGCGGAGGGACTGCTCGGCCCGGCACCGAATCTCCTCGTCGAGCTCGACCTCGTGCTGCCCGTGGTCCAGGCACCAAGCGAGCTTGGCGAGAGTGTTCAGCTTCATGTTTCCGCAGACGGCCGCCCCGGAGAGGGCGACGAAGGTCTTGCCGGGAAAGCGGCTGTTGAGCTGGTCCACGAGGCCCCGCTCCGTGCCGAAGATCAGGGCGTCGTGCTGTTCCGCGAGCCGAACCATTCCAGAGGTGGACGTGACTTCGTCCGCCTGTTCCAGAAGCTCCTGGCGGGCCTCGGGATGCACGACGACTCTTGCCTCGGGGTGCGTCTTCCGGGCACGGTCCAGCTCCTCGAGCACCATGTCGTCGTGGACGTAGCAGTATCCGTCCCACGCCACGATGTTCTCCCGGCCAGTGCGCTCCTGGACGTAATGGGCCAGGTTCCGGTCGGGAACGAAGAGGATCGTCTGGTCTTCGGGAATCGACTCGATCACCTGGACGGCGTTCGAGGAGGTGCAGCAGATGTCCGACTCCGCCTTCACGGCGGCGGTCGAGTTCACGTACGCCACGACGGCCGCACCCGGATGCTTCGCCTTGAGCTTCCGGAGTGCCTCACCGGTGACGAAGTCCGCCATCGGGCATCCGGCGCGCGGGTCCGGCATGAGAACGGTCTTCCCGGGGGAAAGCACCTTCGCCGTCTCGGCCATGAAGTGCACACCGCAGAAGACGATCACATCGGCGGACGTTGCGGCCGCCTCCTGGGAGAGGCCGAGTGAGTCCCCGAGGAAGTCGCTGACCTCCTGGATCTCCACGCGCTGGTAGTTGTGCCCCAGGATGACCGCATTCAGCTCCGCTTTCCGTTCGACGATCCGTTCGGTGAGCTCTTCCCTGGGGAGAGCTGCGTAATCCAGGGTGGAGTCGAGGGGCCGACGGGCAGCGGTGATCATGGGAGTCGAGATCCTCCTCTCGGGTTCCTCGTACGTGCGGTCACAATGAAACGGGCGGTGCGCCCGGTCGGGGCTCCAACAAGCAAGGTCCGCGGGCTTTCGCCCCCCACGGACCTCCTGCTCCGCCCCGCGCGATCAGACCGCGAAGGAGCTTCCGCAGCCACAGCCACCTGCGGCGGTCGGGTTCTTGAAGGTGAACCCGGACCCCATCAGGTTCTGGACGTAGTCGACCTCCACCCCTTCCAGATACTGAGCACTGAAGGGGTCTATGAACAGGCGAACGCCTTCGAAGGTCAGGATCTCGTCGTCCTCTTCCGGCGCGTCCTCGATGTTCAGGCCGTACTGAAAGCCCGAGCAGCCGCCGGGGAGGACGGCTACACGAAGACCCGCTTCCTCGGACGCCCCGTGCTCCGCCATGAAGGTCTGGACCTTCGAGACGGCCGTAGGCGTGAGGTTGACCTGAATCACCTCGGTCATTCTATCCATCGATCCTCCATCGAGAGTGCGTGGCTCGAGACCTTGAAGGGGTCCCAACCATCGTACCCCACCCTGCGGGCGCGGATCCCGGAAACTGCAGCGACCCCCGACGGGAAATCCGCTGTCCGCGGCCAAAAAATACCGAGGGCTTCAGGGGAGGTCAACCGACGGCGCGGACGTCTCCAGGCCGGTCACGCGCCCCGTGTCGGGCGGGGGTGGAGGCGGCGGGTCCCGGTCGGGATCGGCGCTCGGATCGGGGTCGGGGTCGGCATTGGGGTCCGGGTCGGCCTCCGGGTCCGAACCGGGCTCCGGCTCGGGTGGCGGCTCGGGGACCGAGAAGTCGAGGGTGCCCTCTCCTCCCGGAATCCCGTTGATATTCTCCACTCCCTCCACATGCACCGAGTACTCGGTCCCCGGCTCGAGGGCCTCCGAGAGGCGCACGACGAGGACCTGCGACGGCAGGATCGGGCGCTCCTCCTCCTCTTCCGGAGGAGGCTCGGCCTCCGGAGGGGGCGGTGCGGGCTCCTCCGGTGGCGCCTCGGGGTCCTCAGGCTCGGGGGGCGGCGCTTCCTCCGCCACCCTGGCCCGTCGCTCCCGCTCGAGGGCATCCCACTCGTGTTCGTGGAGGATCTCGACCGCTCGCGGTGCGGCGCCATCCTCCCGGGTAAGCTCCACCCGCACGTCATCCGGATCCCATTCCGGATCGATATGATCGTCGAACTCCAGCGCCAGGTGCACCGAATCACGAACCTCGGCCCCGACGAGCGTGGCCGCCGTGGTATCGGGGAGGAGGAGCGCGAGATCCGTGAGGACGACCGTGTCGCCCGGCACGACGCGAACGAGTGTGGAGTCCTGGGGCTCCTCGAAATCGGCCTCGCGGTTCCGGTTCCGGTCCTCGTACGCGACGAGCCGGTACTCGCCGGAGGGCAGGTATGGGAAGGCGAAGACTCCGGTCGAATCCGCCACGGTCGAGTGGACCGGGCCGTCCTCCGAGGGGATTGCGTCCAGCCGAGCTCCTTCCGCCTCCTGCCTCGTGAGCCGATCCACGAGGAACCCCGCGACCAGGTTCGGCTCGAACTCCGGCCCGGTGGAGAAGAAGAGTTCGACCGGCTCGATCATCCGGTTCTGGAACCGGTCCTGAAGCACCGGAAGGAGGGTGATGCGATAGATCTGCCCGGACCGGAATCCCCCCTCCATCGATACCTCCACCCGCTCCCCCCGGTGACGCACGGAGACGGAGCCGGTACGGGGTGAGACGACGACCGCGTCCCGGAGCTGGCCCGCGGTGGGACGCTCGCTCATCGGGACGTCGAACTCGAAGCGAACCGCGGACCGAAAGGACTCCACGACCGCGAAGGTGTCCGGCTGCGTCGCCACGACGAGCGGAGGGATGTCCGGAACCTCTCCCCCCATGGGGGACCCCGGGCGGGCACATCCCACGATGGCGAGCAGCCCGAGCGACCACGCGGCCCATACCCGGAGCGCCGAGCTCATGAGCTCTCCCCTCACGCGCCCTCGAGCACGGTGAGCTTCCGCCGGAGCGTCTCTCTGCGGTTCCGGACGTCCTCGGCCTTCGCCCGTTCCCGCTCGACGACTTCCTCAGGGGCCCGCTCCACAAAATTCTTGTTCTCCAGCTTCTTCTCCGATGAGGAGAGCTGTGTGCCGAGATCGTCGATCTCCGCCTCGATCCGGCTTCGCTCCCGGTCGAGATCGATCACCCCTTCGAGCGGCACGAAGAGCTCCGCGCCGTCCCGCAGCACGGCAGTGGCTCCGATCCGGCCGCCTCCGTCCCGGTGCAGGGAAACCTCCTCCACTCGCGCGAGGCGGCACACCGCATCCGCCTCCCCTTCGGCGACGGCCTGCACCTCGCCTCGTCCGCCCGAAAGCTCGATCTTCACCTGCGCCTTCTCGGGCACCCCGTACTCCTTCCTGAGACTTCGGATCTGGGTGATGAGCTCCTGGAATGCGCCCATCTCGTCCTCCGCCTGCTTGTCTTCCCGGGCCGGATCGGGCTCGGGCCAGGGTGCGATCATGAGCGCCTCGGGCCGCTCCTTCCCTTCAGGCCACGGGAGGCGCTCCCAGAGGGCCTCCGTCACGAAGGGGACGAGGGGATGGAGGAGTCGGCAGGTCCCGTCGAAGACCGCCACGAGCGTGGCCCGCGCCGCCTGGCGGCTCTCCTCTCCGTCCTCTCCTCGCAGTCGCGGCTTCACGAGTTCCAGATACCAGTCCGCGAAGTCGCCCCAGAAGAAGTGGTACGCGCGCTCCGCCACGTCGTGGAGGCGGAACCGCTCGAGCTCCCGGGTGATCTCGGCTGAAGTGCGCGAGAGCCGGGAGAGGATCCAGCGGTCTTGTCGCGTGAGCGCCCCCTCCACCTCGGCAAGCGTCTGGACGGGCTCCTCACCCACGCTCATCAGGGTGAACCGTCCCGCATTCCAGAGCTTGTTCGCGAAATTACGGCCCGGCGCGAAGGCCGCCTCGAGGTCCTCGTGGTCGAGGTGGATGTCCGTACCGATCCCGCACGCGGAGATGACCGTGAAGCGGAGCGCGTCCGCGCCGAAACGGTCGACCACCTCCATCGGGTCGATGCCGTTGCCGAGGGACTTGGACATCTTCCGACCTTTCGCATCCCGGACGGTCCCGTGGAGGAAGATCTCCGTGAACGGCGCTTCGCCCTGGAACTCGTACCCCGCCATGATCATCCGGCTGACCCAGAAGAAGAGGATCTCCGGCGCCGTGACGAGGGCGTGCCCCGGGTAGAAGGCCGCGACGTCGTCCGTCTCCTCCGGCCAGCCGAAAACGGAAAATGGCCAGAGCCAGGATGAGAACCAGGTATCGAGGACGTCGGGATCCTGCTCGAGATCCGCCCCTCCACACTCGGTGCAGACGTCGGGATCCTCCCGGAGCACGAGAACCGCTTCACACCCCTCTGTCCGGCAGTACCAGACCGGGATCCGGTGGCCCCACCAGAGCTGCCGCGAGATGCACCAGTCGCGGATGTTCTCCAGCCAGTCCTCGTAGACCTTCCTCCACCGATCCGGATGAAACCGGATGGTCCCGTCGCGGGACGCGGCGAGCGCCGGCTCGGCGAGGGGTTTCATCTTCACGAACCACTGATCGCTCAGCCGGGGCTCCACTACCGTGTCGCACCGGTAGCACTGCGGGACCGAATGCCGGTGCGGATCGTCCCCCGCGAGGAGATCCCGGGCGGCGAGGTCCCGGAGGACTGCTTTTCGCGCCTCGAACCGGTCGAGGCCCCGGTACGCCTCGGGGGCGTTCTCGTTCATCCGGGCTTCGGGCGTCATCACGTCGAGGACCTCGAGCCCGGCCCGGCGCGCGATCTCGAAGTCGTTCGGATCATGGGCGGGGGTTGCCTTCACCATTCCGGTACCGAACTCCGGGTCGACGTACGGGTCCGCGACGATGGGGATCGTTCGTCCGGTGAGGGGGAGTTCGACCCGGTGCCCCACGAGCGGCCCGTATCGCTCGTCGTCCGGATGCACGGCCACCCCGGTATCGCCCAGCATCGTCTCAGGGCGAGTCGTGGAGACGGTGATGAACCAGCCGCCCGTTTCGTCCCGGCGCACGGCCTCCGCACCGGCAGTGGCGGCTTCTGCGGCCGCGGAGGCCGCACTCTCCGGGAGAGGGTAGCGGAGATGGTGGAGACGGCCCTCGACCTCCGCCCCTTCCGCCTCCTCGTTCGAGAGGGCCGTCAGGCAGCGGGGACACCAGTTGATGATGTACTCGCCCCGGTAGACGAGCCCCTTCTCGTAGAGCCGGATGAACACTTCGCGCACGGCACGGCTCAGCTCCGGGTCGAGAGTGAACCGGGTCCGGTCCCAGTCGCAGCTCGCCCCGATCGCCTTGAGCTGATCGAGGATCGTCCCGCCGGTCTCCCGGACGAAGCTCCAGACCTCCTCCTCGAACGCCTCCCGCCCGAGGTCGTACCGGGTGCGTCCCCCCTCCGCGAGGGTTCGCTCGACCACGTTCTGCGTGGCGATTCCCGCGTGGTCCGTGCCCGGCACCCAGAGCGCCGCGCGCCCCTGCATCCTCCGCCACCGGATGAGCACGTCCTGGATCGTGTTGTTCAGGCCGTGTCCCATATGGAGCACGGCGGTGACGTTCGGCGGCGGAATGACGATCACGTACGGCTCCCGCCCCTCGTCCAGCACTTCCTCCGGGCGGACGTGGAAATAGCCACGGTCCATCCAGCGTGCATAAAGGTGGGGCTCGATGGAGCCGGGGTCCAGCCGGGGTGGAAGCTCTTCGGAAACCGTCACCGACATCGTCCTGGGATCTACGGGAATTGGCCCGACACGCCGCGCGGACGGCCTCCCTCCCGGGCCGGGCGGTGCACCGGGAATGGCCGCGTCACAGGGGGTACGCCCCTGGGAACCTCGCGGTTCCTCTCCGGCTCTGGAAGACTGCCCGAATCCTGCAGCACCGGGCGCTCAGTGCTGGATGCGCAGGGTATCTCCCCGCTCGGCGTCCATCCGACGGCGGATCTCCCTCGCCCGCTCCGCCCAGGTCTCCCTGATCTGCTGGTTCGCGGCCCCTCGCTGGATGTCCTCCCGCTCCCACTGCCGGAATGCGGCGTCCTCCCGGAGGTAGCCGGGCGTGCTGAAATGGAAGGGGAGCGGAATGGAGAAGTTACCGAGATGGAGGCGACCCGGGCTCACCCCCCAGCGCCGTCCCTCATCGTCCGTGATCGTCCAGTCCGTGCCCGCCGCAGCCACCGCCTCCGCAATCGCGACCGAGTCGTTCCAATCCTGGATCATCCCGCGGATCATGAGCTGCGCCCGCTCCTCCGGGGTGAGCTCACCCAACGAGGGGTCGGCCGGGACCCAGAGGCGCGCGTCGCCGAGCTGGGGCCGAAGGCGTTCCGCGGGGGTCAGGGGCGCATCGGGCTCCTCCACATCCTCGACCTCTTCCAGCTCATCTACCTCTTCGGGAGCGTCCGGGGGCGGGGGCGCCGGCTCCGCCGGATCGACCGGATCCTCCTCCACCGGCTCTTCTTCCACGGGGGCGGGCGCGGGGTCGACCTCCGGTGGATCGGGGATCGGCTGCAAGAGCACGATCTCCGGAACGTCCCGGAATTCCGGGTGCTCGTCGGGATCGAATACCGGGACCTCGGGAGAGAATCCGTCCATGATGATCGGGTAGAGCACGATCACCACGAGATGGAGCACGAGAGAGACCGCGAGCGAGAGAGCCACGATCCGGCCGTTTCGGGGCCTCCGCGGCTGCTTCGGCTCGTGGGGAGGAGAGGTGTGGGGAGGAGGGGGGGAAGAGGAGGTCATCGCTCCTTGTAAACACCGCCTCGCCATGGGCGGTTCCGGGCTCGTGTCCCGCTCCGTCAAGCCCTCCGCCGAAGGCGGCCGAGGCGGCGGGCCGCCTCGGCGAGGCGGCCCTCGGGCACCGTGAGCGCGATGCGAAAGAACCCCTCCCCCCCCGCGCCCATCCCCGCGCCCGGGAAGAGCACCACCCCTTCCTCCTCGAGCGCCCGCCGGGTGAAGCTCGCGGAGGATTCCTCTCCCGGTACGCGAACCCAGAGGTACATCGTGGCCCGCGGTCGGCTCACCTCGAAGCCTTCCTCCCGGAGGGCATCCACACCGGCATTCCGCCTGGCTTCGAAAACCGCCACGTTCCGCGGAACCCACTCCCCGTGGCTCCGAAGCGCCTCGACGCCCCCGGCCTGGACTGCGAGGTACGGGCCGGTGTCGATGAAGCTCTTGGCCCTCGCGAGCCTCCCCACGAGCTCCGGGTTTCCCGCGATCCAGCCGAGCCGCCACCCGGTCATGTTGTACGTCTTGGAGAGGGAGTGGAATTCGACGGCGATCTCCTCGGCTCCTTTCACTTCGAGCACGCTCGGTGGACGATACCCGTCGAAGGCGATCTCGCTGTACGCGTGGTCCTGGATCAACGCGATCCCGTTCCGGCGGCAGAACGACACCGCCTCGCGGTAGTAGCCCACGTCCACGGTCGCGGTGGTCGGGTTGTTCGGATAGTTGAGGTAGAGGAGACGGGCCCGCTTCACCACATCCTCGGGAAGCTCGTCGAAGACGACCCGGAAGCCCGATTCGGGTCGCAGCGGTGCGAGATACGGCTCCGCTCCGGAGAGGACGACGCCGCCGAGATAGGCGAGGAACCCGGGGTCGGGCAGAATCGCCACGTCCCCCGGATTCAAGCAGCCCAGAGCGAGATGGGTGATCCCCTCCTTCGAGCCGATGAGCGGATGGATCTCCCGGTACGGATCGAGCGTCACCCCGAAACGGGATGCCATCCAGCGGGCCACCTCTTCCCGGAACTCGGGAAGGCCCATCTGGAAGCCGTACCGTGAGAACTCGGGGTCCCCGGCCACCGCTCGGAGGCGGCTCACCGCCGGATCCGGCGGCGGAAGACGGGCGTCCCCCGCTCCGAGATCGATGACCTCGATCCCCCGCTGGGTGAGCTCCCGCTTCCGAGCCGGGAGGTCGGCGAGCGGGTAGCTGGGCAGCGAGTCGAGCGCCCGCGAGCGCGGGAGGAACGACTCCGATCCGCTCACGCGGACGCCTCTTCCACGGGGTTCTCCACCGTGCCGACCCCGGGGATCTCCACCTCCACCCGGTCTCCTGCCTGAAGGGGCGCCACGCCCGGAGGCGATCCCGTGAGGAGGAGGTCGCCCGGTTCGAGCGTCATGATCCGGGTCACGTACGCGAGGAGAAAGGGCAGAGAAAAGACCAGGTCGGAGACCCTTCCCTCCTGCCTGAGCTCGCCATTCACCCGGGTTCGCACCACGAGATCGGGCCACTCCTCGGGATCGAGCGGCACGGGCTCGCCCACCGGGCAAAAGGTGTCGAAGCCCTTGGCCCGGGTCCACTGGGAATCCTTCCGCTGCAGGTCGCGCGCGGTCACGTCGTTGGCCGGCACCACTCCCGCCAGATAGGAGAACGCTTCATCCTCCCCCACGCGATGCGCCCTCCGGCCGACGACGACCGCAATCTCACCTTCGTGATCGACCCGGCCCGCACCCCGTGGGAGGCGGATGGCATCGCCGTTCGCAAGCAGGCTCGATGGAGGCTTCAAGAAGATGAGCGGCTCGGTCGGTACGTCCTGCCCGAGCTCCTCGGCATGTGCGCGGTAGTTCCGCCCGACGCAGAGGATCTTCGTGGGTCGGTTCGGTAGGCTCACCTCCGGCTCCTCCTGGAGCGGCCGCGCCTCACCGTTCCGGGACCCGGGTGTGGAGGATCGTTCCCACGATCGCCGCCACGGCCGCGATCATCAGGAAGCCGGCGATGATCGCGTACCACAGACCGATGTCCGAGTGGCCCGCGCCCCACCCGTCCGCCGCGTTCTGGAAGGCGCGAAAAGCCAAGATCCCGATGACTACCCCCGCCACGATTCCCAGAATCCGATTCATCGTACCTGAGCCTCCCCGCGCATTCGTGTACATTGGTCGCCGTCATCCCCACCGTGCCCGGCAGGTCCGACCGCCCAGGGCCCGTCCCCATGGAAGGGCCTTCGGTCAGCCAATCTACCCTCCGGACGGGGCCTGGCAACCGGTCCCCTCATAAAAGCGCCGAAGCTCCACCGCGATCTCGTCCCAGCTCCCCGAACGGCGGGGAGCTGGAGGAAGGGAAGATCTCAGATACCCCCCGTACCGGCGGGAGAGGATCCTGCTATCGAGCAGAAGCACCGCGCCCCGATCGTCCCGGGACCGGATCAGGCGCCCAAACCCCTGGTTCAGACGAAGAGCTGCGAGCGGCAGCACGTAGCGCCAGAAGGGGTTCTCACCCCGACCCTCCATCGCCTCGATCCGCGCCTCGGTCACCGGCTCCGTCGGCACCCGAAAGGGAAGCTTCTGGATCACGAGGCCCCGGAGCGGGCGGCCCGGCACGTCCACTCCCTCCCAGAAGGATGACGTCCCGAGAAGGACCCCGTCTCCCGAACGGACGAACTCCTCCAGAAGTCGAAAGCGGGGTGCTTCCCCCTGCACGAAGAGGCGCCAGCGCGACTCGGCCCCTCCTCGACGGAGGAGGTCCGCGACGGCTCGCGTCGCCCTGTGGGAGGTGAAGAGGACGAAGACACCCCCTCCCGTGATCTCGGCGAACGCCGCCACGCTCCGGGCCGTCGCCTCCTGGAACGCCACCCACTCCTCCGGAGCCGGAAGGTCGGTCGGGACCGTGAGGAGGGCCTGCGATCCGAAGTCGAAGGGCGAGGGCACGAGCGCCTCGAACACGTCGAGGGAAGGAGAAGGTCCGGGATCGGGGCCCCAGTCCACGACTCCCCCTTCCCCGTCGCCCTGCACGTCCGTCAGGCCGAGTTCCGCCGGCTCGACCCCGCCTTCGTCGACGCCGATCAGGCTCGGCTCCTCTTCGACGTCCGTCAGGCCGAGGCGCCGGCGAATGAACGCGAAGCGTTCACGGGTCGCGAGGGTGGCCGAGGTGAGAATCGCTGTCTCCACCCGCTCGAAGAGTGCCTTCCGGAGGAGGGAGCCGGGCTCCACGGGCGCGGCCGCGAGGGCGACGTTCCGTCCTCCTGCCCTCCTTCCGCCTCCCCGCACCTCGATCCACCGCACGAAAGTCGTCTCCTCCGGAGCCGGGAGGAGCACCGTGCGAAGCGCCGCCGCGCCTTCGAAGAACCGGCGTTCCGCGCTCTGAAGGTCCAGAATTCTCCCCTCGAGACGGTCGACCCAGATCGCCGAGAGCTCCATCCGTGAGCGCAGCTCCTCCACCTCCTTGCGAGCGCGGTGGAGTGCGGAGAGGAGGGTATCGAGGTGCTTTCGAAGCTCCGGGGCGTGCGCCGGCTCCAGGTCTCCGGGAGGGCCGAGACGGACCGGCCCTTCTCCCGATTCGGGCGCGAGGGGCTCGAGCATGTCGAAGAAGGACTCGAGCGCCTGGCGTGCCTCCCGGATTCGAGGGGAGGCACGCTCGCGGACCCGCCCGAGGAGCTCGTCACGGTCCGGCTCGGCCGGATGCGCGCGGAGGATATCCTCCACCGCGGAGAGGACTCCCTTCCCCCCTCGGTCCAGGCGGAAGAGGAGGCGGAAGAGGCCGAGGCGGGAGACATCGAAGCCCAGATGCGAGGTGGCCGCGTCCTCCACGTTATGGGCCTCGTCCAGCACGACGTGGCGGTAGGCGGGAAGGACGAGCGATCCGGTCGCCTCGGGCGAGTCCGTCCGAAGCGCGAGGTCGGAGAAGAGCAGATGGTGGTTCACCACGAGGAGGTCGGCTCCCGAGGCCCGGCGCCGCGCCTTCTGGTAGAAGCACTCCTGGAAGTGGGGGCAGCGGGCCCGGAGGCAGATGTCCGAGTCGCTCCGAACCTCTTCCCACACGTCATCCGAGGGCGGAGCCGGCAGATCGGAGAGCGAACCATCTTCCGTGGCGGCGATCCACTGCAGGAGCGCGTCGAGCTCGCCGATCCGGTCGTCCTCGAAGAGGGAGCCCGCACTCTCGGCCGCGAGGCGGGCGCGCCGAATCGAGACGTAGTTCCCGCGACCCTTCACCAGCGCCCACCGCACCTCCCGCCCGAGGACCTGCTCCAGAAGGGGGAGATCCTTGCCGACAAGCTGCTCCTGGAGGTTGATCGTGTTCGTCGAGATGACGGTGCGCTCGCCGTTCTGCTGTGCCCAGAGCGCCGCGGGCAGGAGGTAGGCGAGGGATTTCCCGGTGCCCGTTCCCGCTTCCACGAGAAGCACGCCGCCCTCGTTGTACCGCTCTCCCACGAGCCCTGCCATGTTCCGCTGCCCCGGCCGGTCCTCGTACTGGCGGTGCGCTCTGCTCAACGCTCCCTCGGGGCCGAGCATTTCCTCGAGCCCCTCGAGGTCGATCGGCTCCACCACCCTCGGAGTCGGCGGCTCCACGACGACGTACATGCCCTGCACGGCGTTGTCGACGATCGCCGAGCCGAGTCCCTCCTGGTACAGCCGTGCCGCCACGGCCAGGTCCGCGTCGGACGGCTCGAGCTGCCCGGAGGGATGGTTGTGCAGGACGAGGGTGCCTTCGGGTGCATCCCGGGCCGCAACGAGGACCGCCTGCCGGTTGCCGCGGGCCACGGGCCTCGGGTCCCGGATCGTACCCCCCGGTTCGACGGAGGCGAGGAAGCAAACCTCTCGCCCCCCGGCGCGCTCGATCTCGCGGCGAATTCGCTCCGCGGCCTCGGGAGCGAGGGCGAGAGGGGGGCGTTCCTGGCTCAGGTTTTCTGGGGCTGGGGCTTCGCAGCCGGGAAGAGTACGTTGTTCAAGATCAGCCGATACCCCGGCGAGTTCGGGTAGAGGTCCAGGTTCGTGGGTGCGTCACCGATCTGGTGCTCGGGGTCTTCCGGGTCGTGCCCGCCGTAGAAGGTCCAGGTCCCCTCTCCGAGCGAACCGTGAATGTATTTCGCACGGTCTCCCTCCTGCGCGAGAATCGTGACACCGGGGCGGATCCGGGCCTGATCGAAGGCGGTCGTCAGGCCGTAGAAGTCGGGGATCACCGACTCGTGGTTCTGGACGAGCATCGATGCGACCGGATCGATCTTCGCGCTGAACTCGAAGAGGGTGAAGTAGCCGAGCGGCTGGCGCCACTGGGTGTTCACCTGGTGGCTGTCGATGTCCGAAAACGCATTCACCGAAGAAGCGATCTGGATGCGGGCTCCCTGGAAGGCGAATGCCCGGGACCAGTCCATCCGTTCGGAGGCGTCGGGGTCGGGTGGCAACCCGTTGACGAAGGCCGCCGCGATGTCCACACCGTCAGCGGCGAGGGCGAGGTCGATCGTCTCGGTCGCAGAGCACATCGCGAAGAGAAAGCCCCCCTCCTCCACGTAGGTACGGATCTCATGGGCTACCGCCTCCTTCAGCGCGGGCACGTGAGGGAAGCCGAAGCGCCCCGCCACCTCCTCGTTTCTCCGCATCTCCTCCTGGAACCAGGACGCACCGGCGTACGTGATGAAGAACTTCGAGTACTGGCCGGTGAAGTCTTCGTGGTGAAGGTGGAGCCAGTCGAAGTCGCCGAGCTCCCCGCTGAGCACCTCGGGATCCCAGATCGTTTCGTAGGGAATGCCGGCGTAGGTCAGCGCGAGGGTCACCGCATCGTCCCAGGGCGCTGTGTGGGGCGGTGTGTAGATCGCGATCCTCGGAGCGGACTCCAGGAGGACCGCCTCCATGTTCGACCTGTCGATCGTGCTCCGGATCCGGGCCACCTCGGAGGCGTCCTTGGCGACGACGGAGACCCCCCTCACGGAGGCCTCGCGGCGAACCTCCTCCCGGTCGGGCAAAAGGAATGCACCGTCGCGGTAGTTGAGGAGCCACTCGGCCTCCTCTCCTCGCTCTAACGCCCAGTAGGTGAGTCCGTACGCCCGCAGATGATTCGCCTGCTCCCGGTCCATCGGCACGAGGAGGTGCTGCGCGCCCAGGGCGCTGGGAAGCATCGGGATGAGGGCTGTGAGCAGGACGAGAACCAAGACTCTCATCGGGGGAATCCTCCTTCCCGTCGAACCCGCTCCCGGAGCCGCTCGAAATGGCGGCGGGCTTCGGGCGCGAGTGGATGGTTCGGGCGTGCGACGATGACCGCCTCGAGAATCGCGAGCGCCTCCTCCGCGCCTTCGAGGGTGGCCGAATGGTAACGCGCAAGAGCGATCGCCGCCTCCACGGTCTCGAGGGCATCGGGATGCTGCTCGAAGAGACGGGTGCGGAGCTGCACGCTGCGCTCCCGGTCGAACCGGTCTGCGGCGTCCGCGGCGAGGGCCAGGAGGGGCGCTCGATCCTCCTCCCGTGCCTCCTCCAGTCCCTCCTCCAGAATCCTCAGCGCCTCCTCGGGTTCCCCGTCCTCGATTGCGAGGAAGGCCTGGGCGGCGAGCCGGTCGGCCGGCTCCTCCACCCGGTCGAGGAGGGAGACGAGCCGGAGAACCGTCGTCCCCCTCGCGCTCGGCAAGGTCGGCACGGCCTCCATCAGGGGACCACGGGCCTCCGCCGGCTGGTCGCCTCGCAGGAGCTCGTACCCCCGTTCCAGCGCAGGTAGGGTATCCGCCGGAGAGGCGCCCCGTTCGGGAGCGACGGGGCTCCCCGAAAGGACGACCAGCGCGAACGCCACACCCATTGGCAGGCCCGTCATCGCCATCCCTCCGGCTCTCCGCCCTCGGGGGCGCGAGGCGGCGCCTGCCGATTCAGGCGCTCGAAGTACTCGAGGACCAGCGGCCGCTCTCCCGGGGAGAGTGCCTCGAGCTCCGCCGCGTTCGGAGGTCGGAAGCGCATCCCTTCCAGAAGCTCGGCTGGGAGCGGAGCGACCTCCGGACGATCCACCTCCACTGCGGTGGTGCCCTCCCGGTCATCGCTCTGCTCGTCTCGTTCCAGGGTCCTCCCCGCATCCAACAACCTCTGGAAGAGGCGCTCCTGCCGCTCGATGGTCTCCGCATCGAGCCGTCCTCCTTCGAGCTCCTGTGCCAGGTCCCGCGCCTCCTCGGACATCTCGTCGAGGTCCCCGAGCACGTCCGACTCCCCGCCCGGCTGCTGGGCGAGGTCGTCGAGCCCCCCCGCGACATCGGACTGCCCCGCCGCCAGCTCCTGAAGCGCCTCCATCATTGCTTCGAGACCCATCTCCATCGGGAGGAGGGACTCGGATTCCTGCTGGAGCTCCCCCTGCTGCTGAGCGAGCGCCTCGAGCTGTTCGAGGACGGACTCCATCGCGCTCGACGGCCCGTCCTCACCGGCCTGCTCCGCCTGGAGCAACGCCTGATGGGCGAGGCGGTTCAGCGCCTCGTGCGCATCGCCCGCTGCACGGCGGGGAGACGGACCGGCCGCGCGGCTTGCGGAAAGGGCGCTCACCGTCTCCTCGACCGCCTCCATCGCCCCTCCGAGTGCGGGACCCAGACGGCGAGAAATATCGGGAGCCATCCGCGCCGCGTGCGCGAGGTGAGCGGCCAGGTTGCGGAGCCCCTGGAGGACCATCGCCTCCTCCTCCTGGAGCTCGCCCGCTCGCCGGCTTCGGCCCGACTGGGGCATCGACTCGATCAGATCGGCCTGGCGGCGTGCGAGCCCGAGCGCATCGTGCGCGGTCTGCTCGAGCGCGTGCCTGAGCGCTTCCCGGAACTCCTCCGCCATCTGCTGCTGAGCCTCGTCGAGCGCCTCCGTCAGCGCCTCGAGCCGCTCGGCTGCCTCACCCGCCTCGGCCGCCGCCCCTTCGCCGTCGCCAATCTCCGCGGCGGCGGCCGCGTCCGCCATCGCCTGACGCGCCTCCTGCGCGTCCATGGCGGAGCTTCGCGCAGCCTCCGCCGCACTGGACTCGTCGATCTGCTCCAGCCGCTCGCTCAGGGAGAGGAGCCGCTCCTCGAGCACTTCTGTCCGCTCCTCGAGCTCGGCCTGCCGTTGGGCCCCCTCCTGGGGATCAAAACCCTCCTCGAAGGCCTCCGCCAACCGTCGCTCCTCCTGCGCCAGCTCCTCCGCTTCCTGGCCCGATGCCCGCATCTCCTGCTCCGCGGCGGCCCGGCGGAACCGCTCGAGGGACTCGTCCAGCCCTTCCCGGAGGTCGGACTGCTGTTCCATCAGCTCCCGCAGCCCCTCCCGAACGGCGCTCAGATCCCCATCGTCCAGTGCCTGGTCGATGTCCTGAAGCCTCTCTCGGAGCTCGGGGGAGGTCATCTGCTCCAGGAGATCCCGAAGTTCCTGGAGGTCCGTTCCGAGATCGGGGTCGGAGTGACCCGCCTCCTCCAGGCCCCGAGCCAGCTCGTCCAGCTCCTCGCGCATCGACTCGAGCTCGTCCACGATCCCCTCGTGCCCCTCGAGGCTTTGCCGGAGCTCCTGGGCAGTACTGTAGTCGAGGCGGTCCTCTCCTTCCGATGGGGTTCGGCCTCGGCCCGGATCCCCCGAACCCGAGCCCTCCCGCACGCTCTGGCTTTGCCGAGCCAGATTCCGCGTCTCGTCCTCCGCGGATCGCGCCCGCTCCGCCAAGGACTCCACGCGCTCCGATGCCTCGCCGAGCTGCCGGGATGCCTCCGCGCCCAGTTCGGAGCCGCTTGGAACGCGGAGTACGAACTCCTCGGACCGCGCTTCCTGGCCGGAGGGGTGATTGTCCACGGCACGGGCGTAATACCGGACCTCGTCCCCCTGTACGAGCTCCCAGCCCGTGACGTCGAGAACGGAGCGGATCGTCGCTCTCCGGCTTCCCTCCAGGTCCGTGCCGGCGACGACCGGGTCCGACGCCTCTCCCTCTGAGTTCTCCCGGTACGCGACGACCTCGAGCCGCTCGAGACCGAAGTCGTCGCGCGCCTCGACCGTGAGCGGCTGGCGGCGAGAGAGGGGGAGGACCTCGTCCCTCTCGGGGAAGAGGATCTCCACCTGTGGCACCGAATCCGCGACGAGCGTGAAGTCGAGCGGCGGAAGGGTCACGGACGACACGCCCTCCCCCTGCCGGTCGATGAGATCCCAGTCGTAACGACCGGAGCGCCGGGGCGTCCACGTCCCCTCGAGGGACCTGCCATCCACGTTCAGCTCCACGACCTCTTCGTCATCGGGCACCGCGAGCGAGGCGGAGGTGAGCTCCCGGCTCGTACGCGCCTCGAGCCGAACCTCGCTGCCGACCGGGAGGGAGAGGGGAGGGATCTCTCCACGGTACTCTTCCAGGCCCAGCCCCGTATGTGCGGGGAAGATCACCTCGAGCCGAACGCCCGAGAGAAAGACGGGGTCGACCGGCGTGACCGCGTAGTGCGGAGTCTCGTCACCATCGGGAGCGCTCACCCAGTATTCGAGAGGCGCACGAACGTCCCGGATGTGGACCGCCCCCTCCCCTCCCGCCACCTCGATCGTATCCGTCGCCGGGACTTCCCCCGCTCTGCGGAGGTGGAGGAAGACATGCTCACGGGGCCCCGCCGCGATCCGCACTTCGAGGTCGTCGCCCCTGGGGACCTCGACCGTCCCGGGCTCGACGAGGAGCGACGGAAGGGGGGAGGCCGCGAGAACGGAGACCGACGTTCCGACTCCGGCCCAGGCGCGGAGCGCCCGGTCCGGGGAGAGGAGAAGGAGGAGGACGACGAGTGAGAAGGTGACGCAGAGAGCCCCTCCTCCGGTTCGCACCGCCCGGCGGAGGCGCTCCTCGAGCCGGCCGGCCGAAAGCTCCCTTCCGCCGGCCCGCGAGAGAACGGACCGTTCCGCCTCGCGGGCGAGGGAGAACGAGGCCTGCCCGGAGCCGCGGGCCAACTCGAGCGACCCCCTCAGGAGGCCCTGCGGGAGCCCCCTCGCCTCTTCGAGGTGCCGGACGACCCTCTCCTCCTTGAGCGCGCTCCGCTTCGCCCCCGCGAACGCCACCCCGGCACCCGCGGCTCCGAGCACGACTGCCGCGAGGAGCAGGAGTGGAGCGACCGCTCCCTCCTCCCAGCCGCCACTGCCCGCGAGCACCCATGCAAGCGTCAGAACGGCGCAGGTCAGGCTGCCCCACCAGAGGATCGCGGCGAGTGCGCCGTGCCGCAGGAGGCGGCCCCGGATCGTCGAGACGAGACCCGCGACGCCCCCCTCCAGCCCGGCGGGCTCCTCGTCCCGCGTCGACCGGTCCGCGTGCGGTCCGGTCACGGAGCCGCCTGACTCAGGGCGTACAAGAAGAGGTTCACCCCCATGCGGAGCGCCTGCTCGCGCACCTCCGGAGGATTCCCGTGGACCTCCTCATCCTCCCACCCGTTGCCGAGGTCCGTCTCGTAGCTGTAGAGCACGATCAGACGCCCCTCGTGGAAGATCCCGAAAGCCTGAGGAGGGTGCCCGTCGTGCTCGTGGATCTTCGGGATGCCCTCCGGGAAGGAGTAGAAGACATGGAAGATCGGGTGATCGGGAGGAAGCTCCACCATGGAGCGGTCCGGGAAGAGGGCCGCCATCTCCCTGCGGAAGGCTTCGTCCATCCCGTAGTTGTCGTCCGCGTGCAGAAAGCCCCCGGCGAAGAGGTATTCGCGGAGCGCTTCGCGTTCGGCAGGGGTGAACTCCACGTTCCCGTGACCCGTCATGTGAAGATAGGGAATGTCGTGGAGTCTGGGATCGAGTGGAGACACCGTCACCTCCCGCTCGGCGACGGGCAGGCCCGCCCGCTCCCGGATCGCTTCGAGGAGGTTCGGAAGGGAGGAGGGATTCGCGTACCAGTCACCTCCGCCACCGTACTCGAGGCGCCCGATCGTGAACAGCTCCGTCGTCTGTTCGACGCCGATGCCTTCGATGTCGGCGACTCGGGGATCCGCCGACTCCCGATCGGCCGAGACGAGCAACGCAAGCCCGAGGAGTAGGACGGATGTCGTCATCGAGGCGCGGACCCTTCAGGAGTCGAGGGACTGCACGATCCGGTACACTTGGTTCCGGGGCGCTCCGAGGCGCCTGGCGACTTCCCTCGCCGCCGCCGACGGACGAAGCCCCCGGTCGAGGGCCGAGCGGGCGAGCACCCGCACGGCCTCTTCGTCCGAAAGCTCCCCCTCCGCGGATTCGGGAGCCGCCTCCACCACCACGGTGATCTCGCCCCGCGGTGGGTTCTCACGGTAATAGCGGCTCGCCTCGATCAAGGTTCCACGCACGAACTCTTCGTGAAGCTTCGTGAGCTCCCGGGCCACCGCCACTCTACGGGTCCTCCCACAACGCTTTGCCAGGTCGTCCAGAAGCGCCGAGATGCGCTCCGGGGACTCGAAGAGGATCGTGGTCTCCTCGCTGTCCGCCACCCGAGCCAGAAACGCCTCGCGATCCCTCCCCTTTCGCGGCGAAAACCCCAGAAACGCGAATCGGTCGGCGGGAAGGCCCGACCCGACGAGCGCCGCCAGTACGGCCGAGGGCCCCGGGATTGGAACCACCGTATGCCCCTCGGCAATCACGGCCTCCACGAGCCGGCCCCCGGGGTCCGAGACGAGAGGAGTCCCCGCGTCCGCCACCAGAGCGAGCACGGCGCCGGAGGCCAGTCGACCGAGAACCTCCCGGGTCCGCCCCGCCTCGTTGTGCTGGTGAAGCGATATCAAGGGCGTCTCCACCCCGAGGTGGCGGAGAAGCACCCCCGTCCTCCTCGTGTCCTCGGCCAGGACGACGGCCGCCTCTCCCAGCGCTTCCTCAGCCCTGCGGGTGAGATCCGAGAGGTTTCCGATCGGCGTGCTCACCACGAAGAGCGTACCCATCCGAGCCGGCCGCCGGTGCGCGGGAGAGCCGCCTACAGGTGTTCTTCCAGCTTCTGTTCCAGGTGGGCCTTCGGAACGGCGCCGATCACCGTGTCGACGTGCTGGCCGTCCTTGAAGAAGAGGATGCTCGGGATCGAGCGGATCCCGAACCGGCTCGCCGTCTCGGGGTTCTGGTCCACATCCACCTTCCCCACCCGCACGCCCCGATCCGCGTACTTGTCGGCGAGTTGATTCACGATCGGCCCGACGATCCGGCACGGACCGCACCACTCCGCCCAGAAGTCGACGATCGTGAGGCCCTTCCCCTGCTCGATCTGATCCACGAACGTGTCATCCGTGACCTTGAGAACCTTGGTTCCTTCCGTCATGTTCTGCTCCTTTCCATTCTCGGCAGGGCGCCATAGGATGCCGGCGCGCGTGCCTAAATTGATCGTTCAGTTCGACGAACCGCCGCCGAAGGATACCTCGTGACGCCTCCCGATCCAAGCACCCATCCGCTGCACCACGTCGGCGTCGCCACAGAATCCATCCAGGCGACCGCTCCTCTTCTCGAACTCCTGACCGGGGAATCCTGTTCCCCCGTCGAGGACCTTCCCTCGCAGGGAGTTCGCGTCGCCTTCGTCGGTCAGGTGGAGCTGCTGGAGCCCCTCGACCCCGAAGGCACGGTAGCCCGCTTTCTCGAGCGACGAGGTCCGGGCCTCCACCACATCGCCTTCCAGGTGGACGACATCGAGGCGGAACTCGACCGGCTGGAAGCCGCGGGCATCCGCCTGATCGACCGGAAGCCGCGCCGGGGCGCCGGCGGGCACCTCGTGGCCTTCCTTCACCCGAGCGCCACGCAAAGCATTCTGACCGAGCTCGTTCAGGTCTGACCGGGAAGGGTGCCGGTTACCGACTCCCCGTGACGCTCTCGAGCCCGATCTCCTCCACGAGCCAGCGTCCTTCCGAGGTCTGAACCACCACGAAGGGAACGTCTGCGAACCGGTTCGAGCCACGCAGCAGGTCGACCCCGATGCGGACCGTCGGATGACTCCGCCCGGGCACACGGTTCTCCGTTCGAATCTCGTAGTCGTCGTGCTGGAGGATCATGGCGATCGCGTTCATCCTCAGCTCCACGTCGGTCCGCTGTACGCACGCCCGGTTCAGCCGGAACCAGGAGCCGATCTTCCTGAAGGCGCAGCTCAACGTGTTTCCTTGCTGGTCGACCATCGTGCCGCTACGGGTACCAAAAAGCCGGGCCATCGTGTCGAAGTCCTGGCTGTTCGTCGCCTGGAGGAACCGCTCCACGGACAGCATGGGGGCCACGGCCGCCATCTCCCCCGACCCGGGCCCGGGAGTCGACACGCACGACGCGAGGAGTGCCGGGAGGCAGAGCGCGAGCAGGAGTGTCGTTCGTCGATTCATGTGCGGGGTCGGAGTCCGTGTCGGAGAGACGGCCGGACGTTAGACCTTCCCACCCGCTCAGGTCAAGCGACGGACTCCGGCTCGAGCTCGACCTCCTCCGGCACGAGGAACTCGAAGGAGAGGCCGTCCCCGTCCTCGGTGGGCACCACCCGGACCCGCGTCCCCTCCGGAACCTCCCGCTCGAGCAACTCCAGCGCGAGCGGGTTCTGGACGAGGCGCTGGATTGCCCGCTTCAGCGGACGGGCTCCGAAGACCGGGTCGTACCCGGCTTCCGCGAGTCGCACCTTCGCCTCGGGAGTGACCTCGAGCTCCACCCCAAGCTCGAGCGCGAGGTCCCCAACCCGGCCCACCTGGATCTCCACGATCCGCTCGAGCTCCTTCCTGCCCAGTGGCCGGAAGAGGATGATGTCGTCGATCCGGTTGAGGAACTCGGGTCGGAAGTGGGAGTGGAGCTCCTTCCGCACGCGACCTTCGATCTCCTCCCAGGACATCCGGTCGGTTTCCTCCAGAATGAACTGGCTTCCGACGTTCGAGGTCATGATGATCACCGCATTCCGGAAGTCGACCGTGCGTCCCTGGGCATCCGTGAGGCGTCCGTCGTCGAGGATCTGGAGGAGGACGTTGAAGACCTCGGGGTGCGCCTTCTCGATCTCATCGAAGAGGATGACCGCATGCGGGCGGCGCCGGACCGCCTCCGTGAGCTGACCCCCCTCCTCGTATCCCACGTATCCGGGAGGGGCGCCGATGAGGCGGGCGACTGCGTGCTTCTCCATGTACTCGGACATGTCGAGCCGGACCATCGCCCGCTCGTCATCGAAGAGGAATTGTGAAAGAGCGCGTGCCGTCTCGGTCTTTCCCACCCCGGTCGGGCCGAGGAAGATGAAGGAGCCGACGGGTCGGTTCGGGTCCTGCAGCCCCGCACGGGCCCGGCGTACGGCATTCGAGACGCCGGCGACCGCCTCCTCCTGTCCGACGACGCGCTCCTCGAGCAGCGATTCGAGCTGCGTGAGCCTTTCCCGCTCCGACGCCATCAGCCTGGACACGGGGATCCCCGTCCACTCCGAGACCACGACGCCGATGTCATCGGCATCGACCTCCTCCCTCAGGAATTTCTTCTCCTCCTGGAGCTCGGCCAACTGCGCCTCCGCCTCCTGGGCCTCCCGCTCCGTGCGGGGGATCTCCCCGTACTGAAGCTCTGCAGCCCGCTGCAGATCACCCGTGCGGGTTGCCCGCTCGGCCTCGCTACGGAGCTCGTCGATCCGCTCCTTCAACTCCTGGATCCGGAGGATCTGGTCCTTCTCCGCTTGCCACTTCGCCTTCATTCCAGAGCTCTGCTCCTGAAGCTCGGCCAGCTCCTCCTCGATCGCCTCCCTCCGCTCCTGCGCGGACCGATCCTCCTCCCTCGAAAGGGCCTGCTTCTCGATCTCGAGCTGCGTGATCCGACGCTCGACCTCGTCGATCTCCTGCGGGAGCGAATCGATCTCGATCCGGAGCCGACTCGCCGCCTCGTCGATCAGATCGATCGCCTTGTCCGGGAGGAACCGACCCCCGATGTACCGATCCGAGAGCTTCGCCGCCGCGACGAGCGCATCGTCCCGGACCCTCACCCCATGGTGCACCTCGTACCGTTCCTTGAGGCCTCGAAGGATGGCAACCGTGTCCTCGACGGAGGGAGGAGCGACGAAGACCGGCTGGAACCTGCGCTCGAGGGCAGCGTCTTTCTCGATGTGCTTCCGGTACTCGTCGAGGGTGGTGGCACCCACGAGCCGAAGCTCGCCACGGGCGAGCATCGGCTTCAGCATGTTCCCGGCGTCGACCGCCCCTTCGGCGGCGCCGGCCCCCACGATCGTATGGAGCTCGTCGATGAACACGACGTACCGGCCCTCGGAATCCGAGATCTCCTTGAGGACGGCCTTCATCCGCTCCTCGAACTCCCCACGGTACTTCGCACCCGCAAGCATGGATGAGATGTCGAGCGCGACGAGGCGCTTGTCCGCGAGAGAGCTGGGGACATCGCCGGCTACGATCCGCTGCGCCAGCCCCTCCACGATCGCGGTCTTTCCCACCCCCGGCTCGCCGATCAGAACCGGATTGTTCTTCGTCCGGCGGCCGAGCACCTTGATCACGCGCCGGACCTCTTCGTCCCGCCCGATCACTGGATCCAGCTTCCCCGACCGGGCGAGGTCGGTGAGATCCCGCGAGTATCGCTCGAGGGCCTGGTACTTCTCCTCGGGGCTGGCGTCCGTGACCCGGTGCGAGCCACGGATGTCGGCCAGCGCTTCGGTGATGAGCGGGGCGCTCGCACCGACCTCCGCGAGCGCACGGCCGGCATCGTCCTTCTCCTCCACGAGCCCGAGGAGGAGGTGCTCCGTCGACACATACTCGTCGCCCAGCTTCCGGGCCACGCCCTCGGCCGCCTCCAGAGCGCGCCGGAGCTCTCGCGACAGGCCGGGATCGGCCCCCCCTTCCACCCGGGCGTATCGGTCCAGCGCCTCCGAGACCCGCTCTTGGAGCACCGGCATGGATACCCCGACCTTCTTGAGGACCGGGGGTACGATCCCGCCCTCCTGATCGAGAAGCGCGGCAAGGAGATGGACGCCCGCGACCTCGGGGTGCCCCCGTTCCCGCGCATCCCTCGCCGCGGCCTGAAGCGCTTCGCCCGCCTTCACCGTGAGCCGGTCCAGATTTGCCATGAACCCTTCCGTGTTCAGTTCGTGCGTCGGCCCGCCCCGTCCCTGCCGTTATGGCAGCACCCGCACGGGGCGGAACGTCGAGGCTCCGGCCAGAGCGGCCGGATTCGCGGTTCCAGTGCCTTCACCCACCAATACAGTTCAAGAATCGGACCATCAGGGGAGGGGCCGTCGGGCCGATGATCCAGGCCCCAGCCGGTCCGGTCGCTCAGGAGCCACCGACGACTCGCTTGAGGAGCGTGCCCGAAGGGACCTCTTCGCCCAACTCGAGCTGGTTGATCTGGGCGACCGTCTCGTCCCGAGCGTTGGAGGGATACTCCTGGAGGAAGGTCCGTAGGGTCATCGCCCGAGGAAGCTGCACGATCTCGACCCGACGGGGCTGGATGCCGAGAACTTCGGGATCCGTCAACGCCTGAAAGGAGAGAAGGGCAGAGTGCGCCACTCCGCGCCGCCGATCCCATGTGTTCTCGGGCCCGTAGCCGAGAATCCTGAAGGTACGGTCCCCGTGCCGGACGAAGAGAACGACCCCCTGGAGCGTCCCCTGCTCGGTCCGGGCGCGGAAGTCGGCCCAGGCGGCCGGGAGGCCGCCGACGGGATCGTCCCACCGGCGGAGCGTTTCCATTCCGGCCTGTCCGAGGAACGCCGAGCGCCCTGCACCTGGGGCATCCTCCGCGACGAGGGTGAGCACGATGGCCGCATCCTGCTCCGGGCTCATTCCCTGCACCTGCGTCCGGGCATTCACCGTCTGCCAGCCGGCCGGGAAATCGACCCGGAACGCCATCTCCGGATGGAGAAACGTCTGCTCCCGGAAGAAGCCATCCCGAGGGTTCTCTCCAAACGTCAGCCCGTCGAGAAGCCGCAGGTACTCCTCTCGCCCGATCCGCGCATCGCTCAGGTCCTCTCCCGCCTCCTCCACCCGACGAAGCACCTCGTCCCGTCGCTCGAGCGGATCGGGATGGGTCGAGAGAAACCCGGGAATCCGGTCCCCGTCCCGGGCCCCCGAAGCCTGCGCCAGCATCGTGAAGACGCGGGCGAGTTCCCGCGGATCGTAGCCCAGGTTTCGCATGTACTCGATCCCGAGCTCATCCGCCTGCCGCTCCGCGCTCCGGGAGTTTCGGAGGAAGAGGAGCTGGACCCCGACCCCCACGGCTTCACCGAACGGCTGAAGCTCGGGCGCGAGGATCATCGCAGCGCCCAGGCCGAGCTGGGTGATCTGGGCCTGGGTCAGGCGGACGATCCCATGCCGTGCCGTGACGTGGCCGATCTCGTGGCCGAGAATCCCCGCGACCTCCGCTTCCGAGGTAAGGTGGGCCAGAATGCCCCGAGTCAGGTAGATGTAACCACCCGGGAGAGCGAAGGCGTTGATCGTCGGGTCGTCGAGGACGCGGAACGTCCATGGCAGGTCCGGGCGCTCCGATGCTCGGCCCATTCGCTGCCCCAGATCGGAGACGAGGGTCTCGAGCGCCTCGTCCTCGTAGATGCCGAGGCTCGCGGTGATGTCCTGGTCCGCGTCCTCCCCGATCTGGATCTCCTGGCTCTCACTGAAGAGCACGAGCTGCCGCTCTCCCGTGGCCGGATTCACGGCGCACCCTGCGAGCGAGAGGAGGAGAACCAGAAGGGCGCCGCTACACGGGCGCGTCGGAAGCTTTGCCACGCAGGTCATGAGCTTCGCCAGGCATGTCATGCCGCAGGGCTACCCCGCTCCCACACGGCGGGTTCGGATCAGAAAGCCGGCCCCAGGAGGATTGCGTTCACATACGGCTGATGGCCGGCGTACCAGAGCATGCGGAAGAGGGGATCGTCCGCGAAGAGGATCACCGAGCCCCCGCCTACCCGCTTCTGGACGAGCCAGCTGCTCTGCTCGAGTTGTTCGAGGTTTTCATCCGAGATCAGACCGCTCACCCTTTGGACCTCCTCCGGAAAGTACGCCGCCGACTCGAAGTCTTCGGCCGGCTCGAACGCGGATCCGGTCGAGAGGACGAACATCCGCTCCGGCGACGGGGGTGCCCCCGCACCGAAGGCGAGGGGGTGCCCCGGGTCGAGGGTCGCCTCCAGGATCGTCCCCGGAATCCGGTCCTCCCACTCGGCGAGCTCCCGCTCTTCCCGCGTGCGAAGTGCGCGCCGAAGCTCGTCGTCCCGCTCCAGCTCCTCCTCTCTTTCGCGAAGCTCGACCTCGGCGAGGGGACCCGCGAGAGCGTGGGCCCCGCCCGCGACTGCGACCACCGTGCCGCCACCCCGGACCCAGGAATCCAGCCGGTCCATCCCCCCTTCGCCGAGGACCGAAAAAAGACCACCTCCCGCACCGGGCACGACGATCACATCGTAGTCGGCGAGCTCCACCGAAGAGACGTCGGAGACGTCGACGAGGTCGAAGGGCATATCGAGCACCCGCTCGAGGAAGAACCAGTGCGCACCTGCAGAGGCAGCCTGCGTACCCTCTCCGACCAGGAGGGCGAGACGCGGCAGGTGCACGGGGGCCGCGTCCCGGGTTCCGAGATCGGGCCCGGAATCCGCGCGCGCGGTACCGATCGGGGTGACCCGTGCCTGGAGCCCCGACCGCTCGAGGCGCGACTCGAGCTCGTCGTTCGTGGAACGAGGGAGGAGGAAGGTCCCGCGCGGGTACTCACTCCCCTCCAGAGCGAACGTCTCCGCCATCGAATACGCCCGCCCTCCTTCTTCCAGGAACCGGAGGAGGGACGGCATGTGATCGAAGTGGGGCTCGAGCAGGTAGCCGTACGTTCCCCGAGCCGCCGGGGGTCCGTCGCTTCGGTCCGGAACCTCCCCCACGGCCTCCCACGATGCGTCCGGAATGCTCCCGGTCGCCGAGTACGCCTCGACTCCATAGGCATACGGGAGCGACCACGAGCTGATGTCATAGGAGAACGTGGCGTCGAGGTGGTGCTCCTCGGCGAGGAGGGCTCCAGCCAGTCGGCCCCTCGGCTGCCGGGCACGGACGAGGTAGGTGCCCGCCGCGAAGTCGGAGCGGGCGTCGAACCCCGCGTGCGGCTGCGTCGAGAGGCCGAAGTCCGAACCGGCCCGCTCCACCTCGACCCCCTGCGTCCTGAGAAGCCGGACCAGCGCATCCACCCGGTGCGGGTCCTCACCGGGAACGAGGACGATGTCGCTCAGCCCCTCGTCGACGTTCCTGTGCAACTCGGCGAAGCCACGAAGGAGCTCTGATTTCCCCTCGGCCGCGGTGCGAAGGGTCGCCCGTCCCGTGATCCAGTGCCCCTCTGCACGCTCCTCGAGCGTGAGCACCGTTCCATCGGGTCGTTCGATCGCGATCCCGCCGAACCCTCCGCCCGCCTGCTCGTAGGTCATTCCGATCGCTCCGAGCAGCGAGGGCCACGAGTCCCCGTATCCGGGATAGAAGAGATCGTAGTCCTGGCCCGTGTAGTAGAAGCGACCGGCCTGGTCCATCGCCCGTGCATTCCCCTCCCCGAAGCGCTCTCCCCACTCGAGGACGTGGTCGGGAAAGATCGGATTGATGGGCGGGGCGGCGGGAAAGAAGAAGTAGGTCGAGGTGTAACCCATCTCGTGGAAGTCGACGTGCACCTGGGGGTTCCACCGGTCCCACGTGGCGAGGCGACTCCGGGTTTCGGGCTGGCTCGCCCACGTCCAGTCGCGGTTGAGATCGAAGAGGTAGTGGTTGACCCGGGCTCCCGGCCACGGCTCCCGGCGCTCACGCGCCTGCACGCTCGCGCTCGGCCGCTCCGTCCGGGACTCACGGAACCAGTTCACCCAGCGGTCCCGGCCGTCCGGGTTGAGCGCAGGATCCACGACGACGACGAGGGAGTCCAGAACACCATCCACTTCCCCTCCCCCCGCGGCGAGCTCCCACGTGGTCCAGAGGGCCGTCTCCGGAGACGAACTCTCACTCCCATGTACTCCGTAGGAGAAGTAGACGACCGCCGGGTTGCCGGCGATGATCTCCTCCGCGCGCTGCGCGGACGTCTCGGGGAGGGTGAGCTCCCGGTTGAGCTCGAGGATCTCGTCGAGTCGCGCCCTGTGCTCCTGGGAAGCGATCAGGACCTGGAGAAGCGGACGGCCCTGGACGGAGCGGCCGTACTCTTCGACCGAAACGAGGTCGGAAGCTTCCGCCAGCGTCCGCATGTAGCGCTCGATCCCGGCCACGTCCGTGAAATGTTCGCCCAGCGGGTACCCGAGCACCTCTTCCGGAGAAGGGACCTCCTGTGCCGACGCGAGGCCGGGGAGAAGGAGGAGGACCGCGAGCGCGCCGAATCCAGCGGCTCTCGAACGATGACGAAGCATATCGGGGACTCCGGAGCGTTCTGGTGGGTTCGCGTGTACGGGTTCGGGTCGGGGAACGTGGGAACGTACGTGCCGTTCACAAACCCTGGCAACTTCGGAAGCGGGGGTTCCACCGCCTCTCCCTCGGCCGTTGACGGTGGGAGGAGGGCCCCACACCTTCGTGCCCGAAGGAAGCGACCGTTCCACGCGTCTTCCCATGTTCGCCTTCACCTGGACGTCTTCGTGTCCTCGAGCCCACTCCTGCGTGCCGCACGCGCGCTCCCCCTCCTCCTCCTCATCTTCGGGACGGGGGGCTGCGGCGAGCTCCCCTTTCTGGGGGCCGGCGCCGAGACGATCGACGAGGAAGTCTTCATCGCCGTATACGTGGACCTGCGCGTGGAAGCGTTGGGTGGGCCCACCGGCGAGCTCTCCTCCGTCGACCGGCGCCGAATCCTCGAGGAGCATCAGGTCACGGAGGAGGAGCTACTGCGCTTCGTCGAAGTGCATGGGACGGACGTCCACTACATGAAGCGCATCTGGGACGAAGCGCACCGGAGGATTCGGGCCGTAGACGAGGAGCTTCTCGAGGAAGCCTCGCGTCCGAAGGACACGGAGGACGGGGAGGAGGAGGGTCCGGGCCCCTGAATGCCGGTGTGGACGCCCACCTCGACGAGAGGCGTACGCCTCCTTCCATCCCCCATCCTCAGAAGACGCGAAAGCTCATTCCGATCGCCAGGGCGGAGCGGTCTCCGACCGAAGCTCCGAAGCGGACGGCCCAGTTCGGCTGAAACGCCACGTCGATCCCAAGGTCCACGACGAGCGCGAGATCGAGGTTGTCGTCCGGCCGGTCCCTCCCGATGAATGCGTCGAGCACGACGCGGGGAGCGGCGTAGGGGTGGAAGACGACCCCATCGGCGTCGAACATCCTCCCGATCGCGGCGCCCAGGGGAAAGCCCAACCGGAAGTGATCGCCCGCGCCGAACCCCGCGCCGGCGAGCCAGATCACATCGAGCGGAAAGTCGGGGGAATGACGAACGAGGAAGCCCGAAACGTCGATCCCGCCGTATACGGCGAGACGATCACGCGCTCCCTCGGCAAGCCCCAATCGGTATCCAAGCCCCGCCGGCGCATCCGCGCTTCGGAAGGTGGTGAGGACCCCGATCCCGCTTCGTGGCGAGGGGTCGACGAGGAACACGCCCCATCCGGCCGGGCTGGCCGGCCCCAGGAGCATGGGCGACTCCCACGCAACCTGTCCCTGTGCCGGTGCGGCGGAGATGGCCAGCAGTCCCACCACCATGAGTCCGAACAGCCCGTTCTTCATCCTGTCCCCCCGTTCAAGTATTCACCCGTACCCGAAATGCCCTCACTCCATCAGCCCCCTGAGCGATCTGCAGCCCGCCAGGAGCAGCTCCACAGTGCACTCCCGGGAGCGAGCAGCCGGACCGGGTGCAAGCCCCGTACCCCGAACGCATTCTGCCCTCTTTCTGCCAGAAGAGGGGGGTTCGCTCGCCCCCTGAGCTCCGGCTCCCGACATCCCACTGCACTACTTTAGTGCGACGGCCGCAGTCAATGATGGTTTATGGTGTGATCCGTGGCGTCCCGGGAGTCATTCCCACTCGATCGTGGCCGGGGGCTTGGAGCTGATGTCGTACGTGACGCGGTTGACCCCGGCCACTTCGTTGATGATCCGCGTGCTGATCCGAGCCAGCACCTCGTGCGGAAAGTGGTACCAGTCGGCCGTCATCCCGTCCCGTGACGTCACCGCTCGGAGGGCCACGACGTCCTCGTACGTCCGGGCATCCCCCATCACCCCGACGGAGCGCACGGGGAGGAGGACGGCGAAGGCCTGCCAGATATCGTCGTACAGCCCGGCGGCGCGAATCTCCTCGAGATAAATGGCATCCGCCTCCCGAAGCACGTGCAGACGCTCCTCCGTGACCTCGCCCAGCACCCGGATCGCGAGGCCCGGGCCCGGAAAGGGGTGGCGCCCGACGAACTCCTCGGGCAGCCCCAGCTCCCGTCCCACCTGCCGCACCTCGTCTTTGAAGAGCTCCCTCAGGGGCTCGACGAGCGCGAAATGCATCTCCTCCGGTAGGCCACCGACGTTGTGGTGGGTCTTGATCGTGGCTGATGGTCCCCGGACCGCCAGGGACTCGATCACGTCCGGATAGAGCGTCCCCTGCACGAGGAAGCCCGCGTCCGTCCCCTCCTCCTCCGCCACCCGCTCGAAGACGCGGATGAACGTGTTCCCCACCGCCACGCGCTTTGCCTCCGGATCCGTCACTCCCTCGAGCGCGCGGAGGAACTCGGCCCGGGCATCCACGACGATGAGACGCATTCCCATGTGCTTCCGGAAGGTCCGCTCCACTGCCTCCCGCTCGCCCTTCCGGAGCACTCCGTTGTCCACGAAGATGCAGGTGAGCTGCTCTCCGATCGCACGGTACACGAGCGTCGCGGCCACCGAGGAGTCCACCCCTCCGGAAAGGCCGCACACCGTCGCGCGATCCCCGACCTGCTCCCGGATCTGCGCGACGGTCTCATCGATGAACGCTCCGGCCGTCCAGGTGGGTGTGCAGCGGCAGATCTTGAAGAGAAAGTTGGAGAGGACCTCCTCCCCACGCGGGGTGTGTGCCACCTCGGGGTGGAACTGAACCCCATACACCTCTCGGTCCTCGGCCCGAAAGGCCGCGACTGGAAGCGTGGGGGTCGAGGCGAGCATGCGGTAGCCCGGAGGAGGGGCATCGACGTGGTCCCCGTGGGAGCACCAGACCGTCGTGGGCTCCGCCGGATCGAACCCGTCGAAGAGCTCGTCCGGCTCGACGATGGTCAGCTCGGCACGACCGTACTCCCGCCGCCCCTGCTCCACCTCGGCCCCCTCGAGGTGGGCCACGAGCTGCATGCCGTAACAGATCCCGAGAATCGGGATCCCCATCCGGAGGAGCTCGGGATCCGCAGTCGGACCGTCCGTGCCATAGACGGAGGACGGGCCGCCCGAGAGCACGATGCCGTTCGGGTTCCACTCCCGGATCCAATCGAGCCCGTGTGTGGGGGGATGGATCTCGCAGTAGACCCGTTCCTCCCGGATCCGCCGTGCGATGAGCTGGGTGTACTGGGACCCGTAATCCAGGATCAGAATGCGGTCGTGCTGACGGTGCTGATCCAAAAGAGCTGGCCTCTACGTGTCGAGGAGCGCCGATGCCCCCTGGGGCGCGAGGGGGTGCCGAGACGCCGCCGCGTACGCCCTCGACACCGGAAAGGTTCCCGGCGCCGAAGTGGGGCGCGACCGAGCGACTCGGCGAGGGGACGCTACCCCTCCGCCTCGATGCGGGAGCGGCTCACCGCAAGCTCGGGTGACGGCTCCTCGCGGGTGAGCCTCGAAGCGGCGATCGCATTCCCGAATACGGCCCGCACCCAGGCTCCGATGTCATCGAGCCAGGCGTAGAGGGTCGGCGTGAGGGCGAGGGTAAGGATCGTCGACGCGGTAAGCCCCCCGATCACCGCCTGACCGATGGGCGCGAACATCTGGCCCATCCCTTCGCTCGCCATGAAGGCCATCGGGACGAGCCCGATGACCGTGGTCAGGCTCGTCATCAGGATCGGTCGCAATCGGGCCGTACATCCCTCCAGAAGGGCGTCCCTCCGCTCGAGGCCGCGACGCCGAAGCTGGTTCACGAGGTCGATCATCACGATCGAATTGTTCACGACGATCCCCACCGTGATCAGGATTCCGAGGAAGGAGAGGATCGAGAAGCTCGTTCCGGTGAAGAGGAAGATGAGGCCGAGCCCCGGCACGGCGAAGAGAATCGAGAAGTAGATGATGAGAGGGAGGACCAGGCTCTCGAAGAGAGCGGCGAGGATCAGATAGATCAGGACGAGCGCCAGGGCTCCCGCGATCGCCATGTCACCGAACTGCTCCTGCTCCTCACCCCACCGACGCCCGAGATCCCACTGATACCCGGGGGGAAGGTTGAACCCGGCCATCGCGACCTCAACCTGCTCCATCACCTCGTCCCGGTTCATCCCCGGCGCGAGCTCGCCGGAGACGGTGACGGCGGTCTGCCGGTTCTCCCTCTGGATGCTCTGGGGTCCGCCGACGACCTGCACGTCCGCGACGGTTCCGAGGGGCACGCTTCGCCCGTCCGCGGTTCCCACGGCGAGGTTTCCGAGCTGAGCGATCGAGACCCGGTCCTCGTCGCGGAGCTGGATGAGCACATCGACCTCCCGGTCCCCGGACCGAAAGCGGCTCGCGACCTCCCCCCGCAGCGCCCCGGAAACGGCCTGGGCGACCTCCTGTGAGGTGAGGCCCTGCCGCTCCGCGGCTCTCCGGTCCACGCGGACGCGGACCTCCTCGTTCCCGGCCTCGAGCGAGTTGTCGAGGTTCGTGACACCGGGAATCTCCGCTTCCAGGTGGAGCTCCACGAGCTCGGAAAGGCGCGCCAGCTCCTGCGTGCTTTCTCCGATCAGCCGAACCTGGACCTGGGCCCCGCGCCCGAACCCACGCCTCTGTCTCCACTCCACGCCCGGAATGACGGGAAGAAGATCCTGCATCTCCATCGAGATTTCTGCCGTCGGACGTCCGGCACCCTCCGAGTATGGGATGAGGCTTATAAAGATGTTGGAGAAGTTTTCGCCGGAGAAGGTGGAGACGTGCTGGATCTCGAGCTCGTCCGCTCTCTCGACCAGGGCGCTCTCGGCTTCAGCGAAGATCCGGCTCCGCTCCTCGACGGAAATCCCGCGCGGCGTCGTCACCCCCATCCGGATGAACCGGTTGTCCTCTTCCGGCATCAGGTCGCGGGGGAGCTGCCAGAGCAGGATGCCGCCGGCAGCGAAGACCACCAAACCCAATCCCGCCGTCAGGTACCGGTGGTCGAGCATCCGGTCGAGCGCCCCTCGGTACGTCCCGTTCAGCCACTGCATGACGCGGCCCGGCTCCGGCATCGTTCCACGCAGGAGCCGAAGGGCGAGAAGGGGGACGAGTGTGAAGGCGATGCCGAGAGAGGCCAGCATCGTGAACGAGATGCTCGTCCCGAACGCGCTCAGCTGGGTGCCCATCTGATTGGGCGGCAGGAAGAAGAGGGGGGTGAAGACGATCACCGTGGTGAGCGTACCCGAGAGGATCGCGAGCCCGACCTCGTTCGCCCCGTCCACTGCCGCTTCGTCGGGACCCGCGCCCAGTTCCCGGTGCCGGAAGATGTTCTCCACGACCACGACGGCGTTGTCGATGAGCATCCCCACCGCGAGCATGAGCCCGGAGAGGGTGATCACGTTCAACGTGTTACCGGCCACGTAGAGAATGGCCACGGTGAAGACGAGGGAGACGGGAATTGCCGCCGCCACGATCAAGGTCGGGGTGAGGCGTCGGAGGAAGGCGAAGAGGACGGTTACGGCGAGGAGGCCCCCGAAGACGCCGGCGCTCCCCAGCAGCCAGAGGATGTCGAGGATCCCCTCGGACTGGTCCTGCCAGAGGCTGAAGCCGAGTCCTTCCATCCCCGACTGCTCCGTGATGTCCGCGAGAGCGGCCTTCGCTGCGCGCGCGACCTCCACGATGTTCGCGTCGGACTCCTTGTAGATCTCGACCTGTCGTGCCTCGAGCCCGTTCAGGCGGTAGAAGAAGTCCCGCTCCGGGAAATCGTAGAGCACCGTCGCCACATCCCCGAGGCGCACGCCTGCCTGGTTCAGGGGAAGGCGCTCGATCTGCTCCGCGCTCTCGAGCTGACCCTCCGCCCGGACCAGAAAGCGGGTCCCGTCGAGATCCACATCGCCCGCGGAGTAATCCTGGTTCCCTCGCTGGAGGGCGCTGCTCACCTGCGTGAGGGTGATGCCCTGGGCCCTCATGAGGTCCTGGTCCAACTCGATCGAAACCTCGCGAGCCTCGAGCCCGGAGAAGTCGACCTGGGCCACCCCGGGGATCTGGAGAAGCGCCGGCTCCACCCTCCGCTCCACGAGTTCGGTGAGTAGGCCCGGATCCCCTTCCCACGAGATCGCACCCCGCAGCACGGGCTGCTCGTCCGAAGAGAACCGCCTCATGTTCACCCGCTGGACATCGGCGGGGAGGTCGCGCCGGATCTGCTCCACCCGCTCCCGCACCTCGAGCGCCGCGAGATCCATGTCCGTGCCCGGCTGGAACTCCAGCTCCACCCTCGCCTGGTTCTGGCTCGCCGTGGAGCGGATGGCGTCGAGCCTCCGCACGGTTCCGAGCCCCTCTTCCATGGGGCGCACAATCCGTCGCTCCACCTCGGCCGGAGAGGCGTCCGGGTACGGGACCGTGACCATGATCACGGGGCGCTCGAAGGAGGGGAACATGTCGAGGGAGATCCGCTCCATCGAGATCCCACCCATCACGATCGCCGCCACGACGAGCATTCCGGTTGTGACGGGCCGGCGAACGGCAAAGCGCGGTAGAGACATCCTCTATGCTCCCAGGGTATACGTCGTGAGCCTGCTCATGCTGCCGGGGCCCCGATCATGCCGGCCCCGGAGCCGGCTCTTCCCCGCTGCCGACCGGACCGCCACCCGTCCGTTCCCGGGACCCCGACTCCGCCTCCACCCGCGCGCACTCCCCCCGGATCTCGAACGACCGGTAGAGCACGGGCACGACGAAGAGGGTGAGCAGGGTGGAGAAGAGGAGCCCCCCGATCACTGGAATGGCGAGCGGCACCCTGAGCTCCGCACCCTCCCCCGGGATCAGTGCCAGGGGAAGGAGGGCGAGTACCGTCGTCAACGTCGAGATCAGAATGGGCCGCAGGCGGACACGCCCCGCCTTTCGTAGGGCTTCGTCCAGCGGCAGTCCCTCGTCGCGGCGAAGGACGTTCACGTAGTCCACCAGGACGATGGCGTTGTTTACGACGATCCCGACGAGCATGACCATACCGATGAGCGCCACGACGGAGATCGAATGCCCGGTAAGCCATAGTGCCGCCACAGCTCCGGGGAGGGCGAGCGGCACGGAAGCCAGGATCACACCAGGAAGCCGGAACGACTCGAACTGGCTCGCCATCACGAGATACACGAGGAAGATCGCGAGGAGGAGTGCGAGCTGCATCGACCGCACGGACTCTTTCAGGTCCCGCGACTGTCCCGCGACGGCCACCGAGAGCTCCGGGGGAACCTGGATCCCCCGGACGGCCGTCTCCACCCGGGAGATCGTGCCCGCCAGGTCCGTGCCCGTCGTCCGGGCCTCGACCAGAGCGACCCGCGAGCCGCCGCGCCGAACGATCTCCGCAGGCCCCTCCTGGAACCCGAGCGTGGCCACGGAGGAAAGCGGGAGGCTTCCCCCACCCGGGATGTCGATTCGGAGGTTGGCGAGGTCTTCGAGCGTGGCGCGCTGACCTTCGCGCGCCCGAACCAGGACGTTCAGGTCGCGGTCCCGTTCGGCGAACTCCGTCGCAGCGGACCCCCGGACCCGCGCCTGCAAGGCCCCTGCGGCGTCGCCAACCGTCAGCCCCTGGCGCGCGAGGCGCTCCCGGTCGAACCGGATCGCGATCTCCGGAGTGCCCTGCCGGCGCTCCTCCTCCACCCCCGCCACGCCCGGGAGTGAGCGCAGCAGCTCACGCACATCTCCCGCGACGTCGTTCAGGAGTCCGAGCTCGAATCCACGCACTTCGACCTCGAGCGGCGCGTTCATCGTGAAGAGCTGCGGCCGGTCGACCCGGACCTGGAGGCCGGGCAGGTCGGACAGTCTGTCCGAGATCTCCGCAGCCAATCGGTCCTCCCCGACCCCGATCCGGTCGAGTCGGACGAGCAGGGTCGCCGCATGGAGTGAGCGCTCTCCCGTCCGCCCGAGGGTTCCCGCTCCTCCTCGGACTCCTACGTTCGTGAAGACTTCCTGGACCTCGGGAACCTCGAGAGCGATCACCTCCGCCTGCCGCGCCAGGCTTTCCATCCGGGTGAGGCTCGTTCCCGGAGCCGCCTCCAGCTCCACGACGAGCTCTCCCTGGGAGAGTTCGGGGACCAGGGAGATACCTGCCCGCGGAATCAACGCGACTCCCGCCGCGAAGACGACGAGAGCCACCCCGAGGACGGCGATCGGACGCCGGAGCACCCTGTCGAGCCACCTCGGATACCGGTCCTCCACCGCCATGTACACCCGGTCGAACGCATTCCCGATGGGACGGAGCCCCGCGCTCGCGGCGCGCAGGAGCCCGCCTGCACCCCTCAGGACTCCGCCGGTCCCCTTTGCCATTACGTTCCCGACCCGGCCGGGGGTCTTCGCCTCCCCCATCCGCGCCTGCGCGCCCTCGCCGCGGGCCGCGAGCATCGGAATCAGGGTGAGCGCGACGACGAGCGACGAGATCAGCGCGAAGGAGACGGTCCACGCCTGGTCCCCGAAGAGCTGCCCCGCGACCCCTTCGACGAAGACGATCGGGAGGAAGACCGCGACCGTCGTGAGGATCGAAGCGATGACCGCTCGCCCCACACGGTCGGTCCCGTCCCGGGCGGCTTCGAGAGGCCCCTTCCCGCTTTCCCGTTCCCGTGCGATCGATTCCAGAACGACGATCGCGCTGTCGACCAGCATCCCGACGCCGAGTGCGAGGCCGCCGAGGGACATGATGTTCAGGGTGATGTCCCGGGAGAACATCAAAACGAAGGTCGCGATGACCGAGATCGGGATCGCGGTGACCACGATCAGGGTCGTCGGCAGGTGCCTCAGGAAGAGGAGGAGGATGAGGACGGCGAAGAACCCGCCGAGGATCGCCGCCTTCCGCACGTCTCCCACAGCCCGCTCGATGAAGGTGGACTGGTCCGTGACCACTGTGGTCGACACGCCGGACGGGAGATCCGCCTGCAGGGCCTCCAGCCGGTCCCGGACGGAGCGGGAGAGATCGACGATGTTCGCTGTAGACTCCCGCAGCACAGCGATCTCTACCGCCTCGTTGCCGTTCACGAGAGAGACGGTCTCCCGCTCAGCGGCCTCCCGCCTCACCTCGGCGACGTCTCCCAGAAGCACGGGTTCGCCCCCCGCGCTCCCCACGACCACGCGGAGCATCTCGTCGACCTCGATGAACTCGTTGACGGTACGGACCACGTACTGCGCGTCCCCCTCTTCGAGGACGCCACCGGCCAGATTGATGTTTTCCGCCGCCAGCCGGGACCCCACCTGGCCGAACGGGATGCCCGCCTGAGCGAGGCGGCTCTCGTCCACCTCGACGTGAACCTCCTCCTCGAGCCCACCCGTGACGCGGACCGCAGCCACGCCTTCGATCCCCTCGAGGGCCCGTCGCACCTGCTCCTCCGCAAGCCAGCGGAGCGCCATCAACTCCGTCCGGTCCGCGCCCACGCGAGGATCGAGGGGACGGGCAGAGATGAGCGCGAACCGGATCACCGGCTCCGACGCCGGATCGTAGCGGGCGATGGTGGCGCGGCCGGCATCCGGTGGGAGGTTGATCAGGTCGAGTCGCTCGCGGAGGTCGAGCGCCGCGAAATCCATGTCCGTGCCCCACCGGAACTGAACGGTGATGTCGGACCGGCCGGGCCTGGAGCGGGAGGTGACCTGTTCCACACCCTGGACGACCGAGATCGCCTCCTCGATCGGCCGTGAGATGAGGCTTTCGATCTCCCTCGGCCCCACTCCATCGTACGTCGTCTCGATCGTGACCGTGGGAAAGGAGAGGTCCGGGAGGAGGTCCATCTGGAGCTGCGAGTAGGACACGCCCCCGAAGACGAGGACGGCAATGAACGCCATCGACACCGCCACGGGCCGGGCGGTGGAGAAATCTACGAGCTTCAACGCCCTCCTCCACCCGCCTCCCCTGTCGGCCGTTGGCCGCCCTCGGGGGGTGAACGCTCACCTTGCGGACCCTGGCCCTCCCCTGCCTCGGCCTCGACCTCCACCGCCCGAGGCCCGGCTTCGATCGGATCACCGTCGATCTGCATCACCCGGACCGCCGCGTCCCCACGGAGGTTGTCCTGGCCTACCACGACGACCGTGTCCCCCGGCTCGAGGCCCGAACGGATCTCCACCCGCTCCCCCCGCGAGTAGCCGAGCGTGACCTCCCGCTCCTCCGCGACCCCCCCGCGGGCGAGGAAGACCCGCGGGGCGGCCCCGTCCACGAGCACGGAGGTCCGGGGAAGGGTGATCCGGCCGGTCAGCGTCTCCGTCACCAGGTCCACGTTCACGAACTGCCCGGGCCGGAGAGGCTGGTCACCGGAGCGGGCTTCCAGGGCCACGGTCACGAGAACGGTTCCGCTCGCCTCCTCCACAACGGGACGAATCCGCTCCACGCGGCCCTCGGCCACGGGCTGGCCGCCCTCTTCCGTGAGAATGCGCCCGAGCTGGCCCACTTCGACCCGGTGGATCTCACGCTCCGGAACCGCGAGCTGAGCCTGCAGCCGATCCATATCGGCTACGCCGAATACGGGATCGGACGTGTTCACCTGTTGACCGCGCTCGATGAAACGGTGCGTAATCGTGCCGGCAATGGGGGAGCGGATGCTTGCGTTCTCGACCCGAAGGCGTGCAAGCGCCACTTCGGACTCGGCCACCTGAGCGTCCGACGCGAGGCTCTCCACCTCCTGATCCGACATGAGATCCAGCTCCCGGAGGGCCCGCCCCCGCTCGACCGCTTCGCGAGCGGCTCTGGCGCGTGCCTCCGCCTGCTCCGCCTGATACCGCCACTCCGCGTCGTCCAGGCGAGCGAGCACGGCACCCTCGGCGACGCGTTCCCCTTCCTCGACCCGGATCTCGGAGATCATCCCCGTCTGCTTCGGCACCACGTCCACCCGCTCTCTCGCCCGGAGGGTAGTGGAGGCGCGAAGTGTGACCTCGAGATCGCCCGCCTCGGCGACGCGCACCGAGACCGGTGTCGCCCGCGCACCGGGAGCCCCCCCTTCGCCGGCTCCCGGAGGACCGCCGCCTCGGGCCCCGGGGCCGGGCGCCGCTTCCCCGTCCCCACACCCCGCCAGGACGAGCAGGGCGGCCGTCAGGCACGCCCCCGCCGCCGCCCACGATCCTCTTCGGCCACTCGGGCCGTGCACACCGTATCTCATCGCCGCCTCCCGCTTGTCCATGTATCCCGGCTTCGCTTCGTCCTCCCTTCCCTCCTCCAACTCATCGGACCCTGGGCTCATCAGCGCACCGCACCACCGATCAACGCTTCGAGCGCCGCAACGGACTGGTGGAACTGGTAGGTCGCTGTGATCTCGTCCCGTTCCGCCTGGGAAAGGGTGGCCTGGGCGTCAGCCATCTCGATCGAGGACGCGAGCCCGAGGCGGAAGCGCTCCTGAGCGAGTCGGAGCTCCTCCGCCGCCGTCTCCCTCACGCGTCCCTGGAGCTCCACTGTCCTCCGAGCCGTCTCGACCCCCCGGGCCGCCTGGTTCACCTCGGAGCGGAGCCGAAGCTCCTCCGCACGGACCTGCTCGTTGGCATTCGCGTGATCGATGCGCGCCCGCTCCACCTGCCGACCCCGCGAGAAGCCGGTGAAGAGAGGAAGTGAGATCGTCAGCGAGAGGTTCCAGGGCTGTCGGTCGTAGCCGAACGGAAAGCCGGAGTTCTCCGCCTCGATCTGTTGCCGGACATCCGCCCGAACCGACGGATCCGCCGGATTCAGGGGCTGGCAGTTCCGCGGCGGGTCCCCGAGAAGCTCCCGGATCCGGTTGTCCTCGACGCACGACTCAAACTGGCCTCCCCGCTGCTGAAGCCGATCCTCCACGAGCGGCGAGAGCGTCCCGGCCTGGAAGACGGACGCGCTGAGGCCCGCGGAGAGACTGACGCTGGGGAGGTATTGGCTCCGGGCACTCTGAATCCCTCCTTCCGCGACATCCGCGGAGAGGCGCGACGCGTGGAGCACCGGATTCCCATCGATCGCCCGCTGCACCAGGTCGTCCATGTCGAGGTCCGGATCGAAGAGCTCGAAATCGGTGATCAGGTGGACCTCCTCGTCGAGACTCACCCCGACGAGGCGCCCGAGCGCGAGGCGGGCCGAGATTGCCTGGTTCTCGACCTGTACCAGCAGGACCTCCGCCTGCCCTTCCTGGACCTCGGCTCTCCGAATGTCGAGCGGCGTAGCAGCCCCCACCTCCACCCTCGCCCTGGCCTCGCGGACGTTCAGGCCGGTTCGCTCGAGCGCCGCACGCGCCTGGTCCACCTCCGCGTCGGCCTCGAGGACCGACAGGTAGGCATCGGTGATTTCCGCCTGCAGGCCGACGGCGGCACCCGAAACGCGGGCTTCCGCGGCCCGCGCTTCTCGCCGCGCCTGCCCCGGCCTGAGGAGGCTGCTCCCATTCAACGTGAGGGAGAGCCCCAGGGAATAGGAGGACGAAAGGATTTCCGGCTGCTCACCCAGACGCACGTCCCCGAACCGGCGCTCCCCGGAGGCCTGGAATCCATAGTTGTTCGAGAGGTTGGCGCTGGGCATGAGACCACCCCACGCCTCCCCCACTTCCAGGTCGGCGGTTTCGAGCTGACGCTCCTGGGTCCGGAAGTCGGGGTTGTGCTCCCGGGCGAGGCGAAGGGCCTCCTCCAGGGTCAGCTCCTCCGGCCCCTCGGGGAACGACAGTTGCCCGGCCGCTCCATCGGGGGCGGCGAACCCACCTCCTGCCACGATCGCCGCCACGAGCAGACACGTTCGAGGGGCGAAAACCCTTCGTTGCACGATGCGATCACTCCTTCGAACCCTGTCACGATGGTATCCGGTTCGCTGGGAATTCGATTTTCGGGTTTCACGAGGCACTTCAACCTGATAGGACAGACGAGGGGGCCAAACCGTTGGGGGCGACCGAATGGCCGTCGACCTTCGCCGTGCCCCGGGGCAGGTGAGGAACGCAGGGATGAGGGAACGAACGCGCCGCCGGCCCGCAGTTCAGCCGTCGGCCGCAGCCGTCCAGCGAGGGATCGATTCCCCCCGCACGAGGTCCTCGTGGGTCTCTCGGCGCCTCGCCAGGTGCACACGGCTCCCGTCCACGACCACCTCCGCAGGGCGGCATCGGGCGTTGTAGTTCGATGCCATGCTGAAGCCGTACGCCCCTGCAGTCCGGACCGCGAGCAGCTCCCCGGGCCGGGGAAGCGAAAGCACCCGATCGCGGGCCAGGAAGTCTCCGGTTTCGCACACGGGGCCCACAACGTCGACCCGCTCTTCCGGGCGGTCCTCCTGGAGGACGACGGGCTCCACCCGGTGGAACCCTCCGTAGTGGCTCGGCCTCAGGAGCTCCGTCATCCCACCGTCCGTCACGACGAAGACCTTCCCACCGGAGCGCTTCACCTGCAGGACCCGGGTGAGGAGCACTCCGGCCTCCCCGACGATCGTCCTACCGGGTTCGAGGACCAGAGTCAGCCCCTTCGACCGGAGCCGGGGAAGGATCGCCATCGCCAAATCGCGGGGCGCCAATCCCGGATCCCCCTCATATCCGACGCCGAAGCCCCCTCCGAGATCCAGGTACTCGAGCCTGATCCCGTCCGCTCCAAGCTCCTCCACGAGGGCGAGGACGGAGTCGAGCGACTCGAGGTAGGGCGCCGGATCGAGGATCTGCGAGCCGATGTGAACCGCAATCCCACGAACGCGCAAAAACGGGTGGCGATGCGCCCATGAATAGAGCTCGCGCGCCACCTCGGGAGGGATCCCGAACTTCGAGGAGGCGTGGCCCGTCTGCGTGTATTCGTGGAACGCCGGCGAGAGAATGTCGGGGTTGATGCGCACCGCGATCGGCGCCGGGACACCGATCTCCTCGGCCACCTGCGCGAGAAGGCGAAGCTCCCCCTCGCTCTCCACGTGGAATGCGCCGATCCCCGCCCTGATGCCCGACTCCATCTCCTCCCGGCGCTTGCCCACACCTGCGAAGAAGATGCGTTCCGGCACGATACCGGCCCGAAGGGCTCGCTGAAGCTCTCCGCCACTGACGATGTCCGCCCCCGCTCCGAGGCCGGCGATTCGGTTCAATACGGCCAGATTCCCGTTCGCCTTCACCGCATAGGCGAGCACGAAGTCGAGCTCGCCAAAGGCCTCCTGAAATCCCCTCACCCGGGCCTCGACGGCCGCGAGGTTGTAGACGTAGAGGGGTGTTTCGAAGCGCTCCGCCAGCGTCGCGAGTGGAACATCGCCGCAGTGGAGCTCCCCGCCCCGTCGATCGAAAGCGACCATCGGAGTCAGTACGCTCTGGCCCACACCACCTCCATCTTGGCCTCGCCCCCTCCGACACATCGCGTCGGCGCCTTCTTGGAGCGGAACTCCGGATCCGGGATGCAGCGAATCGTCGCCTTCGTCTCCGCCTTCACCCGCTCCTCCACCTCCGGGTCACCACTCCACCCCGTATACACGAAGCCGCCCGGGCCCTCCATGATCTCGGCTAACTCACCAATCGACTCCACCCCGCGGTACGAGTTCTCCTCCCGGCGCGCGACGGCCCGTTCCAGGAGCGCGGTCTGGAAGGCATCCAACCGTCCGGGAAGGGACTCCACCGCCTCTCCCTCCGGAAGGAAGGCCTTCCGCTTCTCACCCGCCAGCTCCACACGACTCACAAGGACCACCTGCTCCTTCTTCAGGTCCTTCGGGCCCACTTCCATCCGGATCGGGACTCCTTTGCGCTCCCACTCGTAAAACTTCGCGCCCGGCGTGAGCTGGTCGCGTGCATCGACGCGAACCCGAACCCCTCTCTCGCGCAGTCGCAAGGCGAGGCTTTCGGCCTTTTCCCGCACGGCCGTTCCCTCTTCCTCCGTCCTCCAGATCGGGATCACCACCACCTGCGTCGGAGCCAGCTTGGGCGGGACGACCACGCCGCGATCGTCCCCGTGGGTGAGGACCATCCCTCCCACGAGCCGGGTCGAGACCCCCCAGGACGTGTTCCATGCATAGTCCTCCTCGCCACCTTCCGTCTGGAAGGTGAGGTCGAACTGCCGGGAAAAGTTCTGCCCGAGAAAGTGGGACGTTCCCGCCTGCAGCGCCCGGTTGTCCTGCATGAGGGCCTCGCAGGCGTAGCTCCTCACGGCTCCGGCGAACTTCTCGGATTCCGTCTTGAGGCCCGTCAGGGGCGGCATCGCGATCCACTCCTCCATGAACGTCCGGTAGACGTCCAGCATCCGCCGGGTCTCCTCCTCCGCCTCCTCCGCCGTAGCGTGCGCGGTATGTCCTTCCTGCCAGAGGAACTCCGACGTCCTCAGGAAGAGCCGGGTCCTCAACTCCCACCGCATCACGTTCGCCCACTGGTTCAGCAGGATCGGCAGGTCGCGATAGCTTTGCACCCACTTCGCGTACATCGAGTAGATGATCGTCTCGGACGTCGGACGAACGACCAGCGGCTCCTCGAGCTCCTTTCCTCCCGCGTGGGTGACCACTGCGAGCTCGGGCTTGAAGCCCTCGACGTGCTCCTTCTCCTTTTCGATGAACGACATCGGAATGAGGAGCGGAAAATAGGCATTCTCGTGGCCCGTCTCCTTGAAGCGGGCGTCGAGGGCGCGCTGCATGTTCTCCCAGATCCCGTAGCCCCACGGGCGGATGACCATGCTTCCCCGCACGGGCGAGTAGTCGGCGAGCTCCCCCCGGAGCACGACTTCATTGTACCAGGCCGCAAAGTCCTGCTTCTGCGGGGTGATGCCTTTATCTTCCGCCATTCGCCTCGTCGTTCCTCCGTTCCTTGTCGATGTCGCCGGCGCGCCGCTCTTTTCCCGCCTCCCGTCTTGCCACTCCCGCAGCCGGGATGAGGAAGAGGAGCAGGGATGCGACGGCCCATGAAACCCTGAAGGAGATGCCGGCGGGTGCGAGGAGAAAGGCGACGACCGCGCCGCCCGCGAGGGCAAAGAAGGCCGCCGCGAGGAGCATCGCGTACTCCAGAGCGTTCAGCCGGCGAATTGCCCGCTCCATCGTCCTCCGCGTCTCCTTGAACCCGTCATTCGTCACTGCCTGCAAGCTCCTCGGTCCACCGTTCCGTTTGCCTCGGGCCCCGGAATCACGGGGTTTCCGTGCCGTCCATCAGGGACTCGAGGGAGACCTCGCGCTCCTCCCCTCCGGCCATCTCCCGCAGGACCCCGACCCCCCGCCCCACCTCGTCCGGCCCGAGCACCAATACGGCGCGTGCCCCTTCGTTGCCCGCGTGCTGGAACTGCTTGCGAACGGACTGTGGGCGCAGACCGTAGAGGACCGAGCGCCCGCGTTCCCGCTGAGCGCGCGCGACCTTCAACGCCAGGGGGCGTTGATCGTCCCCTACGGTCACGATGAAGAGGTCCACCCCCCTCGCGAACTCCGGGCGTAGCTTCCGTTCCTGGAGGAGCTCGCCCAGAACGACGTCGCCCATCCCGAAGCCGACGGCGGGGAGTGGCTCCCCGCCCACCCGCTCGAGGAGGCGGTCGTAGCGGCCGCCCCCGCAGATCGCCCGGAGCTCGCCCTGTCGGTCGAAGAGCTCGAAGACGATTCCGGTATAGTAGGCGAGGCCCCGAACGATCGTGAGGTCGAACTCTACGAAGTCCCCGAGCCCGAGTGCCTCCAGCGAGGCCATGTACTCGCCGAGCTCTCCCAGGAGCGGGGCGACCTCGGCATCCTCGCCGAATTCTGCCTCGAGGGCCTCCCGGCCGGGAGCATCGAAGAGGGAAAGAACCCGGTTCGCCCCCTCGCGGTCCAATCCGACCTCCCGCTCCAACCGTTCACGACTCCGGTCCCGTGCCTCTCGTTCGACCTTGTCCACGACCTGGAACGCCTGCTCGAGCCGAGCCTCCGCAACGCCCGCGCTTCGGAGGAGTGCGGACAGCAACCTTCGGTCGGAGACTCGTGCACGGAAATCCTCCGCAGTCAGGCCGAGCTCCCTGAGCCCATCGAGGGCGACCGCGAGGATCTCCACGTCGGCCGCGACATTCGCTTCGCCCACGAGATCCACGTTCCACTGGAAGTGCTCCCGGAGGCGTCCGCGCTGCTGCCGCTCGTACCGAAAGAGCTGCGGCGTCGAGAACCAGCGAATCGGCTTCGGCATCGACCGGCTGCGCTCTCCCAGGATCCGAGCGAGCGAAGGCGTCATCTCCGGTCGCATCGCCACCTCCCGGTCCCCCTTGTCCCGGAAGTTGTAGAGCTGCCCGACGATCTCGTCGCCGCTCTTCTCCGTATAGAGCTCCAGCGGCTCGAGGGGCGGGCCATCGTAGCCCAAAAAGCCGTAGCGCCGGGAAACCCGGCGCCACGCTTCGAAGATATGCTCTCGGAACGCCAGATCTTCCGGCACGAAATCTCGAAATCCGGGCAATCTGGCGAGACTTTCTCCTTTTGCCATGGCGCGAATCTAGAGAAGGGCGCGGAAGGGGGGCAAGGCGGCGGGCCCCAGCGCACGAATTGCGTCGGCCACCACCGGGAAGGATCCGGTGGTCAGGACCGTCCCTCCCGGCTCACGCGCGGCCGCCGCGACGGCATCGTGAAATGTGGCGACGACCTCGAGGGGGACGGGGGACACCATCCGGCCGGCTGCCTCGAGGTCCCACCTGCGGTGGAGCGGCGCGGAGGGAGGCTGGGTCAGCACGGCTCGGTCCACCTCGCCGAGGAGCCGGTGAAGCATCTTCGTCCATGCTTTGTCCCCGAGGATCCCGGCGAGAAGCACGACCGGGCGGGACGGACGATAGGCGCGAAGGGTCCGGATGAGAGCCCGCACAGCCGCGGGGTTGTGGGCAACGTCCAGAATCCACGTCCGCCCCTCGGCCTCGAGGACCTGAAAGCGTCCTGGAAGGCTCGCGGCGGCGATGCCGGCCTGCAGAGCCTCCCGGTCGGGTCGAAGCCAGAGAGGAAGGAGCTCGAGCGCCCGCACCGCGACCCTGACGTTCGCGGCCTGATGGGGACCTACGAGGGACGACGTCAGATCCACCTGACCCCACGCTTCGGTGTCGATCCGCAGCGTCGTCCTCCCGGGAGGCCCAGGAGGAGCCCGGAGTCCCCCCCTCGGGCGGACGAAGTGAAGCGGGGCCCGGGAGTCTCGTGCCGCCTGCTCGAAGATCGGCCTGATCCGGCTCCGGGTCTCGCCCACGACCGCAGGGACGTCGGGCTTCAGGATGCCCGCCTTTTCCCGTGCCACCTCGCTCAAGGATGACCCAAGGTACGCAGCATGGTCGAGGGCGACGCTGGTAATTGCCGAGACCTCCGGCCGGAGGACATTCGTCGCGTCGAGTCGCCCGCCCAATCCGACCTCGACCACCGCGACGTCCACCGCATACTTGCGAAAGAGATGAAAGGCGAGCACGGTGCCGGCCTCGAAGTGGGAAGGCCGCCATCGCTCCAGCACCGGCCGGATCTCGTCCGCCGCACCCGCGAGAACCTCTTCCGAGAGGGGCGTTCCGTCGATCTGGAATCGTTCCCGAAGCGAGAGCAGGTGGGGCGAGGTATAGAGCCCCACCCGAAGGCCGCGCGACCTCAGCACGGAAGACCAGATCGCAGCGACCGAGCCCTTTCCGTTCGTGCCTCCGACGTGCATGGCGGCAAAGTCGAGATGGGGATCGCCCAGCTCGGACAGCATCGCGCGGGTTCGTCCGAGCCCCCACCGGATCTCCCCCGGCTCCGGAGGGAAGAGTCGCTCCGCGAGCAGCTCCTCCCGTGGGCCGCGCTCCACGACGGCGGCCGACGCACCGACCGGACGCATGCTCACTCCGACCGCCACTCCGGAGCCATGTGTCCGAGCAGGAGACAGACCGTCTCCCGGAGCTTCCGTCGGTCCACCACGCGGTCCACCATCCCGTGCTCGGAGAGGAATTCCGACCGTTGGAAGCCTTCGGGAAGCTCCTGCTTGATCGTCTCTTCGATCACGCGAGGGCCCGCGAAACCGATCAAAGCTCCGGGCTCCGCCAGATGAACGTCCCCCAACATCGCAAAGGAGGCGGTCACCCCGCCCGTCGTGGGATGGGTGAGGATCGAGATGTACGGTACCGACGCCTCGTGCAGTCGGGCGAGCATCGCGGAGGTCTTCGCCATCTGCATGAGAGAGTAGGTGCCCTCCATCATGCGAGCACCTCCCGACGCCGACACGAGCAGGAGAGGACGCTCTTCCTCCAGGGCGAGCCGCCCCACCCGAGCGATCTTTTCACCCACGACCGAGCCCATCGAGCCCCCGATGAAGCGGAAGTCCATGACGCCGAGCGCCACGGGGTTGCCATCGAGCCGGGCTCGTCCCGTGACCACCGCCTCCCCGCCGCCGACCTTCCGCTCCGCCGCGGCAAGCCGTTCGGCATAAGGCTTGAGGTCCGTGAACTCCAAAGGGTCTGCGGAACGAAGACCCCGCCCCAACTCCTCAAAGCTTCCCTCGTCGCTCAGCACCTGCACATACTCCGTCGCGGAGAACATGAAGTGGTGATCGCAATGAGGGCACACCTTCAAATTCTGAAGCAGCTTCTCCCGGTACAGGATCTCACCGCACCCCTCGCACTTGTCGAAGACATCGGAGGGGAGGTCACGCCTCTCCGAAGCCTGAATCGGCTTCTTCGGTTTCCGGAACCATGCCATTCTGTGCTCCTCCAGGACCTGCGGACCCCCCGCTGCGGATGGCCCTCCCGCGCAATATGCCGGTCGTCAGTCCTCGCTCGCCATCCGCACGGCGAGCGCTACCGAAACCCAGCACATGACGAGGAAGGTTCCACCATAGCTCACGAACGGGAGGGGGATTCCAGTGATCGGTACGATCCCGATCGTCATCCCCACATTGATGAAGATGTGCATGAGCCAAGCCCCGAAGATACCGAACAGCACCAGGCCGGCAAAGGGATCCGCCGCTTTCTCGGCCAGGCGCACGAGGCGATGCAGGAGGACCGCGAAGGCGAGGATCGCCAACGTGGTCCCGATGAACCCCAGTTCCTCGCCGATGACCGAGAAGATGAAGTCCGTATGCTGCTCGGGCAGGAAGTCCAGGCGCTTCTGGGTTCCCTGTGTGAACCCCTTCCCGGTGAGCCCTCCGCTCCCGATCGCGACTTTCGATTGGATCAAGTTCCATCCGGCACCACGAGGGTCCAGGCCGGGATCGAGGAAAACGAGAAGGCGGTTCTTCTGATACGCAGCGAGGGAGTTCCAGAGCGGGAAGGCGATCGTGCCCGCCGCGATGTTGGCGAGGGCCACGCCCACCGACTCGAAGAGGTAGAGCCGGTACCGGAGCACGTAGAGGAGGACGGCGAGCCCGATGAAGTACGCGGACCAGATTCGCGTATCGAAGCTAAGGATCAGGGCGAGGCCCGGGCTCGCGAGGAGGAAGAGCAGCGTGCCGGGCACCCCGGCCCAGAAGAGGGCGGCGAAGAGGATGCCGACAAATGCGAGCGCGGTTCCCAGGTCCGGCTGGAGCACGACGAGCCCGAGCGGGAGGCCCACGAGACACGCCGGAGCGAGGAGGGCCTTCAAGCTCGTGGGGGCCTCCTCGCGAGTGGAAAGGAGACGAGCGAGCGCAAGGATCGTGGCGAGCTTCGCGACCTCCGCGGGCTGGAAGCGGATGCCGCCGAATTGGAGCCACCTCCCCACCCCTTCCGCAGTCCCGGCTCCTGTGCCCAGAACCAGGGTGACGCCGAGGAGAACGACGGCAATGGTATACGCAGGGAAGGCAGCCCACTCGAACCAGCGGCTTTCGATCCGCGATGCGACGGCGAAGGCGACCAGGGCGACTGCGAGCCAGACGAGCTGGCGGAGCCACGCCCCCTCCACGATCGGGCTGGGCACGTTCAGGATGCCCGCCGAGTAGACCATCGCGACCCCGAACAACGAGAGGGCGAGGCTGACCGCCACGAGGGGCGCGTCGCCGGTCCACCGCCGAAGGGAAGCCGTTACCATCGAGCCCATGGAGCGGGCGTACCGCTCCGAAGGTGCTCGCCCAACGTCTGGATCGTGTCGACGGGAATGTCATAGCGCTGCCGGAGGAAGAAGTCCGCAGCCTTCGCCGCCACCGGTGCAGCGGCGGCGGACCCGCTCTCACCCTCCTCCACGAGTACGGCGATGACGATCTCGGGCTCGCTCTCCCTCGGACCGGCCATCCCCACGAACCACGCATGAGGCGGTCGCCCCGGCACCTGCTGAGCCGTGCCTGTCTTTCCTATCAGGTCCCAGTGCTCGAGCGAAGAGAGAAAGGCCGTACCTCCCGCTTCGACAACCTTACGGAGGCCGTCCTGTAGCGCTTCGATGCTCTCGGGAGCGAGGTCGAGCGACCATGCCTCGGGGGGATCCGCGGTGCGGATCAGGGACGGAACCGGAGCCGTCCCGTCCCCCGCCAGAGCCAGGTAGAATTGCGCCAGCTTCAGTGGGGTCTGGTCGTTCGGCCCCTGTCCGATGGCGATGGAGAGCACCTCGTTTTCGTAGGGCCGGTACCCGAACTGGGTTTCCCAGTAATCGAGATCGGCAGGGAAGACTCCCGGTGACTCCCGCGGCAGATCGATCCCGCACTCCTCGCTGAACCCGAGGCGCGCGCCCTCATGGACGAGCTGTTCGAGGGAAATCCGTAGCCCGAGCTGATAGAAATAGACGTTGCAGGAATGGCTGATCGCTTCCGCCAGATTGAGTCGGCCGTGCCCCTCGGCCCGCCAGCATCGACGGTAGACGTTTCCGTAGCGGAAGCCACCGGTGCACGAAACCGGCATCACCTCGTGCGGGTCGACGACGCCCAGTTCGAGGCCGATCGCCGCGGTCGCCAGCTTCCAGGTCGAGGCCGGCGGGTACCGACCGAGCGCAGCCCGGTTGAAGAGGGGTCGATCCGGGTCCGCGTTCAGCTGAGTCCACGTCTCACTGTCGATCCCCCCGACAAAGTCGTTCGGGTCGAAGCTCGGGGCCGAGTAGAGGGCGAGAACCCCTCCGTCACGGGCATCGAGGGCCACGACGGCACCTCGTGCGCCTTCGGGAAAGATCTCGTGAACCCATTCCATCAGCGCCAGATCGAGGTTCAGGTGGATGTCCCCTCCGGCTCGCGCAGGAGTGTCCAGCTGCCCTTCGAACGACCCCACGATCCGACCTACCGCATCGACTTCGACGTACCGGATTCCGCGATCGCCCTGGAGGTTCTCCTCGTACTGGCGCTCGAGGCCCTCCTTCCCGACGATCATCCCCTGCTCATACTCCTGGAAGCGGGAGCTCTCGAGTTCGCCCGCGGAGACCTCCCCTACGTATCCGAGTGCATGGGCTACCGCCTGCCCCCCGTTGTACCGCCGTCGGGGGCGCATCTCCAGGAAGACTCCGGGGAAGTCCGCCCTCCGCTCCTCGAGCGCGGCGACCTCCTCGAAGCCGGCATCCATCGCGACCAGCAAAGGGGCCCGGCGGTTACGGGAAGCGGTTTCCAGAAGGGCCTCGATCCGTGCTTCGGACAGGTCGAGATAGGGCTGCATCCGATGCAGCGTTGCCCGGATCGAGTCGGCAGGCGCCGGAAAAAGGGAGACCGAGTACGAGGGGACGTTGTCCGCGATGATCCGTCCTTCACGATCGAAGACCGTCCCGCGGGGCGCCGGAACGGGAAGGACACGCAACCGGTTCGAATCCGACTGGAGAGTCCACGTCGACGATCGGACGACCTGGGCGCGGAAGAAGCTCGCGACCAGGACCCCCATGAGAAGGAGGAGGAAGGTAGTGGCCACCTGGGCACGCCGCCGTCGCTCATGCGGATGTTGTTGTGCCTTCATCGTATGGGCTCTCTCCAGGCCCCCACAAGCAAGATGAGCAGCGCGCCGGCCAGCGCCGCATAGATGGCTTGCGTCGGAGCATCGAACAGCAGCATCTCGAGCGCCGGGGCTCGGATGTCCTGGGCACTGACGAGCCAGTGGAGCAGGTCTCTCACCCACTTGCCCAGGGCGAGGTAGGAGATGAGAAAGAGGAGCGAGTCACCCATAAACAGGTCCCGTGACCGCGCGCCCACCAGTCCCACGATTGTCATCGCCATCGTGTTCGCTCCAAAGGCGAGCACCGAAAACGCATCCTCCATGAGCCCGAAGAAGAACCCGAGCCCCGCTGCGGCTCCCATCCGCAGCTCACGTGCCCCGAGCAGAAGCGCGACCGTGAGGAGGTCGGGCGACCACGCACTGAATCCCAACCCGACGTGGATAAAGAAGTGAAGAATGGGGAGAGTGGCAACTACTCCCCAGAACCTCCAGCTCCCCTTCACCCGCCTCCTCCCACGTCCTCGCTCTCGCTTTGCGAATCCCCTTCCGCCCCACCCCCACCCTCACCGGCCCCCTCCTCGCCGCCGATTTCCGAATCCTCCCCCTCCTCGTCCACGGCTTCCTCCTCGGTGAAGAGGTGGAGCACGTCGTCCGGGGACTCCGCCTCGGAGTCCGTCATCACGAGCACGTGCGTGACGCTCGCGGGCCGGACTGCCGGAAGGATCCAATAGCTCTTCCGCCAGCCGGCTTCCGCCTCCGCGAGGGAATGGACCCTCCCGACCGTGATCCCCCGCGGGTAGACGCTCCCACGGCCGCTCGTGACCACGAGGCTGGAATCGGCGAGCTCGGCGTGGAAGGGCGTGCCCGACAGCATGAGCCGATCCTCCTCCCGGAAGCTGCCACGTCGTGGCTCCACGATGCCAAACACCTCCCCATCGACGGCCATTCCACTGACCCGGAAATCGGGATGGGTCCAATCCATGGCGATCGCAGAGCGCCCCCGCACCTCGCGCACGATGCCCACGAGCCCCTCGGCGGAAACGACGGGATCGTTCACAGCCACACCATCGGCCGAACCCACATTCAAAAGCAGCATGCTCTCGGATCCGCGCGTCCCGGGCCGAACGACCGTGGCAGGCACGAAGGCAGGTCCGGCGATCTCCCGTAGTCCAAGCAGAGAACGGAGCTGGCGGTTTTCATGCGCGAGCGTTCGATGAGCTGATACGGATGCCACGGCGGAATCGAGCTGCGCCTGCAGCTCCTCCATCCGGGTTGCCCGGATCCGGGTGTCGGCCACAGCACGCTGCGTCGCGATGAACGGGTAGAGGACGGAGCTCCGGAGAGAGGAGGCGACCTCCTCCTGGACATGGCCGGGAAGGTAGAGGGTCGTCGCTGCCAGAATCAGGAACAGGAGGGAGAGAACGATCTGCCGTCGTCCTGCTCGGTCGCCGCCTTCACTCTCGTACGCGGGCATAATCCAGAGGTTTGAAGGAGCGTCCTTCTACCGTTTTTTTTTTTTGAAGGTCCGACGGTCCTCCTGCCGACGACGAAGCTTCAAGTCGCCAGCACGCTTCGGTACTTTTGGAGGTCATCGAGGATCCGGCCGGCGCCGCGGACCACGCAGGTCAGCGGCTCCTCGTCGACGTGAATCGGGAGGTTCGTTTCGTGCTGCAGCAGCCGGTCGAGCCCCCGGATCATCGCTCCTCCACCGGTCATCGTGATCCCCCGGTCCACGATGTCCGAGGAGAGTTCGGGTGGTGTGATCTCGAGGGAGCGCCGGACCGCCTCGACGATGGACTGGATCGGCTCCTGGATGCACTCTCGCACTTCCTGGGAGTGGACCGTCACGGTCTTCGGAATTCCGCTCACCAGGTCCCGGCCCTTCACATCCATGCTCCGCTCTTCCCCGAAGTCGAACGCGGAGCCGATCTGGATCTTCACCGCCTCGGCAGTGGGCTCCCCGATCAGAAGATTGTAGTTCTTGCGGAGGAAGGTCACGATGGCCGAATCCAGCTCGTCCCCTCCCACGCGGATCGAGGTGTTCGAGACAATCCCCGACAACGCGATGACCGCGATCTCCGTCGTTCCTCCGCCGATGTCGATGACCATGTTGCCGGTGGGCGTCTCGATCGGAAGCCCCACGCCAATGGCCGCAGCCACCGGCTCCGCGACCATGTATACGGCCTTTGCACCTGCCGCAATCGCCGACGAGCGCACCGCTCTCCGCTCGAGCTCCGTGATCCCGGACGGGACGCCCACGACCACCCTCGGCTTGATCCGGAAGATCCTCTTCGCCGTGACCTGTTTGAGGAAGTGGCGGAGCATCATCTCCGTCACGTCCACGTCCGCGATCACCCCATCCTTGAGGGGCCTCACCGCTTCGATGTTCTCAGGCGTGCGCCCGAGCATGCGCTTGGCTTCGAGGCCGATTCCCAGAATGCGCCGCGAACCCTTCTCCACCGCCACGACCGAGGGTTCGTTCAGAACGATGCCTTCGCCTTTCACGTAGACGAGGGTGTTCGCAGTTCCCAAATCTACGGCGATGTCGTTCACAGGGACGAATGTACCGGAATTGAACCACTTCGAGAACGAGGCCAACGCGTCAACCCATGACCCTTTAAAGGGGGAGAAGGAGACCTGAAACCGCTTGAATTCGCGCCTTCCGGCGACCAGCGTGACGGATGATACGATGCCACCCGGACGAGTGCAACCCGGTGGGAAACCGTCCGTGGAGGCAGGCGAGAACGATCGGCCTCAACCCGTTCCGGTGCTCCCGAAACCACCCTCGCCGCGTGCGCTCGTGGAGAGGGTGGTCGCTTCAGTGAGGAGCGGAGTCTCGAACCGGGCGAAGACCAGTTGGGCCACCCGGTCGCCGCGGCGCAGGAGCACTGGATCCGCTCCCGTGTTCTGGAGCAGCACCCGGAGCTCGCCCCGATAGTCCGGATCGATGGTTCCAGGGGCGTTGGGAACGGTGATCCCGTACCGGGCTGCGAGGCCCGAACGAGGTCGCACCTGGCATTCGACGCCCGGCGGAAGCTCGAGGACGAGGCCGGTCCCCACCGCGCGAATCTCCCCGGGTGCGAGGTGGAAGTCGGCATCTGCGCTCCGCACGTCGTAGCCGGCCGCCTGGCGGCTGGCGCGTTCCGGGAGCGGTAGATCCGGATTCGCCTCGGTTCGAAGGACCCGGACCGCCAGTGGCCCCTCGGACGGGCTCACAGGAACCCGTCCACGGGGGAGCACCCGAGATCGAAGGCTTCGGCGACCCCGGGATGGGTGACGCTTCCATCCACGAGGTTCACCCCTCGTCTGAGCGCCGGGTCGGCACGGCACGCCGCCTGCCAACCCCGGTTCGCGAGACGCAGAGCGTAGGGCAGGGTGGCATTCGTCAGTGCCAGAGTGCTTGTCCGGGCAACGGCCCCAGGCATGTTCGCCACCCCGTAGTGGATGACCCCATCCACCTCGTAGATGGGATCGCGGTGCGTCGTCGGACGGATCGTTTCCACACAGCCGCCTTGATCGACCGCCACATCCACGATCACGGATCCCGGCTGCATCCGCCCGAGGTCCTCCCGCCTCACGAGCCCGGGAGCTTTCTTTCCCGGCAGGAGCACGCCCCCGATCAGGAGGTCCACTCCTTCGAGCTGCTCTCGAATGTTGTAGCGGTTCGAGAAGAGGAGCTGAATGTTCGCCGGCATGATGTCCGAGAGATGGCGGAGTCGCGGAAGTGAGACGTCGAGAATCGTCACCTGCGCTCCGAACCCGGCAGCCATCTTCGCCGCGTTCGTGCCGACCACCCCACCCCCGAGAATCACGACCTTCGCGGGCAAGACCCCTGGAACACCGCCGAGCAGCACGCCGCGCCCCCCATAGAACCGTTCCAGGTACTTGGCCCCCTCCAGCACGGCGAGCCTTCCTGCGACCTCGCTCATCGGCGTGAGGAGAGGAAGCTCCCCGTTCTCGAGCTGCACGGTCTCGTATGCGATCGCGATGCAGCTCGTCCCCATCAACGCCCGTGTGAGCGTTTCGGATGCGGCCAGGTGGAAGTAGGTGAAGAGAAGCTGCTTCTCGCGGATGAGCGGCCACTCCGCCTCGATCGGCTCCTTGACCTTGACGATCATCTCCGCGTACGCCCATACCTCCTCTGCGGAACCCACGACGACCGCGCCGGCCTGCTCGTACAGGTCGTCCGAAAAGCCGCTTCCCACGCCGGCCCCCCGTTCGATCCATACCGTGTGCCCCGCCTGGACGAGCGCCTCCGCCCCCGCCGGAACGAGGGCCACCCGATACTCGTTCGCCTTGATCTCCGCCGGGACGCCGATCCTCATGGTCAAGCGTCCTCCTCGTCCGAAGAGGCGTCGTCCGGATCGGAGCCTTCGGGCGGGCCGAGTCGGAGCACGAACTGCTTCTCCGGCGCGTAGAATTCCCGGGCCACGGCCGCAGCCTCCTCGATCGAGATGCGGTCGATCCGCGCCAGCAGGTCGTCCAGGGTGAGATACTCCTGGCCATAGAGAGCGAAGCCGGCCAGGCGGAAGAGGCGGGAGCTCGTCGATTCGAGGGACAGCATCACCTGTCCCTTCACCTGATTCTTCACGCTCTCCAACTCGTCCTCGTCGAGCCCTTCCCGGGCCAGTCGTTCGAACTCCGCCTCGATCGTGGAGACGGCTCGGTCGGCCCACCCCGGCCGCGTGCCCACGTACACACCCGAGGCACCGGCCTGGCTGTAGAAGGACTGGAACGAAAATACCGTGTATGCGAGGGCGAGCTCCTCCCTGACCCTCTGGAAGAGCCGGGAGCTCATGCCTCCCCCGAAAGCCGACGAGAGGAGGATCAGAGGAAATCGCCGGGGGTCGGTTCGGGGAGGCAGAACCGTGCCGAAAACGATGTGACTCTGTGCGGCGGGCCGGGAGACCCTCTCCTCCTTCGGAGGGGAGAAGGCGCCCACATTCGCCACGGCCAGATGGCCCCCCTCCGGCAGATGCCCGAAGAGTGCATGAACGCGCTCCACGACTTCATCGTGCTCGAGGCGGCCGGCCACCGCAACGACCAGGCTACCGGCAAGGTATCGCTCCTGGTGGATTCGGCGCAGGCTCTCCACCTCCATCTGCCCGACGCTCTCGCGCGTTCCGAGAATCGACCGACCGTAGGGATGCCCCCGCCAGAGCGCTTCCCCATGGAGCTCGAAGACGAGATCGTCCGGGGTGTCCTCCACCGTGGAGATCTCCTCCAGGACGACCTCTCGCTCCAGCTCCAGGTCGGACGCCCGGAGGCTCGGGTTCAGGATGATGTCCGCGAGGACCTCGAGCGCCTGGGGGAAGTGCTCGTCGAGGACGCGCGCCTGATAGCTGGTGTGCTCTCTACTCGTGTAGGCATCGAGCGATCCGCCGAGCCCTTCCAGAGCGATCGCAATCTCCCGCGGGGACCGATTCTCCGTTCCCTTGAAGACCAGGTGCTCCAGCAGATGGCTGGCTCCCTGAAGCTCGGGCGTCTCGTGCGCCGCTCCCTGCTGGACCCAAACGCCGGCAGCGACGGAGCGGACTCCCGGAATCCGCTCCGTGAGCACTCTCACCCCATTGGGGAGAACCGTCTCGCGCATCTGGCTCCCGTCATCGACCCCGGTCGGGAAGGTGTGCGTGAGCCGCCCTGCTGCCCGAATGCGAGAGGGCGGGAACGGAGGGAAGCCCCCCCGTCCCCGCCCCGGGACGATGCCTCGGGACATCGTCTACTCGCTGCTCCCCTCGGCCGCTCCGACCTTCTCCCCCTCCTCGGCAAGCGCCGCCCGCCGGGAGAGGCGCAGGCGCCCCTTTTCGTCGATCGCGAGGAGCTTTACCCGGGTGACATCGCCTTTGTTCAGGACGTCTTCGGTTTTCTCCACACGTCCTTCCGCGAGCTCCGAGATATGGCAGAGCCCTTCGGTCCCGGGAAGGATCTCGATGAAGGCTCCGAACGATGTCGTGTTCTTCACCGGACCTTCGTAGATGCGGCCAACCTCGGGCTCCTTCACGATCCCCTCGATCATCTCCCGGGCTCGGGTTCCCCCTTCCCCGGATACCGAGGCGATCTTGACGAGACCCGAGTCGTCGACCTCGATGCGGGCGCCCGTTTCTTCCTGGATCGCCCGGATCGTCTTCCCCTTCGGGCCGATGATCTCCCCGAGCTTCTCCGGATTCACCTGGATCGTCATGATCCGCGGAGCGTGCTCCGACAACTCCTCGCGCGCCTCGGAGATCGTCTGGTCCATGATGTCGAGGATGTGGATCCGTGCCTTGTGAGCCCGCTCCAGCGCCTCCCGAAGAATCTCCCGGGTGAGGCCCTCGACCTTGATGTCCATTTGGATCGACGTGATCCCGCTGCGCGTGCCGGCAACCTTGAAGTCCATATCCCCGAGGGCGTCTTCGAGCCCGAGGATATCGGTGAGAACCGCCGTGCGGTCCCCCTCTTTGATCAGCCCCATCGCAACCCCTGCGCACGCAGCGCGAATCGGGACCCCCGCAGCCATCAGAGCGAGCGAGCTTCCGCAGACGGTCGCCATCGACGAGGAGCCGTTCGACTCCAGGACGTCCGAGACGATCCGGATCGTGTACGGAAAGTCGTCGTAGTCGGGAAGGAGCGGCTGGATCGCGCGCTCCGCGAGTACCCCGTGACCGATCTCCCTCCTCGAAGTCCCCCGCATCGGACGCGCCTCGCCCACACAGAAGGGCGGGAAGTTGTAGTGGAGCATGAAGGACTTGGAGATCTCCTCGTGTGCGTCGATGGAGTCGATCCGCTGTTCATCGCGGGACGTCCCGAGGGTCGCGACCGCGAGCGCCTGCGTCTGTCCCCGCGTGAAGAGAGCGGAGCCGTGTGTCCGCGGAAGGATCCCGATGTCACAGGAGATGTCCCGCACCGTATCCAGGTCCCGGCCATCCGCCCTCGCACCCTCAGAGAGGATGCGCTCCCGCATCGTCTCCTTTTCGATGCCCCTGAGGATGTCGCCCAATGCTTCGTCGTACTCGGCGAACTCGTCCTCGGCGAGCTCGGACTGGAGGGTGTCGGTGACATCCTCCCGGATCGCGGCGAGCGCCTGTCTCCGCTCCGACTTCTCCGAAATCGCCATGGCCTCAGCCACCCGCTTCCGGGCCAGATCCTCTACCTTGTTCTGGATCGTCTCCCTCGGGAGGGTCGGGCTCCACTCCATCTCGGGCTGGCGGATGCCGTCGAGGATCTCCTCCTGGATCGCGGTGAGCTCCCGAATCCCCTCGTGCGCGATCTCCAGCCCCTCGAGAATATCCTCCTCGGACGCCTCGACCGCGCCGCCTTCCACCATGGTGACCGCATCGTGCGATCCCGCGACGACGATGTCCACGTCGGAGTACTCGAGCTGCTGGAAGGTGGGGTTCAGGATCCAGTTCCCCTGGATCCGGCCGAGCCGCACCGCCGCGACGGGCGTGCGAAACGGCACCTTCGACATGTTCAGCGCGAGAGAAGCACCCAGAAGCGCAATGACGTCCGCGTCGTTCTCCTGATCTGCGCTGAGGATGTTGCAGACCACCTGAACCTCGTGCATGAACCCGTCCGGAAAGAGCGGGCGGAGGGGGCGGTCGATCTGCCGGGCGGAAAGGATCTCCTTCTCGCCGGGCCGTCCTTCCCGCTTAAAGAAACCACCGGGGATCTTACCTGCAGCGTACGACTTCTCCCGGTATTCGATCGTCAGGGGAAAGAAGGGGAGATGGGTGGGGCGATCCTGTGTCGTCACTGCGACGAGGACGACCGTCTCTCCGAACTGTACCACACAGGAGCCGTGGGCCAGCTTGGCCATCCGACCGATCTCCAGGGACAGCTTCCTGCCTGCGAACTCGCGTTCAAGTCTCTGCATCATTTGCCTTCCATTCATTCCGCTGGGTTTCTCAGCGCCCCCTCCGGAAATGGAGTCGAGGACGCCTACACGAGTCGCCCGCGCTCGGAGGACTGGCTTCCCAGCCGCCACTGCATGTGGCAGGCCAGGGCCCGGCCGCCGTCGTGGGGGCGAACGAAAATGGCCACGGCGCGGGGCACCGTGGCCACCTACGGCTACTTCCGAAGGCCCAGATCTTCGATGAGCTGTCGATACTGCTCGAGGTCCGTGCGCTTCAGATATTCCAGGAGCCTCCGCCTCCGACCGACCATCTTGAGCAGGCCTCGCCGGCTGTGATGGTCATGCTTGTGTTCGTCGAAGTGTTCGCGAAGCTCGTTGATCCTCTGTGTCAGAAGTGCGACCTGCACAGGGGCGCTGCCCCGATCGTTGTCATGAAGTCGGTACTTCTGAATGATTTCTTCCTTCACTGCCTTCATCGCTCTGTTTCGCCTCCACGAGAGTCTGCGCTGCAAGGGAAGCAGGGCCGGGACATTCGATCCCATCGCCCGACGGCCCGCTTGCTGTAGCCTTGAAGAGTAAAAGAAGAGCTTAAAGCGGGCAACCGCGTACGGGCTCCACCGTAGCCGGCTCAATCTTCGGACTGGATGACCGCCCGTGCCTCCTCGACATCCCGCTCCATCTGCTGAACGAGAGCCGCGGCGGAGTCGAAGGGAAGGACCTCCCGAAGGTACCGAAGAAAGTCGACCCGGATCTCGGCGCCGTAGAGCTCCCCTTCGAAATCGATGAGGTGAAGCTCCGTCGCGGGAGGGGAGCCCTGGAACGTGGGCCGCGGACCGATGTGGAGGGCACCCGGCACCCGCTTCGCCCCCATTGCCCCCCACACCGCGTAGATCCCCGGCGGGGGGACGAGCTTATTCCCATCGTCCACCTTCAGGTTCGCCGTGGGAAAGCCGAGCGTTCGCCCCCTCCCTTCGCCACGAACTACAACCCCGCGGAGGGAGTACGGGCGACCGAGAGCCTCGCGCGCCTCCTCCATTCTCCCCTCCGCGATCGCCTTCCGGATCCGACTCGAAGAAATCGCCTCATCCACCAGTGTGACCGGGGGTACGACATCCACCTCGAATCCGATGTCCTGTCCGATCTGCCGAAGCGTTTCGACGTCGCCGGAACGCCCGCGACCGAACCCGTGGTCATACCCGATCACCAACTCGTCCACTCCGATCCGGCGAACGAGGATCTCCTCGACGAATCTCCGCGGGGAGTACTGGGCGAGCTCGTGGGTGAACGAGAGGAAGACCGCGTAGTCGAGTCCGCTTTCCGCGAGTATTTCCTTCTTCTCCGAAGGCAGGGTGAGGAGAAGAGGCGCGATCTCCGGCTTGACGATCCGTAGCGGGTGGGGGTGGAAGGTCACCAGAACCGCCCGCCGGCCCGTGGAGCGAGCGCGTTTCGCGATCTCATCGAGCACCGCCCAGTGTCCGCGGTGCACACCGTCGAAGGTTCCCACCGTCACGACCGAACCACGCCCGTCCCGGGGAATTCCCGGAAGGAAGCCCGGGTCCGGGGCGCGACCGGTCAAGAGGAGAAGACCTTTACGGGTCGCACGATCCCGCCGTCGGACCGGCCCACGGCCACCAGCTGCCCTTCGCGAGCCAGAGCGATGGGGCGGTCCGTTGCAAAGGAGGATTCGGAGATGATCTCGCGCCCGTGCGCGAGACGAACGGCTTGATCTTCATCCACTTCGAGCGTGGGAAGGTGCGCCAGCGCCTCCAGGGCCGAAATCCACACCCGGTCCACCTCGGCGGAAACGTCGAGCTGATCCGCGGGGAGGGCGTCGTCCACCCGGAAGGAGCCCACGGCGGTGCGACGCAGGTGGGTGAGATGCCCACCCACCCCGAGCGCCTCGCCGAGGTCTCGCGCCACCGCCCGAATGTACGTTCCGGGCGAGCAGCGGATCCGAAACCGGACCGCGGGCAACTCGACACCCAGAAGCTCGACCGCCAACACCTCGACCTCAGAGGTGGGCAGTTCCACGACCTCCCCCCGCCGCACCCTCCGATGAGCCGCTTCACCCGCGACCTTCTTCGCGGAGTACCGGGGGGGCCGCTGCACGATCGGGCCATGGAAGGCGTGAAGCGCCTCTTCGATCGCCGGCACGCCCAGGGACCGCCACCCCTGGTCCTCCCGAACCACGGCCCCTTCAGGATCGTCCGTTTCGGTCGCGACTCCGAGTCGGGCCTCGGCTTCGTACTCTTTCGGTAGATCCTTCAGGTACTCGCCGATGCGGGTCGCATAGCCCGTGCAGAGGAGGAGGAGCCCCGAGGCGAAAGGATCCAGCGTTCCCGTGTGCCCCACCTTGCGAATACCCAACGCTCTTCGGGCCCGGGCCACCACATCGTGGGAGGTCGGACCCGGCGGCTTGTCGACGGGGAGAACGCCGCTCCGATCCCCGGACCGACTCACGATGTCTCCTGCCCCGGCTCGTCAGTCTCCTCCCCACCCGCCAACTCGCCAGACTCATCGTCAGTGGACCCGTCGTCGGGGAGCACCTCCCTGAGGATCTCCTCGATCCGCATCGCCTGTTCCAACGTCCGATCTTCCTCGAAGCGAAGCTCGGGAACGCGGCGGACATGCAGAGTTCCTGCGAGCTCCTTCCGGATGAACGCGGAGGCGGCCCGGAGGCCCGTCATTGCCACTCGAGCCTCCTCACCCTCTCGGTCGAGCTGAACGTGGACCCGAGCCGAGTACAGGTCCGGCGTCACCTCGACCCCGGTGACCGTCGGCCGACCGATGCGGGGATCGCGGATTTCCTTTCGGAGGAGTTCCGCGATTTCCCGCTTCAGTTGTTCGTTGAGGCGTTCGACGCGTCTGCTGGACATCGGGAAGTGCCTAGTAAGTATCTCGGCGCGTCGTCATGACGACGCAGCGGCCGTGCTCCGCCACGAATCGATCGACGGAGTCGGCAACGGAATCGGCGAACCGGCGATCCGTCGCTACGAGAGCCACGGTCAACTCGGCACGCGTCCAGACATCCTGGTGACGGGTTTCGGCAATGGAGACGTTGTACTTGTGGCGTATCCGATCCTTGAGCGACCGGATCACGGAGCGCTTGTCCTTGAGCGAAGCGCTCGCGGGGATGGAAAGCTCCCAACTGATGACGACGACGACCACGAATCCTCCGACAGGGCGCGAGGCGCGATCAGCCCTTCTCGGCCGCGCCGCTCGTCGCCAACGTCCGGGCGAACTCCTCCACGACGAAGCATTCGATGACGTCGCCCACCTTCACGTCGTTGAAGTTTGCGACGCCGACCCCACACTCGAATCCCTCTCGAACTTCCTTGACGTCGTCCTTGAACCGTTTGAGCGACGCGATCTCTCCGGTGTAGGCGACGCTCCCATCGCGGATCACTCGCACCTCGCCTTTTCGGTCGATGATCCCGTCGGTCACGTAACAGCCGGCCACGGTTCCGACTTTGGAGATCTTGAAGACCTCGCGAACCTCCGCGGCACCGAGGATCTTCTCGCGCCGCTCCGGCGAGAGCATTCCCTCGAGCGCGCTCCGGACCTCGTCCACCGCCTCATAGATCACTTCATACGCGTGGATGTCCACACCCTCCCGCTCCGCGAGAAGCCGGGAATTCGTGTCTGGGCGAACCCGGAAGCCGATGATTACGGCTCCGGCCGTCTGGGCGAGGAGCACATCCGACTCGTTCACGGCACCCACGCCGCGGTGGATCACCTCGACGTGGACCTCGTCCGTCGAAAGCTGCTCCAGGGCGTCCGAGACGGCCTGGACCGAACCATCCACATCTCCCTTGATGATGAGCGGAAGCGTCGTGGCCTCTCCCCGTTCCAGAAGGGCGGAGAAGTCGCCGAGCTTCACCCCGCGCTCCTTGATCCGGAGCTGCTTTTCCCTCTCGAGCCGCTGACGGGTGGTGGCGATCTCCTGCGCCCGGACCGCGTCCATGACCTGGAACGTATCCCCGGCCTGCGGTACGCCCGGAGACCCGAGCAGCTGCACCGGAATGCCCGGCTTGACGGACTCCACGGTCTTGCCGCGCTCGTCGAGCAGGGCTCGCACCCGGCCGTCGAACTTCCCGCAGATGAAGCTGTCTCCAACGCGGAGCGTACCCTGGCGCACGAGAACGCTGACGACGGGCCCCTTCCCGACGTCCAGCTTCGCTTCGATGACGATTCCCTGCGCTTCCCGGTCCGGATTCGCCGAAAGCTCGAGAAGCTCGGCCTGGAGCAGGACTTTTTCGAGAAGCTCATCGATCCCGTCTCCGGTCTTGGCGCTCACGCCCGCGGAAAGCACATCCCCGCCGAACTCCTCCGCCGTGACTCCGTGCTGGAGCAGCTCCTGCCGGACGCGGTCCGCATTCGCTGCAGGCAGGTCCATCTTGTTGATCGCGACGACGATGGGCACGCCCGCGTTCTTCGCGTGGCTGATGGCCTCGATCGTCTGCGGCATGATCGAGTCGTCCGCCGCCACGACGAGGATGACGACGTCCGTGACGTCCGCACCCCGCGCGCGCATCGCGGTGAAGGCCGCGTGTCCCGGCGTGTCCAGGAAGGTGATCGTACGGTCATCGTCGAGCTCGACGTGATAGGCACCGATGTGCTGCGTGATCCCGCCCGACTCGCCGGCGACGACGTTCGTCTTCCGGATATGGTCGAGGAGGAGCGTCTTCCCGTGGTCGACGTGTCCCATCACGGTGACGACCGGCGGACGGGGCTTGAGCTTCGCCGGATCCTCTTCGACCTCGATCGCCACCTCCGGCTCGTCCGCGTACTCCTCTTCGCGAACCGCCTTGAAGTTGAACTCCTCCAACAGAAGCTCGATCTGATCGAAGTCGAGCCGCTGATTGATCGTGACCATCATTCCCAGATTCTTGAAGGCGGCGCCGACGATCTCGGTAGAGGGCACGTCGATGAGCTCGGAGAGCTCCGCGACCGTGAGGAATTCGTTCACTCGAACGGTCTTGGCCTCTTCGGCCTCCTTTTCGCGCTCTTGGGCCTCAGCCTCCTCCCGCTCCTCGCGGGCTGCCGCCTGGGCGCCCCGACCCTTCTTCCGCTTCTTCCCCCCTCCCTTGATCTCGGCCATGACGCGCTGGATGTTGTCCTGGACCGCATCCTGGTCGACTCGCTGCCGCTTCTTCCCTTTCTTCTTGTCCTTCTTCCGCTTCCCCTCGGACGTATATCCCTCGGCCTGGATCCGTACCTGACCCCCCGGGCCCGCGCTCGCGGCCGGCTTCGGGACAGGCTTTCGGATCACGCGCGTCGGCGACTCGGGTCCCTCCTGGGTCGAAGGCTGCTCCGCCGCAGCTGCGGGAGCTGGGGTCTTAGGCTCCTCATCTCCGGCCGCGGCAGGCTGCTCTTCGGGCTCCTGGACCTCCGCGGAAGCCTCGACCGCGGGCTCCTCGGGGGGCGCCTCCGGAACCGCCTCTTCCTCGACCTCGGCGACCGGTTCGACCTCCTGGACCTCCTCGACCTCGGCGACCGGTTCGACCTCCTCGACCTTGGCGACCGGTTCGACCTCCTGGACCTCGACTTCCACCACGACCTCGCCCTCGTCGAACTCCTCGGACTCGGGGGCCGCCTCCTCCTCTGCGGCCACCTCCCCTCCGCCCTCGACAGCCGTCGCTTCGTCCTCGACCTCGGCGACCTCCTCCTCGGGCTCAGGCTCCACCGGCTCGTCCGCCGCTCGGCGACGCCTCCTCCTCCGGGTCCCCGACTGGGTCTCTTCGATGGCGGACATGACGGCTTCGCTCACGTCCTTCTTTCCGGCCCGACGCTCTCGCTCGATTCGAGCGCGCACTTTGGCCACGTCGGCCTCACCCACATTCGCCTTGCCGTCGGCCACGGGAATACCCATCCCCCTTAGGAGGGTGAGCATTGCATCCGTAGGCACCTTGAGCTCGGCGGCTAATTCAACAACCCGCATGCTTCTGGGCTACCTCCTGTGCTCCCGCATGGATCCGTGGCCCGACGGCCCCGGGATCCGCTTCAGGAGCTGATCCGCGAACGATGCGCTCGTGACTGCGACCGCGGAACGAGGACTTTCCCCGATCGCGGCTCCCAACCCCTTCCGATCACCTACGATGCGGAAAGGGACCTTCCGTCCTTCCATGATTCCTCGGAGCTTCGAAACCTGACCTTCGGCCGCGTCCTCAGCAATCAGCAGCAGGTGGACCCGGTTCTGGCGCAGGGCCTCCCGGCTTGCGGCGATGCCCGATATCGCTTCTCCCGCCCTCCGCGCGAGGCCGAGGAGCGAGAGCACGTCATCCGGCCGGCTCGCCCTCCTCGGTTTTCTTCCCATCGGCAGGCTCCACCTCCCCTTCCTCTTCGGACGGCTCCTGCGTCGCTTCGGTCTCCCCTTCCCCGGCAGGCGACTCCCGCTCTTCCTCGGCGTCGGCGGTTCCGCTTTCCTGCGGCTCCACCTCGATCACCGTCAACTCGTCGATGATCGCCATCAGGGCGTCCGCCGTTTCCTCATCGAGCCCTTCGATCTGAACGAAGTCGGACCGCTCCAGGTCGATGATCTCCAGAAAAGTACTATACCCAGCGGCTTCCAGCGCCGCCAGACCATTCGCCGGGATCTCCAGCTCGGAGAGGGGGAAGTCGGACGTTTCGTACGCATCCGTCTCCGGCTCCCTGAACAGAGCGGCGTCCGCCCCTCGTTCCAGCCACTCCCGCGAGCCGTACAGATCGATCTGCCACCCGATGAGCTGCGAGGCGAGCCGGACATTCTGGCCGTTGCGGCCGATCGCGAGGGAGAGCTGGTCCTCATCCACGATCGCCGTGATGACCTGCCGTGTCGAATCGCTGATCACCTTGGAGACCCGTGCAGGCGCGAGAGCTCTGCGTGCGAAGACCTCGGGATCCGGGTGCCAGGGCACGATGTCGATCCGCTCCCCCCCGAGTTCGGAGACCACGGCCTGGACGCGCGAGCCCTTGAGCCCGACGCATGCTCCCACGGGGTCGATCGAATCGTCCCGACTCGAAACCGCGATCTTCGTCCGGCCTCCCACCTCACGGGCCTTCGCGCGGATCTCCACGATGCCCTGATAGATCTCCGGCACTTCCAGCTTGAAGAGCGATTCGACGAACTCGGGGTCCCCCCGAGAAAGGATCAACCGCGGACCTCTCGGCGTCTCGTCCACCTTCTTCAGCACCGCCCGAATCGGGTCCCCCTGCCGAAACCGCTCCCTGGGGTTCTGCTCCTTCCACGGAATGATCGCCTCCGCATCCTTCGCGCGGTTCAACATCACGACGATCTTTCCGCGTTCGATCTGCTGCACTTCTCCGGAAAGAAGCTCTCCGACCCGGTCTTCGAACTCCTCCCGGACCCTCTGTCGCTCACCCTCACGGACTCTCTGGACGATCCGCTGCTTCGTGGCCATCACCGCGTTCCGGCCGAACTCCCCGAAGTCCACCGGGATCTCCATGACATCGCCGACCTCGAACGTCGGGTCGTCCCATCGGGCACGTTCCAGGGGGATCTCCGCCGCGGAATCCTCGACTTCCTCCACCACGCGCTTCAGGACGATGATTTCGAACTCACCGGTCTCCTCGTGAATTTCGATCTCGGCCCGAACGTTCGGGCCGAAGATTTTCTGAAGCCCCGCGAGAATTCCGTCCTTGATCAGGTCGTTCATCTCGTCGGGAGTCAGGCTCTTTGTGGCCGCCATGTCGCGAAAGGCGGCGACGATCTGCCCGGCGTTCGTCATGGTCACTCACCCGTCCCAGGATTCTTCGTGTTCCGGCTTCACTCCCACCGGAAAATGAGGTGGGCCCTCTGTATGGCCCGGCGGGAAATCCGGATCTCGCTCCCGCCCGCAACACGAAGGAAAACCGAGAATTCGTCCGCTCCCGGTCCCTCGTCCTCCACGCCGACGAGCGTTCCGTCCACTCGCTTCCCCCCTTCCACCAAGGCTTCGTGCCCCTGGATCCTCACCTCCTCTCCGACGTAACGCAGCCAGTCCCTCCTTCGGTGGAGCGGCCTCTCGACTCCCGGCGACGATACCTCGAGCACATATCGTTCCGAGAGATCGGGATGATCATCCAGCCATGGTTCCAGTTCCCGACTCACCCGGGCGCAATCCTCGACGGACACCCGACGATCCTCCTCCGCAGGTGGAAAATCGATCCGGATCCGAATGATCGGCCGGCGCTCGCTCCCTGCCCACTCGCACTCCACCAACTCCATGGTCAGGCTCTCGATCCGCCGCTCGAGCTCCACCTCGATCTCGGGTATCCTTTCCACGTCCCCCCGCCTCCGATCCTCACTCCGGCGTAATACCCGGAGCAAAAAAGAAGCGGGGGCTGCCCGCTCCCCCACTTCAAGAAAATCCGCCGCCCTCCTCGGGCAGCGCTCGTTGGCGCTTACGAGTATATCAGAATTTCTGATTTCCCTCAAGGCCTGCCTGCTCTCGTGACGTCTGTGGAGGGGTTCCGCGTGAAGCGTCCTCCTGCCTTCATCCAGGCCCGGCGCCGGCGCCCCCTTCGCCCGACTCTCCCGCCCCCTCCGGAGCGTCCGATGCAGGCCCCTCGAAGCTTCGGAGTCGCGCTTCCAACGCATCGATTCTCCGCTCCAGCGCGACGAACTCCTTTCGAGTGGGGAGATCCATCCGCTCCCGGGCACTTTCAGCCGCCTCCTGGGCGCGAGCCATGGCCTTCCGGGCCATCTCCTTGGCCCGGTCCTGGCTCAGGTCGCCCCTCTGCCGGGCTTCCTCAATCGTTTCCTCCAGGGCGTCGCGGACGGCGGAGAGGATTCCCAGCCCCTGCCGGATTCCGTCCCCCACTGGATCGCGCTCCGTTCTGCGATATTCCTTACCTTCTCCCTCGCGGCCCGGCTCTCCGGCATGCTCGTCCTCCGTCCGGCGCTCATCCGCCATGATGATCTTCCTCCCGCTGGATCTGTGCGCCCAGCGCCTCGAGACGCGTGTCGATTCGCTCGTATCCCCGTTCGATCTGGCCCACATTGTAGATTCGGCTCGTGCCCTCCGCGCTCAGCGCTGCAAGCAGGAGAGCCATTCCGGCCCGGATATCGGGGCTCTCCACGGTCGCACCCCGGAGTGGGGAAGGCCCCACCACTACGGCCCGGTGCGGATCGCAGAGGATGATCTGGGCACCCATCCCGACGAGCTTGTCCGTGAAGAACATCCGGGACTCGAACATCTTTTCATGCACGAGGACGGTGCCGTGGCACTGCGTCGCCGTGACGAGCGCGATCGAGGTCAGGTCCGCGGGGAACGCGGGCCAGGGCCCGTCGTCGACCTTGGGAACATGGCCGAACGCGTCGTCGCGGATCTGGTGCTCGCCCTCGCCGTGCACTTCGAGCCCTTTCTCCGTCAATGTACAGCTTACCCCGAGCCGCTTGAATCCGATCAGGGTGGAATCGAGGTGCTCCATCGGGGGGTCCTCGATGGTGATCCGGCTGCCGGTGACCGCGGCCAGCCCGATGAACGATCCGGCCTCGATGTGGTCGGCGCCGATTCGGAAGGTCGCGCCACCCAGCTCCCGCACCCCTTCGATGGTGAGGGTGTGCGTGCCTATTCCCTCGATCCTCGCCCCCATCGCCTGGAGCAGGCGGCAGAGATCCTGAACATGCGGCTCGGCGGCCGCATTTCGGAAAATCGTCGTGCCTCGCGCGAGGACGGCGGCCATGACCGCATTCTCGGTCGCCGTGACGGAGGGTTCGTCGAGGAAGATGTCCGCACCCTCGAGCTGATCCCCCTCGATCTCGAAGCGATCCCGCTCGAGCCGGATGCGAGCCCCCAGCCCCTGAAAAGCGAGAAAGTGCGTGTCGAGTCGTCGCCGCCCGATCACATCCCCCCCGGGAGGGGGCAGCGACACTCCGCCGAACCGGGCCAATAGAGGCCCGGCCAGAAGGACCGAGGCCCGAATCCGTTCCGCCAGGTGCCGGTCGACTCTTCCGGACGCCACATTGGCCGCACGCACCTCGACGGAGTTCTCTCCCCTCCAGGTCGCCTCGGCACCCAGGGTTCGGATGAGCTCGATGAGGGTCTCCACGTCCCGAATCCTGGGCACGTTATCCAGGACAACGGGCTCCTCGGTCAGCAATGTGGCAGCCAGGCAGGGCAAGGCCGCGTTCTTGTTCCCTGCAGGCCGGATCGACCCGTTCAGGGACCGGCCTCCGACCACCGTATATACAGGCATGACCCCTCTCGTTCGTTCGGCGACACCCTCTTCGACCGAAAGGTACCTCCCGGGAGGAACAGGGGGCAACCGACCGGAGCCCTGGATCTCCGACGTGGAAAGGCGTTACTCTTTAGTTCATGATTGGCCTTGCAGAACTTTCGCTGTCGACCTTCGCCCTCCAGGCGGTGGATACCGTCCTCGTGGAGGCCCGTGATCCGTGGGACGTGGTCGTGGGGCTCAGCGTTGCCGTGATGGGATTCACTGCCCTCGTCTTCCTCGTGGGTATGGGGGTCGTGCTCCTTCAGGTGCGGAATGCCCTGCGCGGCCTGCAGGAAGTCAAGCGCGGCATCGCGACGGACCGCGGAGTCGAACGACTCCGCAACGTCGCGGACAACCTCGACTACATCAGCCATACGGTTCGCTCCGATACCGAGAAGCTGAGCGCGTCGGTCACGCGCGCTTCGGAGCGAATGGAGCAGCGCCTCGAGGATTTCAACGCTCTGATGGAGGTGCTCCAGGGTGAAGCCGAGGGGGTTTTCCTGGACACGGCGTCGACGGTACGGGGGGTGAAGGCCGGGGCCCGAAAGCTCGGGCGTACGGATGGGCAGACACGTGCAGCTCCACCGGCTGCCCGGCCGGAGCCCGGTTCCGGCCCAGGGCCGGAAGTAGATGGTTAAGCGCGCGGTCGCCGACTGGAGGACCGCCGATGGGTGCGGGCTCCGAAACGCCTTGAGAGCCTGACGGACCGAACCCCGTGGCGAAGCTCTCCCTGGTGCTGGCGGTGGGCCTCGGCCTCCTTCTCCTCCCCGAGCAGGCCGCGGCGTGGGGGCCAGCCACGCACATCGCTCTGGGGGAGGCCGTCCTCGGCTCCCTCCACCTCCTTCCGCCGGCAGTGCGGGCCGTCCTCCACCGCTACCCTCTCCACTTCCTCTACGGATCCGTTGCGGCGGACATCTCGTTCGCGAAGAAGTACGCCCCGGTGGGGCGGCACTGCCACGAGTGGAGGGTAGGACTCGAGATCCTCGAGGAGGCGGATACCGAGCCGCTCCGTGCGGTCGGCTACGGATACCTGGCGCATCTGGCGGCGGACACCGTCGCTCACAACATCTATGTGCCCCGTCGGCTCCTCCTCACGAGCACCACCCAGGCTCTGGGACACACCTACTGGGAATACCGGATGGACGTCCATCTCGGTGAACCCTATCTGGGCAAGGCACGGGAGGTCGTGATGCGCCACGACCACTCCGCCGCCGACGAGCTCTTCGACCGCGTCTTGAGCCGAACCCTCTTCAGCTTCCGCACGAACCGAAGGATTTTCCGGGGCTGGATCCGGGTCCAGGATCACGACCAGTGGAAGAGGATCTTCGACGAGGTACTGCGGCGCTCACGCTTCGACTTTCCGGACCCCCTCCGCGACCTGTACGTCGGGACTTCGCTGGAGTACGTCCTCGACTACCTCGCGAGGGGCGAGGAGTCTCGCCCATGGGCCCTGGATCCGATCGGGGAGTTGAACCTCCGACTCGCCAAGAAGCTCCGGAGACGCGCCCTCTCCGAGGGCCGTGATGAAGGGGAGGAGCGCCTGGAGGAGATGGCAGATCAGTTCTTTCCTCTTCCCAACCACCCTCACCTCTGGGTTCCGAAGGTGGGAGACATCAAGCTCCCGGGGATCGTTCTCCCGGGTCGGATTCGGGCGACGGGCCGTTAGGCGCCCCACGGCGCTCCGAACGGGGCAACGGCCTTCTAAGCCTCGCTCGGCGAACCATCCGTTTCGCCCCCGAATGCCGCGCGAACCATGCGGTTCACCTCCTTCGGGTCGGCCTTGCCCCGCGAGTGCCGCATCACCTGTCCCACGAAGAAGCCGATGAGCCGGTGTTCCCCTCCCCGGCATCGGTCCGCCTCCTCCGGGTGCGCTTCCAGCACCTCGAGCACCCACCCTTCCAGCGCCGAGCTGTCCCGCACCTGGGCCAAGCCCTCCTCCTCGACCACCCGTGAAGCCGTACGCCCGCTGTCGAGCATGCGATGCAGCACCTCGCGGCCCACGCGGTGCGAGATCGTCCCCTCCTCCACGAGCTGCACGAGCTCGGCCAGTGCTGTCGCTCCGACCGGAAAGTCCACGATCCCCAGACCCCGCTCGTTCACCTCCTGTAGCACGGGTCCCATCACCCAGTTCGAGGCCACCTTGGGGTCTCCGACCGAGTCGACCACCTCCTCGAAGTAGTCCGCGAGTCCCCGCGAGGCCGTCACGACCCCGGCATCGTAATCGGGAAGCGCGTACTGCTCGATGAACCGCTGTCTTCGGGCCCGGGGAAACTCCGGAAGTTCTGAGCGGAGCTCCTCGATCCGCGACTCCGCGACGACCACCGGCGGGAGATCCGGATCCGGGAAATACCTGTAGTCGTGGCTTTCTTCCTTCGTCCGCATCGGGCGGATCTCGGAGCGTCCTGCGTCCCAGAGGAGCGTTTGGTGCTGCACCAGCTCCCCCGCATCGCGGAGCCCGCGCTGCCTCTCGATTTCCCGCGTGAGCGCCTTCTCGACTCCTGAGAAGGTGTTCAGGTTCTTGAGTTCGGTCTTCGTGGAAAGGGAGGCCTCCCCTCTGGGCCGGAGGGAGACGTTCGCATCCACCCGCAGGCTCCCTTCCTCCATGTTGCAGTCGCTCACGTCCAGGTACTCCAGATGTCGTTTCAAACCCTGGAGAAAGAGGCGGGCGTCGGCCGGTTCTCGGAGGTCCGGCTCGGTGACGATCTCAACGAGCGGGACGCCGGTCCGGTTCAGATCCACGGCCGTTGCTCCTTCGACCCGGTCATGCAGCGACTTCCCGGCATCTTCCTCCATGTGGAGCCTCCGAATCCGCACCGAGACCTCGCCCCCACCCTCCCTCTCCACCGCGAAACGCCCGTCGGTCGCGAGGGGGCGCTCGAACTGGGAGATCTGGTAGCCCTTCGGGAGGTCCGGATAGAAGTAGTTCTTGCGCGCGAACACGCTCACCGGGTGGACTCGGCAGCCCAGGGAGAGGCTCGTCCGGACGGCCAGCTCCACCGCTTCCTCGTTCAAGACCGGAAGCGCGCCGGGGAGACCGAGACAGACGGGGCATACGTGCGTGTTCGGGTCTGCGCCGAATTGGGTCGAGTCGGCGCAGAACAACTTCTGCCGGGTGCGCAGCTGGACATGCACCTCGAGACCGATCACCGACTCCAACGCTCTCTCGCTCATGTGGCCTCCACCGCCCCGAAGGTCCGCTCGAGCGACCGGGCTACCCGCAGGAGTCGAGCCTCCTCCCACTTCGGAGCCAGCAGCTGCCCGCCCACGGGTAAGCCCTCCGCCCCGCCGACGGGAAGCGACAGAGCCGGAACGCCGGCCAGATTCGCGGTGACGGTGAAGACATCCGACAGGTACATCCGGACCGGATCATCCAATCGCTCTCCAAGCGGAAACGCGACGGAGGGAGAAGTGGGCGTGAAGAGGACGTCGACGCCGCGTTCGAAGGTCTCGGCAAACTCGCGGGCGATCACCTTCCTCACCTTCTGGGCGCGTCCGTAATAGCGATCGTAGTAACCGGACGAGAGTGCGAAGGTGCCCAGGAGGATCCGGCGCTTCACCTCGCGCCCGAATCCCTGGCTCCGGGACGCCTCGTAGACTTCCTGGAGCGACCGTGCCCCGCTCGCACGGTTTCCGTACCGAATCCCGTCGTAGCGAGCGAGATTGCTCGACGCCTCGGCGGGGGCGAGCACGTAGTACGTCGGCACGGCGTATTCGGTGTACGGAAGGGAAACCTCCCGGATCACGGCGCCGCCGGCCCGCAGCCGCTCCAGCGCTTCCTCACACCCGTCCCTGACCGATCTCGGGAGACTGTCGGGAAAATACTCCTTCGGCACTCCGACGACGAGTCCCTCGATCCCCCCCTCCAGCCCGGAGAGGAAGTCCGGAACCGGGGTGCGGACCGAAGTCGAATCACGGGGATCAAAGCCGCTCACCACCTGAAGGAGGCGGGCGGCGTCCTCCACCGTCCGCCCGAACGTGCCCACCTGGTCGAGCGAGGAGGCGAAGGCCACGAGTCCGTACCGACTCACCCGTCCGTACGTCGGCTTGACGCCGACGATCCCGCAGAAGGCCGCCGGCTGGCGGACGGAGCCACCCGTATCGGACCCGAGCGCCGCCGGGACGTACCCCGCAGCCACTGCGGCTGCGGATCCGCCGGAACTACCCCCCGGCACGCGATCGAGGTCGAGGGGGTTTCGGGTGGGACCGAATGCGGAGTTTTCGGTGGAGGAGCCCATGCCGAACTCGTCCAGGTTCGTCTTCCCCACCACGAGCGCACCCGCCTCGCGCAGCCGCCGGACCGCCGTGGCCTCGAACGGGGAGCGGTACCCCTCCAAAAAACGCGAGCCGCATGTGGTGGGAAGGTCGAGCGTGACCAGGTTGTCCTTGACCGCCACGGGAACCCCGGCGAGGGGCGAGGCGCCCCTCCCGTGGGCGGAGGCTTCGGCCGAGGCGGAGGCCTCTCCGCTCGTCAGCGCGAGAAAGGAATGGAGCCCGCTGGGACCTCCTTCCGCGCTCCGAATCCGACTCAGGGTCTCCTCGAGAATCCGTTCGGGGGTCCTCCGCCCCTCCCGGACGGCCTCCACCGTCGCCCGCACGGAGGCGGCCCCATTTTGCCGGGCCGATCCTTCCGGTGCGGTCATGGGCCTCCTCCCTCGTCCGCATCGACTGCGGGGAGCCGTGGGACGATGAAGAAGCCGTCCTGCCACTCCGGCGCGATCTGCTCGGCCGGCCGTTCGAGCGGATCGGGTTCGACCTCCTCGTCCCGCACGCAGGGACCGTCCACAGAGGAGCCCCCCACTTCATCCGAGGGGACCTCGATCTTCGTGAGAGAATCCACGTGCTCGAGGATCGTGTTGAGATCCTTCAGGAGCCGCTCCATCTCGTCCCGGTCGGATCGGAGAAGCGAGAGTCGGGCGATCCGCTCCACCTCATCGAGCGAGACCCGCCCTCCACTCCCGTCCGGTCCATCCTTCCCACTCATCCGCCCATCTCCTTCGTCAAATCCGCATATCGGGCAAGCAGCTTCTTCCGCCCGACCGAGTCGAAGTTCACGACTACCTTCAGGTCACGCCCGAATCCATCCACGTCGACGACCGACCCGGAGCCGAAGGTGCCATGGGCCACCCGCTCCCCCTTGGTGAAGCGGGGAAGATCCTGGTTCAGCTCCATGTCCAGATCGAGGTCCGGATCGGGCTGCTCGCTCGCGCGGGTTCGGGCAAGGCGACGAGTCCCAGTGCCGGCCGGCCCGGAACGCCTCAGAACCGCGGGAGTCCGTTCCGTCTCGCGCAACTCCGCGGGCACGGCCTCCACGAACGAGGAGAGACTTCCGTATGTGAAGTCCCCCGCCCTGCGCCGCTCCCGCGCATGGGTGAGCACGAGGCGGTCCTCCGCCCGGGTGATCCCGACGTAGAAGAGCCGCCGCTCCTCCTCGAGTTGCTCAGGCTCGTCGAAGGAGCGGGAAAGTGGGAAGAGCCCGTCCTCCATCCCTGCGATGAAGACGATCGGAAACTCCAGCCCCTTGGCGTTGTGGAGCGTCATCAGGGTCACCGCGTCGGAATCGGGGTCATGGCGGTCCACGTCGGTGACGAGCGCGACATGCTGAAGGAAGAGATCGAGCTCGGTGAAGTGATCCGGCGGGTCCCCTTCCCACTCCTCGACCAGGCGCGCATCGAAATCCAGTGCTCCAGCGACGAGCTCCTTCACGTTCTCCGCCCGGTCCTCTCCATCCGGGCCTTCGTCCCGGAGATTCGTGAGGAGGTCGAGCTCCTCGATCAGCTCCTCCAGCAGGCGCCCGACGGAGACCCGGGCAGCTCGACCGCTGTAGACCTGGATCAACTCCGCGAACCGCTCGAGCGAGGCGGCGCTTTGGCCCCTCAGGTCGGGGATCTCGGTCGCGCGCCGAGCGCCCTCGAGAAGGGTCATCCGCTCCTCCTGCGCCCACTGCACGAGGCGCTCTTTGGAGGTGTCCCCGACTCCACGCCGGGGATAGTTCACCACCCGGAGGAAGGCCGCCTCGTCCAAGGGGTTCGAGATGATCCGGAGATAGGCGAGGACATCCTGGATCTCCCTTCGCTCGTAGAAGCGCACACCGCCCACGATCTGATAGGGAACCCCGGCGCGGCGGAACGCATCTTCGAGCGCCCGGGACTGCGCATTCGTCCGGTACAGGATCGAGAAGCCCCGATACCGTCCATCCATCGCCCCTTCCTTCCAACCCTGGATCGTCTCCACGATCCAGCGAGCCTCGTCCCGCTCGTCGAGACACTCCACAACGGTGAGCAGATCTCCTCCCGCACGGTCGGTGTGAAGGGTCTTCCCCTTCCGTCGGAGGTTCTGGCGAATCACCTCGTTCGCGGCCTGAAGGATCCGCTCCGTCGAGCGATAGTTCCGTTCGAGACGGATCACCTTCGCGTCGGGGAAGGTGCCTTCGAAGTCGAGGATGTTCCGGATGTCCGCGCCGCGCCAGCCGTAGATCGACTGATCGTCGTCCCCGACGACCATCAGGTTCCCATGCTCCTTGCCGAGCAGCTCCAGAAACCGGTACTGAGCCCGATTCGTGTCCTGATACTCGTCCACCAGAAGAAACCCGAAGCGACTCCGGTACCTTTCGAGCACCTGCGCGTGCCCCTCGAAGAGCTGGATCGGCTTCACCAGGAGGTCGTCGAAGTCGAAGGCATTCTGAGCCTTCAGCGAGCTCTGGTATTCGGGGTACACGCGCGCAGCCTGGCGGAGGAAGAGATCGAAGCCCTCGCCGTGGTCCTCCCAGAACTCCTCGGGAGAGACGAGCTGGTTCTTGGCGTCCGACAGCACCGTTCGGAGCGCCTTCGGCTTCCAGCGCTTCGGGTCGATGTCCAGCCCCACCTGCACGCGCTTGATCTCGCGGAGGCTTTCCTCGGCGTCGAAGATCGTGAACGTGCTCGCCCAGCCGAGAAGCTCGGCGTGCCGTCGGAGGAGGCGGGCCCCGAGCGAGTGGAAGGTGCCGATCCAGATTCCGGCCGGATCCCCACCGAGCATGCTCCGGATCCGCTCCCGCATCTCTCCCGCGGCCTTGTTCGTGAAGGTCACGGCGAGGATGCGATCCGGGGAGATCCCGTGCTCTCGGATGAGGTGGACGACACGGCTGGTCAGGACACGTGTCTTTCCGGAACCGGCACCCGCGAGCACCAAAAGGGGACCCTCCAGGTGCTCCACCGCCTCCCGCTGTTCGGGGTTCAGCGTATCCAGATGGTTCCGTGCACCGCTGGGATCCTGAAGGGTCGGCATCCTGCTCCGCGATCGTGGCCGTTCGACTCGCCCGGACCGGCCTCGCCATCGGAGGCCGGGGAAAGAACGTCCCGCATTACCCCTCCGCGACGGGAAGTTTCATTCGGAAGACCGACCCCGAAGACCCGCTGTTGAGCAGCTCGATCCTGCCGTGGTGGATCCGCTCGACGATCCTCCGGGTGAGTGCGAGGCCGACTCCCCACCCCCCCGCCTTGGAGGTGACGCCCGGCTCGAAGATCCGCTCCCTGATCTCGGGGTCGACGCCGGAGCCGTCGTCGTCCACGAGTACATGAACCCATCCAGGGTCACCCGCTTTCACGCGGAGCCGGATTATGCCACCACGTCCCGCCAGGGCATCGAGGGCATTCTTCACGAGGTTCTCCAGAGCCCACGCGAGGAGCACGTCGTTCCCCATGACCTTCGGCGTATCCGGCGCGATCTCCACACGGAGCTCGACTCCCGAACCGAGTTTGGGCATCCTCGCCTGCAGGTAGCGTTCGAGACCGCGAACGAGGTCCCGGATGTCCAGCGTATCCAGCTCCACATCGCGTCCGATCAACTCGAACCGGCGACTGACCCGTTCGAGCCGTTCGACGTCCGCTTCCATTTCGTCGGAGATTTCCCTCTCCTCGATCCCCTCGGGCCGCTCCGTCGTGGAGAGACGCAGGACCTCCAGCCACCCCTGGAGCGAGGAGATCGGTGTCCCGAGCTGGTGAGCCAGCTCACGCGCCATCGAGCTCCATGCCTGCTCCGCCTCGGCCCGACGCTGTGATCGCACCATCACGATGCCGAGGACGAACACGAGCAGAAGCCCGCCAGCCTGCAGCCAGGGGATCCAGCGCAACCTCTGGAGTTCCGGTGGATCGCCGAAGTGGATCTGGACCACGTCGGGGTCCCCGACGGGGGGGTTCTGCAGGGCGAGCCTCTCCGCGTAGCGCCGAACCCGTTCTTGTCCGGCGTCCGTATCGAGCTCGACGTCGAAGGGGAGATTCACCGCATCGTAGACCGTATCCTCCGGCCCGGAGAGGATGAGCGGGACGCCGGACTGAACGATGATCTCCTGCAGGCGGACGAGAGCCTGTGCGGCCCGCAGGGGGTCGGGGTCGGACAGGCCCGCCTGCACCTCGGAGAACATCTGCGTCTTCATCTCCGCATCGGCCCGGAGCGCTCGCACGATGCCCTGGGTGTAGAGCAGATACCAGCCGAGGAGGGCAAGAAAGAGAAGCGCGGGAACGAGCGTCCACCTCATCCGGATCATTGAAGCCTCCTCGGTCTCTCCCGCGGCGGCTGCTTCCTCTTGCGATGCGGGAAGGCGGCCCCTGTTTTCCCTATTCGATCACGAACCCAGCCGGTCCGTTCCCATCTTCCCTCGAAGGGGCTCCGGCACCCGCACCCCGCCCTCCTCATCCTGGTAGTTCTCCATCAACGCGACGAGCAGGCGAGGAAGGGCGAGTGCGGATCCATTCAGGGTGTGGACGAACTCCGGACGCTCTCCGGGCGCTGGTCGGTATCGAAGGTTTGCACGGCGAGCCTGGAAGTCCGTGAACGTGCTGCAGCTCGACACCTCCAACCACCTCCCCACGCCGGGAGCCCACACCTCGAGGTCGTATGTCAGCGCACTCGCGAAGCCGAGATCGCCGGCCGCCAGGCGCACCACGCGGTAGGGAATCCCGAGGAGCTGCAGGATCTTCTCCGCCTCACCGGTCAACTCCTCGAGGGCCTCTCGACTCCGGTCGGGAGTCTCGTATCGTACCAACTCCACCTTGTCGAACTGATGAACCCGCAGGAGTCCCCGCGTATCCTTTCCCGCGGCACCGGCTTCCCGCCGGAAGCAGGGGGAGTAGGCTGTGTACCGAATGGGGAGGTCCGAGACCGACAGGAGCTCGCCCCGATGGAGGTTCGTCACCGGCACCTCCGCTGTCGGGATCAACCACAGGTCGTCCCGCTCCGCGACGTAGGAATCCTCCTCGAACTTGGGGAGCTGACCGGTCCCCGTCATCGTCTCTCGCGTGACCAGGTAGGGGATTCGGAGCTCCTCGTATTCGTGATCGTCCACGTGGAGACCGATCATGAAGTCGATGAGGTGGCGCTGGTACTTCGCCCCCATCCCCCGCAGCAGCGGGAAGCCCGACCCCGAGACGGTTGCCCCCCGGGGAAGATCGAGGATCCCGAGGCTTTCGCCGAGCTCCCAGTGAGGCACGGGGGTGAAGTCGAAGGACGGAAGGTCGCCCCACGTCCGTACGATCTCGTTCGCCTCTTCGTCGCCCTCGGGGACCTCGGGGAGCGGCACGTTGGGAATGAGGAGGAGTCGTTCCAGGATCTCCGCATCCGCGTCATTCTCCCGGGCGTCGAGAAGGGAGATCCGCTCCGCGACCTCCCGCATCTCGCGAATTCGATCCTTCGCGTCCTCCCCCCTCTTCTTCGCTTCTCCGATCTCCCGGGATACCTCGTTCCGGCGAGCCTTCAACTCGTCCGCCTCTCCGATCGCGCGCCGTCGTTCCCGGTCGAGGGCCAGCACGTCCTCGAGGAGCTTCTCCGCACCGTCGAGTCCGCGCCGGCTCAAGCCATCGAGGGCCCACTCCGGCTCCGCGCGGATGCGCTTGAGGTCGAGCATTGCCTCAGCTCCCCGGAGGAACGAGGCTGCGATTGTTGCAGTCCGGATTGACGTCGAACCGGAAGGTGAGCGCGCCCCGTTCGACGTCGACCACCACCGGCTCCAACTTTCCGTAGTAGATGCATCGCCGTCCGAAGCTGCCCGCCTGCTCGTGGGTGCGGACCACATAGATCGTTCCGTCGCGGACCGGCACGGGCTCGTCGAAGGTGTACGCGGTCGTGTCCCTCGGAGCTTCCCGGATGTCATCCCACTGAGCGCCCTCCATGGGGCTGATTCCGGCGCTCGAATCCTGGATTCCCATGGTACGGGGAGGGAGGAGTCGAAGGGTTTCCCCCTCCCGCTCCAACGCGAAGTCCCAGCGCCCGCCGGTCTGCGGCGCTTCGATCCTTACGGGAGTCCGCTCGAAGAGGTTGAAGCCGGCCCGGACCTGGGGCCCGGGACGGTCCAGACTCTGGATCGTCACCTCCTCCGGGTTCTCGGTCCAGCGAAGGGCGAACGGGTCGTCTCCGCATGCCGCGGTTCCGAGCGCGACGATGAGGATCACCACCGTATGGAGCGTTTGACGTCGATGCATTCTGGAATCACGTGGTTCGGGGCGATCCGGCCGGAGCGGACGGATCGGACTCGGGCGCCCTCAGGCTTCCGGATCACCCGTAAGGAAGCGCAGAAGACTACCTCTCCGGAGGTTTCTCTGTCAAGCTCCGGAGGGGCCGGGATCGCTTGACTTTACACTACTCGCCGGGTAGGTTCCCGCCGCCGGCCCGAGGCGCACGGAGACCATGGGATCCCCCCTCCAGGCCGCTACTCGTAGAGCTCCTCCATCGGCTACCGGTTCGCGGCATGACTCCAATCGACGGAGGATCCTCCCTCCGACCCACAACTCCGTCCCCGGCTCCCCGGCTCCTGCTCGCCGATGACGAGCCACACATCCGCCGGATCCTCGCGACGCTCCTCGAGGCGTCCTCCTACGTGGTCGATGCCGTGGAGGACGGAAGCACCGCGCTGGAGCGACTCCGCGGCGAAGGAGCATACGACCTCGTGCTCCTCGATCTACTCATGCCGGGAGCGGACGGGCTCGAGGTCCTCCAGGAGGTCCGAAGCCTCGGTCACCGCCGTCACCTTCCTGTCATCGTGCTCACCGCGAAGGGGCAGGATGTGGACCGGGACCGAGCCTACGCGCTCGGAGCCTCGGATTTCCTAACGAAGCCCTTCAGCCCGAAGAAGCTCCTCAACCGACTGGAGGAGCTCCTTGGCGCACGCTGAGCCTCCCCTTCACGTCCTCATCCTCGCGGGAGGAATCGGCTCGCGGTTCTGGCCCGCAAGCACGGCATCACGACCGAAACAGCTCCTCTCCCTGAGCGGGCCGCGGTCCCTGATCGAGGAAACCGTGGAGAGGGCGCGCACGCTCGCACCACCCGAAAGGATCCGGATCCTCACCGGCTACCATCTCGTGGAGCCCATCCGCCGGGCGCTACCGGAAGCTCTGGGCAGATCCTTCCTCGTCGAGCCACACGCACGGGGCACCGCTCCCGTCCTCGCCTGGGCCGCCTGGCTCGTGGCGCGGGAGGACCCCGATGCCATCATCCTTTCGCTCCATTCGGACCACCTCATTCGCCCGCCCGAAGAATTCACCCGGACGCTCCGTGCGGCAGCCCAGCTCGCCACGGACCAGGATATGCTCGTTGCTGTCGCTGTCCCCCCGTCACGGCCGGAGACGGGGTACGGGTACATCCGTCCGGGGGAACCCCTCCCCGTGAGCGAGGGAGAGCGGGGCCTCGATGGATTCCGGGTCGAGGCCTTCGTGGAGAAGCCGGACGCGACGACCGCCCGGCTCTATCTCGAGAAGGGGTGCCTCTGGAACAGCGGAATCTTCGCCTGGACGGCCCACCGCTTCCTCGAAGAAGTGAGGACACACGCGCCCGAGGTCGGTGAGCACCTTTCTCTACTGGAGGAGGACGATGCGGAGGGATTCTTCCAGGCGGTCTCCCCGATCTCGGTCGACGAGGCCGTTCTCGAACGGAGTGGGAGGGTCGCCTCGGTCCGCGCCACCTTCGAGTGGGACGACGTCGGAAGCTGGGAGGCCCTGACGCGCACGCGAAGTGCCGATTCGGAGGGAAACGTCACCGTAGGCTCCGTGCAGGCGGTCGAGTCGAGCGGCAACATCGTCTACGCGGAAGGAGGACCGGTCGTCCTCTTCGGGGCCGAGAACCTCGTCGTGGTTCGTACTCGTGGAGCCACCTTCGTGACCCCTCGTGAGCGCACCGGCGACCTGAAGGAGCTTTTCCGCCATCTCTCCGAGGAACTCCGGGATCCGGAGGAGAGCACCGAATGACCCCTCGCCTCCTCCTCTTCGACGATGACACGGCCCGGAGCTGGGTTCCCCTGTCTCTCACGCGACCCGCGGGGGAGCTCCTCTTCGGCGCCTACCTTCTAAGGGAACGAGCCGAGATGGTGTGGGGCGCCCCCTGCTCGGGATATCTCGGCTGCGCCGAGCTCCGGGGGTTCGAGGAGAGCGACTCACCTCCCGTCCTCGAGGGGAGCCTGCCGCCGAACCCCGACCACTCCACGCTCGTGGTCCTCAGCCGAGCTCTCATCGCGGGCGGCCCACTCGACGACCTGCCTAATCCGGAGGCGCGAGCGGGGGCAGGGGATGGGGCGGCGGTGACGCTCGCGGTCGGGAATCGGGTGGTGGGTTGGTTCCTGCCTCCGGGTGCCGAGGGGCCTACCCCGGAAGCGCTGGCTCGGCCGGACGAGGCTCCGCGGAAGGGGCGCACGATCACGTTGCCCGGGCGCCTTCTTGACCGGCCGTGGGACCTCGTCTCCGAAAACGGCGCGCGGCTGACCCGGGACCTCCGCGCATGGGCAGGTGGAGCGGCCGGTTCGAAGATGGCTGTGGCGGACACGGCCGCGGGCGCCGGCCGAGGCGTCGAGCGCCTCGGCGACCATCCACTCCTTCTCGGGGACGGAGTGGAACTCGACCCGGGAGTGGTGCTCGATCTGCGGAAGGGACCCGTTGCGCTCGCGCACGGGGTGCGGATCGGGAGCTTCACCCTGCTCGAGGGTCCTGCCTACATCGGACCGGATTCCCGACTCCTCGGCGGGCTCGTTTCCGGAGTCTCCACAGGACCAGGCTGCCGGCTCCGGGGAGAGCTCGCGGACTCCGTGGTCCTCGGCTACACGAACAAGGCCCACGATGGCCACATCGGGCACGCGTACCTGGGAAGATGGGTGAATCTGGGCGCGATGACGACGAACAGCGACCTCAAGAACAATTACGGAAACGTGCGGGTCTGGACCCCTCGAGGCGAAGAGGACTCAGGCCTCATGAAGGTGGGTTGCTTCCTGGGAGACCATGTGAAGACGGCCATCGGTACGCTCATTGGCACCGGGGCGGTCGTGGGGGCCGGGAGCAACCTCTTCGGCGATGAGGTCGTGGGGAGGTACACGCCTCCCTTCTCCTGGGGAGGCGGGCCCGGAAGCGGAACCCATGACCTGGAGCGGTTCCTCGCCACGGCCCGCACCGCGATGGGCCGCCGACATGTGGAGCTCTCGTCGGGGATGGAGTCGGTGCTGCGGCGAGCCTGGGAGCTGGGAATCGAGCGAGGAGGCGGCGCCAGGTGAGGGTGGCGATGCTCGGGAGCGGGAGCCGGGGGAATGCCACCCTCGTGGGCGCGAACGAGAGCTGGATCCTGGTCGATGCGGGGTTCAGCGGGCGCCAGATCGAAGCACGGCTCTCCACCCTCGGGGTGGATATGGCGCAGATCGATGCCGTCGTGATCACCCATGAGCACGGAGATCACACCCGCGGCATGGGCGTCCTCGCCCGGAGGCACGACCTTCCCCTCTACATGACGGCCGGCACGCAGCAACAGTGCGCAAAGTTACTCACCGGAGCAGAGACGATACGGCCGTATCGCCCGGGCCGGCCCTTTCGGATCGGAACGCTGAGGTTCGAGCCCTTCTTGACGGTGCACGACGCCGTGGACCCGGTCGCCGTAACGGTCGTGGGGGAGGAATGCGGCACCCGGATCGGAGTGGCCACGGACCTCGGACGCCCTACGGCGCAGATCCGCCACTCGCTCGCCCACTGCGACTTCCTGATCCTGGAGGCGAACCACGACGAACGACTCCTACAGGAGAGTTCCTATCCCGCTTCCGTGAAGGGGCGGATTGGATCGAGCCACGGCCACCTCTCGAACCGTGCGGCCGCCCGGTTCGCGCTCGAGCTCCTCCATCCCCGTCTCAGCGGCATCCTCCTCGCTCATCTTTCGGAGCGGTGCAATCGGCCCGAGCTGGCTCGCGACGTCCTCGAGAGCGTTCTGGGACCCGCCGGGTACCGAGGCTTTCTCGGTGTCGCTCTTCAGGACGAGCCAACGCCCCTCCTCGACATCGGCGAGCTCCGGCTTCGAACCGGCCCCGAGCAGCTCACCCTCCTCTGAGGGATCCAGGCGGGCCGGCAGCCGCAAGCCCGCATCACATCCCCAACAAACGCAGGAAGTCGTTCCCGAGGGCGAGGGCCATGATGCCCAGAATGACAACGAACCCCACCTGACTCCACTTCATCCGCTGTTCGATCGATACCGGTTTTCCACGGACCGCTTCGATCGCGAGAAAGACGAGCCATCCGCCGTCCAGGATCGGGATCGGGAGGAGATTCAGGATCGCGAGATTGATGGAGAAGAAGGCCATGAACTTCAAGAACACCGCCGCTCCGGCCTGCGCCGCCTGCCCCGACGCCTCACCGATCGTGACGATGCTTCCGAGATTCCGCGGTGAGACCTGACCGGTGACGAGATCCCTCAGGAACCCGGCGATCAAGGAGGTGACCTCGACCGTCTCCTCGAAGCCGTGACCTACGGCCTGGATCGGCCCCATCCCCCGGTAGATCGTGGGCGGTCCATCCGGAAAGACTCCGATCTGCCCGATCGTCTGCATCTCCCCCGTCACGGTGTCCCGCTCCTCGGTCGGATTGGGAGAAAGCACACGGGTGAGCTCACCCCCTTCCCGCAGAATCGTGACCTCCGTATCCTCGCCGGGACGAGCTCGCACCGCGCTCTGAAAAGCCCACCAGTGAGGGATCGGTTCACCCTCCACAGCGATGATCCGATCTCCGGCGCGGAGGCTTGCGCGGTCCGCGGGAGAGCCCGGCTGGACCCCGAGAATCCGTGCGTCCATCCAGTAGTTGAGCGAAGCGACGGCCCGCCTGCGCTGCTCGTCCTCCTCCGGCAGCACCGCCGTCACGCTTCCGGCGGGCTCGTCGAACTCGATCGTGATCTCGCCGGACGGAGCGTCGAGCAATCCCTCCCGCACGTCTCCCCAGTGGCCCACCGGCTGGTCTCCGATCCGGACGAGCCGAGCTCCCTCCGGGATCTCCCCAAGCGCCTCCATTCCATCGGGGAGGAGATCGGCACGTACGGCCGCGACCCGATCGGTATCGAGCTCGGTGCTCCCCCAGATGGCGGCCACGGCCGTGTAGGCGGCGAATGCGAAGATCATGTTCATGATGACGCCGGCCGAGATCACCAGCGCCCGTTGCCCGACAGACTTGCGATCGAAATCCGATTCGCTCGGCACCCGCTTGCTCCCGTCCCCGCCTCCCTCGATCGCTTCGAGGACCTCGTCTCCCATACCCGCCATCTTGACGTATCCACCGAGCGGCACGGCGGAGAGCACGTATTCCGTGTCTCCGCGGCGGAACCCCCACACCCGGGGCCCCAGGCCGATCGAGAATCGTTCCACACGGATTCCGACCCACTTCGCGGCCCAGAAATGACCGAGCTCGTGGACGAAGATCAGAACGCCCAGAACGATGATTGTGGCGACGATTGTCATCTTGAACCCATCATCCTTGCCTGCCCCCGACCTTTCCGTCCAGGGCGTGAACCACTGCGGAAGCGATCTGGCGAGCCTGCCGGTCCGCTTCGATCACGTCTTCCACGACATCGATCTCCGACAGGAGGTGCCGCTCGAGCGCCTCGCTTACCACCTCCGCCATCGCGATGAACCCCACCTTTCCCTGAAGAAAAGCTTCCACCGCGACTTCGTTCGCCGCGTTGTACACAGCCGGCGCCGTTCCTCCCCGCCGCCCCGCTTCCAGTCCGAGCGCGAAGAGAGGAAATGCGTCGACATCGACCTCCTCGAACGTCAGCGGGGAGAAGCCCACGGGATCGAAGGTCCGAAGCTCCGGGTCACCAATTCTCTCCGGATACGCCAGGGCGTACAGGATCGGGAGCTCCATCGTCGGGAAGCCCACCTGCCCGAGCACCGATCCGTCGACGAACTCGACGAAGGAGTGCACGATCGACTGTGGGTGGACGACCACGTCGATCCTTTCGTACGACACCCCGTAGAGGAAATGGGCCTCGATGACCTCGAGGGCCTTGTTCGCGAGCGTCGCCGAGTCCACGGTGATCTTCGACCCCATCTCCCACGTCGGATGGCGGAGCGCCTCATCCGGCCCGACCTCGAGCAGCTCCTCACGGGACCGGCCCCGGAAGGGCCCTCCGGAGGCCGTCAGCACGACTCGATGAACGCCCGATCGGGCATACCCCTCCATACACTGGAGGATCGCGGAGTGCTCGCTGTCGACCGGAATCAGCTCTCCCCCGCCCCGTCGAGCAGCGGCCAGGACGAGCGAACCACCGGCGACGAGCGACTCCTTGTTCGCAAGGGCTACGCGTTTCCCCGCCTCGAGGGCCCGGAGCGTCGGCTCGAGTCCCGCGCTTCCGACCATCGCGTTCACGACCACATCTACCCCATCGGCCGCGGCGAGGGCCAGAACCTCGTCCCGGCCACACGCCCAGCGGGTGGGCCCTCCGTTCGCGATGGAGCCGAGGAGCCCGGGGTCGGCCAGCACCGCGTGCCGCGGCTTGTGCCGCTCCACCTGCTCACGGAGCGCGGCGAGCGAGCGGTTCGCTGCGAGCCCCACGACCTGGAATCGCCCCGGGTGGCGCTCGACCACACGGAGGGTGCTCTCGCCGATCGATCCGGTGGACCCGAGAATTGCGAGCCGGATCATCCAGCACTCCGCACGAGGTAGAAGAGGCCATAGGTCAATGGCAGGACGAGAAAGAGCGAATCGAACCGGTCGAGGACGCCGCCGTGGCCCGGAAGGAGCCGGCCTGAATCCTTCACGCCTGCAGCGCGCTTGAGCACGGACTCCACCAGGTCCCCGACCTGGGCCGCGACTCCGATCGCCACGCCCATCCCGACCACCGCCACCGGACCGACCCGGAGGGTCACCAGATCCGCCAGGAAGAGGTGGCCATAGATCGCGGCCGCGAGCGTAGCTCCCATCAGGGCCGCGACACCTCCGACGACCGTCTTCCCCGGACTGACGCTGGGCATGAGCTTTCGCCTTCCCCACCGTTTGCCCGCAAAGTATGCGGCGGAATCCGAGGCCCAGGTCACCGCGAGCGGGAAGAGCACCAAAACCGCCCCCTCCCATCCTGCTCGTGCGATGCCGTCCGCAAGAGGCAACTCCCGGATGAACACCGCGAACGAAAGGGTGCCTCCCACATAGATGGTGCCCACGACGGTGATGGCGACCGCATCGAGTGGGTTCCCCTCGGTGCCCCTGAGCCAGATCGCGGACACGAGCGCCGCGAGGGTGAGCGTGAGTACGATGAGCCACATCCACGCGATCGCGGTCAGGAATTGGGGGCTCCACATCGCCGCACCCACGATCAGGACCGCTGCCGAAACGCCAAGCCAGGTGAATGGAGCACGTCCACGGGACTGGGCAAGCCCGAAGAGCTCGCGGGTACCCAGAGCGGCGAGCGCGGCTACCACGAGACCGAGGACCCATCCGCCCAGATAGATCACGACGACCCCGGCCGGAATGCCCACAGCAGCGACCGCCACCCGACGCTTCAACTCGCTTCCCGCCACCCTGCGTTCCCCGGTTCCCGGCGTCAGCCGGCGTTCACGCGACCGAACCGTCGATCACGTCGCTGGTATTCGCGCACCGCCCCGGCGAAGTCGTCACGTGTGAAGTCGGGCCAGAGCACGGCAGTGGTGTGGATTTCCGTGTAGGCGAGCTGCCAGAGCATGAAGTTGCTGAGACGGAGCTCCCCCGATGTCCGGATCAGCAAGTCCGGATCCGGAAGACCGGAGGTGAAGAGATGGCTCTCGACGCACTCCTCGTTCACGTCTTCCAGCTTCAGAACCCCTTCCGCGAGCTTCTCCGCAATGTCTCGAAAAGCGCGAAGAAGCTCCTCGCGGCCACCGTACGAGATCATGAGGTTCAACCTCAGGTGTTGCCCTCCGGCCGTCGCCTGTACGATCCGGTCGACTGCCGCTCGAGCGGCTCCATCGATCCGGTCGAGCTCTCCCAGGACCCGGACCTCCACCCCTTTTGCACGCAACTCCTTCTGCTCTTGCTCGGCGTAATGCTTCAGGAGGGACATCAGCGCGGAAACCTCTATCGCGGGCCGCTGCCAATTCTCCGTCGAAAAAGCAAACAACGTCAAGATCTCCACACCGGCGAGCCTCGCGCCTTCCACGGCTTCCCGGACGGCCTTCATCCCCTGCCGGTGCCCGGCATGTCTGGGGAGCCCTCGCCGGCGTGCCCAACGACCGTTGCCGTCCATGATGATCGCGACGTGCCGGGGAACCTTCCCTTCCGCGTACGGCTCACGCCCAGGATCATCTGTCATGCGAACACCGCGGGTTGAGGCTCGTGGCATGGGTGCCCCCCCCCGGCGGCGGATCCGCAGGAATCCGGAAGCGCCGCGTCAGGGAGACGAAGTGATGTCCGGCAGCCGGGAGAACCGCTCTCAGAGGGCCATCACCTCCTTCTCCTTCGTCTCGAGCAGAGCATCGATCTTGCCGATGTGGCGATTCGTCAGCCCCTGAACCTCGTCGACCTGTCGGCGGCCCTCGTCGTCCGACAGCTCTCCGGCCTTCATCCGCGACTTGATCTCTTCATTGGCGTCTCTCCGTGCATGACGGATGGAGACTCTTCCCTCCTCCGCCATCTTGCTGAGCAGGCGCACGTATTCCTTCCTCCGCTCCTCGTTCAAGGGAGGTACCGGCACCCGGACCACCTGACCGTCGTTCGAAGGATTGAGGCCCAGATCGGCGGTCAAGATGGCCCGCTCGATATCGGCGATCAACGACCGGTCGAATGGCTGTACGACGAGCAGGGAAGGCTCCGGCGTGCTCACGGAAGCCACCTGGTTCAAAGGCATCTTCGAACCGTAGGCCTCTACGCGGACGGTGTCGAGGATGGCAGGCGTCGCCTTGCCGGTCCGGACGGTGGAGAACTCGCGGCGCACCGCCATGAGCGCCTCCTCCATCCGGCGCTCCGTCTCCTTCAACGTCTCCATCGTTCCCCTTCCTCCTTCCTCACGGTACCGGGCTTCACCTCACGAGACGAGGGTACCGACACGCTCTCCACGGATCGCGGCGCTGACGGTCCCTCTTTCCTGCAGATCCAGCACGATGATCGGAAGATCATTCTCCTTGCAGAGCGAAACCGCCGGCCCATCCATGACCTCGAGCTCGCGGGTCACCACCTCATGAAAGGTAATGGCCGGAATGAAAGTCGCGGAGGGGTCGGTCACCGGGTCGGCGGTGTAGATGCCCTGTACTTTCGTCGCCTTGATGAGGAGGTCCGACTCCATCTCGATCGCGCGGAGGACGGCGGCCGTGTCCGTGGAGAAATAAGGGTTCCCCGTCCCGCCGGCAAAGATGACCACCCTTCCCTTCTCCAGGTGCCGAAGCGCACGACGCCGAATGTACGGCTCGGCAAGCTCCTCCATCCTGATTGCAGTCATCACACGCGTCTCCACGCCCTTCCGCTCGAGCATATCCTGAACCGCCAGGGCATTGATGATCGTGGCGAGCATGCCCATGTAGTCGGCGGTGACGCGGTCCATGCCCTGGCGACTGGCGATCGCCCCCCGGACGATATTGCCCCCCCCGATCACGAGCCCGAGGGAGACGCCCATCGAGTGGACCTCCCGAACCTCGTCCGTGAGCCGATCGACCACGGGCGGATCGATCCCGAACCCACGGTCCCCGGCGAGAGCCTCCCCGGACAGCTTGACCAGAGCCCGCCCGTACTTCACCTGAGGTGCGTCCCCCATGGACCCCTTCCGTTGTCGGGCGCCACCGCCCGAGCTGATGTGCCGTATGCTGTGCTGGCGCTGGACCGTCTCGGTGACAACGAACTCTCAGCCCGCCGACCCCACCTCGAACCGCGCGAACCGGGCCACCTGGATGTTCTCACCGGTCTTGGCCGCCACTTCGGTGACGAGGTCGCCGACCGTCTTCTCCGGATCCTTCACATAGGTCTGGCTCAGGAGCACGCTCTCCTCATAGAACTTCCGGAGCTTGCCCTCCACGATCTTCTCCTGGATCTGCTCGGGCTTGCCCTCGGTGCGGACCTGCTCCAGGTACACTTGGCGCTCTCGCTCCACAACCTCCGGAGGGATGTCCTCCTCACTGACCGCGATTGGCTGGGCCGCCGCCACATGCATGGCAAGATCCCGGGCAAGCGCCTCGAACTCTTCCGTATTCGCGACGAAGTCCGTCTCGCAGTTCACCTCGACGAGCACGCCAATGCGGCCGCCGTGATGAACGTAGCTCCCGATCGTGCCCTCGTTCGCAGCCTTCTCGGCTCGCTTCGCTGCTTTCGCTTCTCCTCGACTCCGGAGCAGGTCGATCGCGGCCTCGAGGTCGCCGTCGGTCTCCTTCAGCGCCCGTTTGCAATCCATCATGCCCGCGCCGGTGCGATCCCGGAGCTGCTTCACATCCTGTGCGGTGATCGTCATGGTTCCTTCGCCTCGGATTTCGTCCTGGTCGTCGTCGCGATCGACTGCACCGCGCGACCGATCGTGAAAAGAGGCGGTCCCGCTGGAAGAAAGGGGACCTCCCCCGTTTCGGGGAGGCCCTTCACCAACCGGATACCGCCTCGTGTTTCCACCCGCTTCGACCGCGGGTCCCACGGACCCGGGGAGTCGGAATGCCTACTCCTCCTCGCCTCCGCCTTCGCCCTCGGCCTCGCCCTCGGCCTCGGCCTCGCCCGTCTCGGCTCGCTTCGGCTCCACCGCTTTCGGCGCAGCAGCTTTGGGCGCTTCTTCCGTCTCTCCCTCTTCGCCGGCCGCAGTCTCACCTGCTGCGGCCTCCGCCTCACCTCCCGTCGCAGCGGCCCCCTCCTCTCCTTTCTGGAGCTGGGCAATCACCTCCGGCCGGGGGCGCCGCCGGCGCCGCACTCGGCGCCGGGCCGCCGAATCATCGGCCGCTGCCGACTTCTCTCCGGTTTCGGTCGAGTACGTCGTCGCTTCCAGATCCTCCACGCGGCGCCGTTCCTCGTCGGGCACCTCACCCTGGGCGGCATCGATCGCGGCTCCCAACGCCTGCGTGATGAGGCTGACCGCACGGATTGCGTCGTCGTTGCCGGGGATCGGATAGTCGATTAAATCGGGATCCGCGTTGGTATCCGCAATCGCGATCACGGGAATCTTGAGCCGATGCGCCTCTTTCACGGCGATCGCTTCCCGCTTCGCGTCGACCACGAAGATCGCGCCGGGGAGCCGCCCCATGTCCTTCACACCGGAGAAGTACTTGTCGAGCTTCTGCCGCTCCCTGTCGAGGAGGAGGCGCTCCTTCTTCGTGTAGAACTCGAAGGCGTTCTCTTCCTGCCCTCGCTCCAACTCCTTCAAGCGGCGAATCTGCTGCCGAATCGTCTGGAAGTTCGTGAGCATCCCACCGAGCCACCGCTCTGTCACGTAGAAGGCGCCGCTCCGCTCCGCCTCCTCCTCGATGATTGAGCGAAGCTGCGGCTTCGTGCAAACGAAAAGGACCCTCTCCCCCTTCAAGGTCACGTCTCGGACCACCTTTTCGGCAGCGCGAAGACGCTCGAGGGTCTTCCTCAGGTCGATGATGTGAATCCCGTTCCGGCTCGTGAAGATGAACTTGCGCATCTTCGGGTTCCACCGGCGGGTCTGATGCCCGAAATGGACGCCTGCTTCGAGAAGCTCGTTCAGGCCGACGCCCTCATTCTGCATGATTTCAGTTTCCACAGGCCTACCGCTTGCTGAACTGGAAGCGCTTACGCGCTTTTGGACGACCGGGCTTCTTCCGCTCCACTTTCCGCGGATCCCTGGTCAGAAGGCCATGCCTGCGCAGGAGCGGCCGGATCTCCGCATCGCGCTCGACCAGCGCGCGCGCCACTGCGAGGCGAAGTGCGCCCGCCTGGCCCGAGATCCCACCGCCGTTGACGCGAACGACGATGTCGAACACGCCGTCGTTCTCCGTGACCCGCACGGCCTCCTCAACCCGCTTACGATGGAGAGGCCTTGGGAAGTACTCCTCGAGGGATCGACCGTTCACGATCCAGTTCCCCGTCCCGGGAGCGAGATGGACGCGGGCAACGCTCGTCTTGCGTCGGCCTACGGCTCGAATCGGTTCCTTCATTTCTACCGCCATGGGTGATCCCGCATTCTCTCTCTTCGGTTCAGATCTCGAGGGACTCGGGCTGCTGACTCTGGTGCGGATGATCCCCTTCCGGGTACACCTTCAGCTTCTTTCTCAACTTACGCCCGAGCGCATTCTTGGGGAGCATTCCCTTGACCGCCAACTCGATCACCCGTTCCGGGTGCGTCGCGATCATCCGCCGAAACGGAATTTCCTTGTTCCCCCCCATGTATCCGGAATGCCGGAAGTAGACCTTCTGGTCCGCCTTCCGACCGGTCAGGAGAACCTTGGACGCGTTCAAGACCACGACGTGGTCCCCAGTGTCCAGGTGTGGAGTGTATATGGGCTTGTGCTTGCCCCGGATGATACGGGCCACTTGGGAGGCGAGGCGACCCAGGGGCTTCCCGGTCGCATCCACCACCCACCATTTGGCCTCGATTTCGTGAGCCTTCGGTGTATAGGTCTTCATCGTCCCGACAGGTGGGGCCATTTAGAATACAGAGCTTTCAATCATATTTTCACCCCCTCCCGGTGTCAACCCGGGAGGGTCCACTGATCCTCCGTTCGGAGATGCGGGCGGGACATCGCGGGGTCGCTTCCCCGAACAGCCACAGTCGGCCCTCCCTCCTTCGAGCGCGGTCACGGGGTAAAGGTCTCGAGGAGCCGGGCCCGGGATGCGTGACGAAGCCGATTCAGCGCCTTCTCCTTGATCTGCCTCACCCGCTCCCGGGTGATGCCGAGGAGGGACCCGATCTCCTCGAGCGTCATCGGCTCCTGTTCGTCGAGGCCGAAGTAGAGGCGAATCACCTTGGCTTCCCGTTCTTTGAGAGTACCGAGGGCGTGATCGACCGTATGTCTCAAGGCATCTTCGTACGCACGGTCCTCCGGATCCGGAGAGAACTGGTCCGGAAGGTAGTCCATCAGGCGACCGTCCTCCCCCGGAGCCAGAGGAGCGTCCAGGGAGAGATGGGTCTGCGCCATCGCCAGCGTGCGGGTGACCTCCTCCTCCGTCAGATCCAGGTCTTTCGCAAGCTCCCCTACCGTCGGCTCACGTCCCAGCTCCTGGAGCAACGCCGAGCTTCGCTTGCCGAGCCGGTGGAGCGCCCCGGCTCGGTTGAGCGGGACCCGAACGACCCGACTCTGCTCCGCCAGCGCCTGAAGGATCGCCTGACGGATCCACCACACGGCGTACGATATGAACTTGATCCCCTTCGTCTCGTCGAACTTGTGAGCGGCCCGGATCAGCCCGAGGTTGCCCTCGTTGATCAGATCAGAAAGCAGCACGCCCTGGTTCTGATACTTCTTGGCCACGGAGACGACGAAGCGCAGGTTGGAGCGTACCAGCTTGTCCAGGGCCTCGACCTCGCCCCTGCGGATCCCGCGGGCCAACCGAGCCTCTTCCGCACGGTCAATAAGCGGGTACTGGCTGATCTCCTTGAGGTACTGATCGAGAGAGCCGTCCGGGAAGGCCTCCCGACGGGGAGAATAGCTCATGGAGCGCAGCATCCGAACATCGTCACCCCTGGTCCAGAACGGGGGCCGGTCAGGGCCGGAAAGGCAATCTAATCCGTATCGCGACGGCGCGTTCGATGGCGCCGAGAGGCTCTTCGTCATGATCGGAGGTCCCGCGTCGTCGCGCAACCCGCGGCCGGAGCCCGCAGCAGCTAACGGATCCTTCCTCCGATCCGATCCCATCGAATCTCTCGCATCCAGGAGAGGGGCGTAGCTGCGCGTGGGTCGAACGAGTAGTAGACGAAGAGCGGCTGACCCCTCACCGACGTCCGCTCGACGAATCCCCAATACCTCGAGTCCTCGGAGTTGTCCCGGCTGTCTCCGAGCACGAAGTACCGATCCTCCGGCACGACGAGAGGCCCCCACGTATCCCGGGAGGGCCGATAGCGCCGTCGGACCGGCTCCTCCTCATCCTCCACGAGGAAAGGGAGCTGCCATCGCATGTCCGGATGTACGGCATCTCCGGTGGGGTCGACGTGGCGGACGTACGGCTCCGCCACGGAGTCACCATTCACGAACAGTCGCTTCCTCCTCATCTCCAGCGTATCCCCAGGGATTCCAACGACCCTCTTCACATAGTGCTTTCCTGCGTCGTGCGGGGGATGGAAAACGACCACGTCGCCGCGGAGCGGGTCCCAGGGAGGGAGGAGCTGAAGCCCCATGCCGGGAATCTCCGCTCCATATACCGCCTTGTTCACGATCAAGAAATCACCCACGAGGAGTGTATTCTCCATCGATCCGGTGGGGATCTTGAACGCTTCGACCACGAAGCCTCGGAGGAGGACTACGACCAGGAGTGCGAGAGCGAGGGATCGGCTCGTCTCCCAGGTCCATCGCAGGGCACGGCTTCCCCGCCGATCGCCTTCGTCCCGGAGCGAGAAACGAGCCTCGTCCTGCGCTGGCTCGTCGGCTCCGGAGGGTGGTGCCGAATCGTGGGAGTTGAGCATCCCTCTCCACCGGTTGACCCCGATTCTTCATATGGGAGCGACAACTCCCATCCCGAATGGAAAGTTCGCGAAGAGGTGACGAAAAGGACAAGTGGGCCCGGCGTCAGATCCTGCTCAGGCGAACCAGAGAACCCACAGCAGCCCAGCGATGATCGCCGAGATTCCGGTGTAGACCCCCCAGAGCTTCGAAAAGGAGTATCCGCGCCGGAGCCGCACCGCAAACCAGGCGAGAGCAGCGCCCGCGACGACGGCGGACACCGTCCAGACCAGGAAGAGCGCCAGGTGAGGGCTCACTCCTCCCTCGTGAGGCCGTACTTCTCGATCTTCTTGTAGAGGTTGGAGCGCGGCATCTCGAGGATCCGTGCGGTTTCCGAGATGTTCCAGTCGCTCTCGCGAAGCTTCTGCAGGATAAAAGCCCGCTCTGCACGTTCCTTGAAGTCGCTGAAGGTTGAAGACTGCAAGAGCTCCGCACCGAGTCCCCCCGCAGCTCTGGGTCCCGTTACGAGACGGTCGACATCCTCCACCGTGACCCGTTCCCGACTGGAAAGGATGAGCAGGCGTTCGACCGTGTTCCGGAGCTCCCTGACGTTGCCCGGCCATTCCAACTCCTGGAGGCGCCTCAGCGCGTCGGGCTCGAACTCCTTCGGAGGAACCCCTTCTTTCTCGGCCATGCGATCGGTGAAGTGCCGGACGAGCATCGGAATGTCCTCCCGGCGCTCCCGCAGCGGAGGCACCGTGATCGGCACGACGTTCAGGCGATAGAAGAGGTCTTCGCGAAACGCCCCTTCCTCGATCTCCTTTTCGAGCTCCTTGTTCGTGGCGGAAATCACCCGTACGTCCACCCGCCTCGGCCGGTCGTCTCCCACCCGGCTGACCACACCTTCCTCGAGCGCGCGAAGAACCTTCGCCTGAGCCGCCGCAGACATGTCCCCGACCTCATCGAGGAAGAGGGTCCCGCCGTCTGCTTGCTCGAACTTCCCGGGCCGATCCTGCACCGCCCCCGTGAACGAGCCCTTCACATGGCCGAACAACTCCGACTCGATGAGCTCGGAGGGGATGGCGGCGCAGTTCACCTCCACGAATGGACGGTCCCGCCGGCGGGAGAGGCGGTGGACCGCGCGAGCGACGAGCTCCTTCCCGGTTCCGTTCTCCCCGCTCACGAGCACCCGAGCATCCGTGGGTGCGACCCGCTCGATCCGCTCCAACACCTGATGAATGTGAAACGACGACCCGACAATCTCGTGGCGGGACTCCACCTCGCTCCGCAAAGCCTGGATACTTTCTGCGAGCCCCTTTCTGTCGAGCACGTTCCGAAGGGTAAGAAGGAGCCGGTCCGTGTCGAGCGGCTTCTCGAGGAAGTCGTAGGCGCCGCGCCGCGTGGCCTCCACTGCGGTGTCGATCGTACCGTGACCGCTGATCATGACCACCTGGATGTCGGGTTCGCGCTCCCGAAGCCGCTGAAGGACTTCGAGCCCATCCATTCCCTCCATCTTGACATCCAGGAATACGATGTCCGGCCGGATGTCGGGAAGGAGCTCGAGAGCCTCTGCTCCCCCTGCGGCCAGCGTGACTTCATGTCCCTCGTACTCGAAGAGCTGCTTCAGGGCACCGCGAATGGACTCTTCGTCGTCGACCACGAGGATGTGAGCCGATCGGTCGGTCGCGGATTCCGACACCGCTGCGCCACCTCGGTCCGTCACGCGCCCGCCACGAGGATGAGCCTGTCCCCTTCGGCGTAGACGGAGCTCAACCCCTTCGGCAACGGGACACGCATGGCCTCAGGGGGAAGCCCGGGATGATCGACCCGCCCCATCGCCTCCATGATGCGGGGGTGCAGGTGCCGGGGGAGGGGGATGCCGGACACCTCGATCCGACGGACGAGGAGGGCCGCCGACTCGTCGCGGAATGGCATGATCGATGTCCTGAGCTCCACGGGGACGGTGTCCGGAAGCATCTGCACGACCTGCTCCAGTTCGGGGAAGGAGGGGAGCCCGTCCGTGGCGAGCCTCGCCCTCAGGAGCACCTCTCCATCCAGAATCCGGACGTGGGGCGTGGAGAGACCCGGGGGCAGGATCCCTGGAACCGAATAGCGCAAGACGCTCGAGACTTCGACGCCATTGACCGAGAGGGAATCAGCGCCACCGTCCTGGAGAAATCGTTCGATCCGCAGAAGCGTTGCTTCGGCGACCTCGACCGACGGCTCGTCTCGTTCCTCCTCGACCCTTTCCTCGACTCCCATCCACGAACGAACATGGGGAAAGATGACCGGGTCCCATCTCCATCCTGCATAGAGGCCGCCCGCCAGGAGGCAGAGGAGGAGCAGGAACGAGAGACATCCTCCGATCGAGCGGGCCACGGGCTCCCCCTCAGCTCCGGGAGGCGTCCGCTTTGAGCCCACACGGCTTCACAAGCGAATACCGTGCGCCCTGCCTGGAGAGATGGCTCCGCATCACGTCCACGGTGTCGGCGCGCACCTTGCCCCGGTACTCGATACCCGCCGAGAGCTCGTCCAGTCCCCGGAAGACGCCCGCTCCGTCCTGCGAATCGACCCGGCCGAGGGTGATGTGGGGATGGAAGGCCCGTGTCTCCCGTTCGAACCCGTGGTTCGCGAGAGCCCATTCCAGATCCTGCTTCAGGCAACGCAAGGCGGGGATCGGGTCCACGCCGATCCAGAGAACCTGGGGGCGCCGGATCGTAGGGAAGGCTCCAAACCCACGGATCTCGAAATCGAACGCGGTGGTGGCCTGGGCGATCCGTTCCACGACCTTCTCGACCGTGGGAGCGCGGTCCGGCCTCACCTCACCGAGGAACTTCAACGTGAGATGAAAGCGGTCTGGATCCAGCCAGCGGACGGGATAACCGGCCTCTCGAAGAGGCGCCGCAGCCGCGTGGATCCGGTTCCGCTCCTCCTCGGGGACCTTGAGAGCGATGAAAAGTCGCATTTTCGGTTTTCAGTGCCTTTCAGCTCGAGGGGCCGGACTTGCGTGCGGTCGCAGTACCCGCGGTTGGCCGGCGCGTTCGCGCCTCAACTTCGGACCGGGACCGTGGGCGGGCTCACGAGTGCATCGAGCCCCTCGATCGCGCGGTCGACGTCTTCCGTCGTGGAGGCCCACCCGAGGGAGAACCGAATCGCCCCGGTGTCCAGCGTGCCGAGGAGCCGATGGGCTTCGGGTGCGCAGTGCAGCCCGACCCGAACGAGGACGCCCCACTCGCGTTCGAGCCGCATGGCGAGACTCGCGGCATCCAGGTTCTTGGCGGTGACCGTGACGATCCCCACTCCATCCGGACCGGGCGGGGAACGAACCGTGACACCGGAGATCGCCGCGACGCCTTCACGAAGGCGGCGTTTCAACTCCAGCTCCTGCTCGTGAAGGCTCTCGACGCCCCGCTCCAGCAGGTAGTCGCACCCGGCGCAGAGGCCGGCCATGCCCGGACCATTCTGGGTTCCCGCCTCGAGTCGGTCCGGGTAGAATGGGGGCATATCCCTCAGCGCCGAGTTCCCGCCGGTCCCGCCCCGGAGCAAGGGTTCTACCTCGAGGCCCTCTCGAATCCAGAGCCCGCCGATGCCCTGGGGACCGAGAAGACCCTTGTGGCCGGTGAAGGCGATGAGGTCCGCGCTGTTCTCGGCCCAGGTCGGAGGGAAGTGGCCGGCCGACTGAGCGGCATCCACCAGGACGAGCGCTCCGGCTTCCCTCGCCCTGCAAGCCATCTCCTCGAGGGGGAGGCGGGTCCCCAGGACATTCGACACATGGTTCACCACGAGAAGGCGGGCACCTTCGACCAGACGGCTCACCTCGTCCAGGTCCACGGAACCGTCCGGGGCACCCGCCACCATGCGCACGTCCACGCTTCGGACCCGGGCAAGCTGGTGCGCCGGACGCAACACGGCATTGTGATCGTACGCCGTCACCACGACGGCATCCCGTTCCTGAAGCGTACCCCACAAGGCCGTGTTCAGAGCATGGGTCGCATTGAGCATGAACACGATGCGGCCAGGATCCCCCCCAAGTCCGAGGACCCGACTCAGAGAGCGGCGGCAACGCAGGGCCGTTCGGCCTGCTTCGAGGGAAAGGGCATGCCCCCCGCGTCCCGGCGTCGCTCCCACCTCGCCGAGGAAGTCCCGGACGGCGGTCACCACACACTCGGGGCGGATCGCGGAGGTGGCTGCGTAGTCGAGGTAGTGCACCGCAGGTCCCGGTTCAGGCCCATTCCACCGACCGCCGAGCCGACGACCGATCCTCCGTTCGAAGGGAACCTCCCTCCACTTGGCAGAAGACCTTCAAGTTAACCGGCCCGGGGGACCGGGTACAACCGAACCGGCGAGCGGGCCGGAAGGGAGCGGGAACCTACTCCGACGGGCGCGGCCAATCCGGGAGTGGAGCCCGGAGGTCCTGTTTTCCTTCGATGGGATGATGAAAGATTCGCTGCGTGGGATAGGCGAACTCGATCGCGGGCTCCTCCTGGAACGCGTCCAGGATCGATTCCCAGATGGCCTGCTCGGTCCCGCGCCTCGCCCGAGGGAGGCAGAGGTACCGGATGGTGAGAAGGATTCCATCCCTCCGGGCCGCGGTGTAGACCGTGGGCGTGAAGGTCCGGTAGAAGATGAGGATGTGTCGAGATGCCTTCAGCATCGACTTCTGCGCGGCCTGACTCATCCCGCCCGCCTTTTCAGACACCACGCCCTGCAGGATATCCTTCGCCTTCCGCCAGTCGCTGTCGAACGTGACCATGACCGGGATCTCGTGCCAGAGGTACTCGAACTCCGACGTGTAGTTCGCCAACGGCTCCAGGAAGACCATCGAATTGGGAAGGTGGATCAGCCTCCCCGTGCTCTGGTCGGCATCGACCCAGTTTCCGATCTCGAGGATGGTGAACTGGAAGATCCGGATGTCCACGACGTCACCGGAGTTCTGGCCAACCTGGACGCGATCACCGACCTCGAAGGGACGCCGCACCACGATGAACATCCAGCCGGCCAGACTCGCGACGAGATCTCGCAGGGCGATCGCCAGACCTGCACTCAGCAATCCCAGGAACGTGCCGAGCGTCTGGACCCACTCGAGCCAGATGACCCCGGTGAGAACCACGGCGAACGCGAAGCCTACATACGCCGTGCTCTTCGCCCACTGATAGCGGGTCCGGGGCTCCTCGACGCGACGTTCCACGACCCGCAGGGAAATCGCGCGGATGAGGATGATGAGCGCGATGACGACAACGGAGAGGAAGAACTTTCCCAGGACATCGGGGCCCATCCCGACCGTGGCGCCAAACTGATCGAGCCACTCGCTCATGCAGACTCCCGGCATCCGAATCGCGACATCGCGCTGCACCCGAGGTCCGGACCGGGTCCGAAGCAATCCGTGTGGCGCGCCATCTACATTCTACCCCGGACCCCCTGCGTCCGCACGCTCGCCGACGAGACCACGTCCCCCGGGCTTCCTCGGGCAGCCGCGGCGGTGCGGCCGGATCGGCCCGGGCCTCGGTCGCATTCCCGAGGTGTTCAGGTCCCCGCCCCCGCTTCCGCAGACCGAAAGTGGAGCGCTTCGGCGAGATGGTCGGGGCGAATCCGCTCCCGGTCGTCGAGGTCCGCGATCGTTCGGGCGAGCTTGAGCACACGGGTGACCGCCCGCGCGGAAAGCCGAAGCCGGACGGCCCCGGTCCGCAGGAGTTTCTCTCCGGAGCTACAGAGTGCACACCACTCATCGATCCCGCTCTGGCTCAGCTCCGCGTTCGAGCACGTGCCCTGCTCCGATCGGTAGCGGGCGCCCTGTACCCGACGGGCGCGGACGACCCGCTTCCGCACTTCCCCGGACGACTCGCCCGACTTCCAGCTTCGGAGTCGCTCCAGGGGTACGGCGGGCACATGAACGTGGAGGTCGATCCGGTCCTTGAGCGGGCCGGAGATCCGGCTTGCATACCGGCGCACGCGAGCCGGATCACACGTGCAGCGCCCCTCCGGCTCGTCATGATATCCGCACGGACAGGGGTTCATCGCGGCGACGAGGGTCAACCGGGCGGGGTAGCGCACCGTCTCGGTCACCCGTGATACGGTGATGTGCCCCTCCTCGAGAGGCTGCCGCAACACCTCGAGGACGTTCCGGTGGAACTCCGGGAGCTCGTCCAGAAAGAGCACGCCGTGGTGCGCCAGGCTCACCTCTCCGGGCCGGATCGGCCGACCGCCACCCACGAGGCCGGCGGTGCTGATCGTATGATGGGGCGCCCGGAAGGGTCGCCTCGTCACGACACTCACCGCGGGCGGAAGGATTCCGGCCACCGAGTGCACCGTCGTCACCTGGAGAGCTTCCTCGAACTCGAGAGGCGGGAGGATCCCGGGCATTCGACGGGCGAGCATCGTTTTTCCCGCTCCAGGAGGACCGATCATCAGGAGATTGTGACCGCCGGCAGCCGCGACCTCCATGGCTCGTCGAGCGACCTCCTGGCCTCGCACGTCGAGCAGGTCCGGCCCCTCCTCCCCTCCCTCCTCGCCGGAGGGGGAGTCGAGGGGGGCCGGTGCCGCCACGGGAAGGACACGCGCTCCTCGGAGGTGCCTCATCACCTCCTCCAGGCTTCCGGCGCCCCGGACCCGCACGCCCTCCACCACCGCCGCCTCCCTTGCGTTCACCCTCGGCACGATCAGCTCGGCAATCCTCTCCCGGCGGCAACGCTCGGCCACCGCAAGGGCCCCGCGGATCGGACGGAGCGTTCCATCGAGCCCGAGCTCCCCGACGAGCGCCGGCCCCTCCGCCCGCTCACGGGGCAGGTGGCCCGTCCCCACGAGAAGCCCTACCGCGATGGGGAGATCGAAGGCACTTCCCTCCTTCTTCACGTCGGCCGGCGCAAGATTCACCGTGATCTTCCGTGGTGGGATTTGGATGCCGACGTTTCCGAGAGCCGCCCACACACGATCTCGTCCCTCACGCACCGCCCCTTGCGGCAGCCCCACGACCGAGAACGACGGAAGCCCTCCGCCGAGATTCACCTCCACCCTCACGAGAAAGCTGTCGATGCCGCGGATCGCAGCCGAGGTGATCTGTGCGAGCATGGACACTCCTCTCGAGAGAGTGGATTACCTGAGCTGAAAGGTCGGTGGCCGCGGATCGTCCCATTGAGGATGCACCGGCCGCGTGGGCGGCTCCATGCGCGAGGGAGACGCCGAGAAGCCAGATCGCCACCTCGAGTCGGGCAGTGGCCATCGAGTGGGGCGGGAGAGGTGTGGGCGTGCATCTGCGGACGGGTGCGTTTCCGGAGGGTCCGAACGGAGAGTCCGGTCCGGACAACGGCGCCCCTTCGACCGGCCCCATACGGACCCGGGTGCGATAAGCATTGCATTACGGACGTCTTCGGCACCATTGTGCTGACGGAGGGCATTTCCGGACTCCCGGGACGACCCGGGTCCGGATCCAGGTGTCCATGGGAGGAGGCTCGCTTGCCGATAACGGTTGCAGTGCTCCGGGAGCTTCGATCCGGTGAGCGTCGCGTCGCTCTCGTCCCCTCCGCACTCCAACCCCTCCAGGATGCCGGCGTCACGGTGGTGGTAGAGGCCGGCGCAGGACTTTCCGCAGGCTTTCCAGACCAGCAGTACGAAGAGGCGGGTGGAGAGGTCGTCGCGGGACTCGAACGCGTGCTCGACAACGCGGATGCGATCCTGAAGGTGCAAGCTCCGCTCGACGCCGCCGAGGAAGAGCGGGACGAGGTGGGAGTCCTTCGGGAAGGATCCGTGCTCATCGGCCTGCTCGACCCGCTCCAGCGCATCCAGACCATCGAGCGGCTGGCCGAGCGGGGGGTGACCACCTTCTCCCTGGAGCTCGTCCCCCGGGTGACGCGGGCGCAGAAGATGGATGCCCTGTCGTCGCAGGCCACGGTCGGAGGGTACCGGGCGGCTCTCCTCGGAGCCACGAACCTCGGCCGATTCTTTCCGATGCTCATGACCGCCGCGGGTACGGTGCCTCCCGCCAAGGTCCTCGTCCTGGGCGCGGGGGTCGCCGGCTTGCAGGCGATCGCGACGTGCCGCAGGCTCGGCGCGACGGTCTCGGCCTTCGACGTCAGGCCGGCGGTAAAGGAACAGGTCGAGAGCCTGGGCGCGAAGTTCGTCGAGGCGGAGCTCGAGGAAGACGCCGAGACCACGGAGGGCTACGCCCGCGCGCTCTCCGACGAGGAGCACGAGAAAGAGCTGCGCCTGATCGCCCTCCATGCGAAGGAGATGGATGTGGTGATCACCACTGCCCAGATCCCGGGGCGTCCCGCGCCCCTCCTCCTCACCGAAGAGATGATCCGCTCGATGAAGCCCGGCTCGGTCATCGTGGACATGGCCACGGCCTCGGGGGGCAACTGCGCCCTGAGCGAGATGGATACGACGGTGGAGAGACATGGCGTGCGTATCCTCGGGCCGACCAATCTTCCGTCCGAGCTTCCGACCCACGCGAGTCAGATGTATGGACGAAACATCGGCTCCCTCCTCCTGCACCTTGTCCGGGAAGAACGGATCGACCCGGATTGGGAGGACGAGATCGTGACCGGATGCTGCGTGACGCACGCGGGCGAGATCCGGCACCCGCGTGTGGCTGCCGCTCTCGCTGAGCGGGGCGAAGCCGATCTCGCCTTCCACAGGGGTGAGAAGGAAGGCAGAGGTGGATCCGGAGAGAGAAAGGAGCCTGGAGCGCCCGAAACGGAGGATTCCGATGGGTGAGCTGATCATCGGCCTGTACGTCTTCGTCCTCGCGATGCTCGCCGGGTTCGAAGTCATCACGAAGGTCCCACCGACCCTCCACACTCCGCTGATGTCCGGAGCGAATGCGATCTCGGGCATCACGGTGATCGGGGCGATCGTGGTTTCGGCTCGAGCGGACACACTCCTCGTGACGATCCTCGGGGTCGTGGCCATCGTGATGGCCACGATCAACGTGGTCGGCGGCTTCCTCGTCACGGACCGGATGCTCAAGATGTTCAGGCGGAGGTGAGCGATGAGAGAGTGCGACCCCGTCCTCGGTACCTCCCCTCACCCTGGGATCCCCGGATGAGAGACCGATGATCCCGCCCGTCGCCGTGGATCTCGCCTACATCGTCTCTGCGATCCTCTTCGTCTTCGGGCTCAAGCTCCTCGGTTCACCCGCCTCTGCTCGCCGGGGCAACCTCTTCGCCTCCTCCGCGATGCTGCTCGCCATCGTCGTCACCCTTCTCGAACAAGACATTCTGGACTGGAGGACGGTGGCCCTTGGCCTGATTCTGGGCTCCCTGATCGGAGCGGTCCTCGCACGAAGCGTCCAGATGACGGCGATGCCCCAACTCGTGGGGATCTTCAACGGGCTCGGCGGAGGCGCATCCGCGGTCGTTGCCGCCGCGGAGTTCTACCGGGTGACCGGGGCGGAGACGATCCCGGTTTCGGACGGCGCGACCATCGCCCTCTCGACGCTGATCGGCACCGTGACGTTCTCCGGAAGCATGATTGCGTTCGGAAAGCTTCAGGGAGTGGTGACCGGGAGTCCGGTCACGTTTTCACTCCAAAAGTCCTTCAACCTCTTGCTCTTCCTCGCCATCGTCGGCATCGCGGTTTATCTCGGATCCGGCGTGCACGACGAGCGCTTCTACCTCGGCCTCCTCGCGCTGGCTTTCCTCCTCGGAGTCCTGCTCGTGATCCCCATCGGAGGCGCCGACATGCCGGTGGTGATCTCCCTTCTCAACTCGTATTCCGGGCTGGCCGCATCCGCGGCGGGGTTCGTCCTGGGCAACAACATCCTGATCATCAGCGGAGCGCTCGTGGGGGCTGCGGGGCTGATCCTGACCCAGCTGATGTGCAAGGCCATGAACCGGTCGCTCGCGAACGTCGCGTTCGGAGCATTCGGAGGGGTGGACGGGGCGGCAGCCGTGGACGATGGAGACAAGCAGGTGCGCAGCGTCGACGCCGAGGAGACGGCGATGCTCCTCTCCTACTCGGGGTCCGTGGTCTTCGTCCCGGGCTATGGGCTCGCGGTGGCCCAGGCCCAGCATGAGGTGCGGAAGCTCATGGACCTCCTCGAGGAACGCGGTGTGACGGCTCGGTTCGCGATCCATCCGGTGGCCGGTCGGATGCCGGGGCATATGAACGTGCTCCTCGCGGAAGCCGACGTGCCCTACGACCGGCTCTTCGACCTCGACGAGATCAACCCGGACTTCGAGAGGACGGATGTGGTGGTTGTGGTGGGGGCGAACGACGTGGTGAACCCTGCGGCACGGGACCCGGGAAGCGTGATCGCCGGGATGCCGATCCTGAACGTGGACAAGGCACGGAACATCGTCATCCTGAAGAGGAGCTTGAGCCCGGGCTTCGCCGGCATCGACAACGAGCTCTTCTACATGGACCGCTCGATGATGTTCTTCGGTGATGCGAAAGAATCCCTTTCCGGACTGGTGAAAGAGATTCGAGAGCTGGGTTGACGGGCTGCTCGATCCCCTTCCTTCACTGCACCAGGGCGCGCTCGTCCACCTCCCGGGCCGCTCGTTCGAGGATCTGCCACGTCCGGTCCAGGTGCTCCTCCCGGGTCCGGAGGTTACCGATCGAGAGGCGAAGCGTGATCCGCCCCCCGAGCCGCGTGTGGGAGAGGAAGGCCTCTCCCGTAGCGTTCACGCGCTCCAGGAGCTCCTCGTTCAGCGCGTCCTCTTCCTCTCCGGTGAGATCCTCCCCCAGATAGCGGAAGGTCACCGTGCTGAAGGGAACCGGCGCCGTGCGCACCCAGTTCGGGTTGGCTTCGACGTGCGCCGCGAAATAGCGGGCAAGCCGCACATGCTCCCGGATCCGATCGCGGATCCCGGAGGCACCGAAGTACCGGAGGACGAACCAGAGCTTGAGGGCGCGGAACCGCCGGCCGAGTGCAACCCCGTGGTCCATGAGGTTGCGGACCGAGCCTTCCTCCTGGGTCCTGAGATACTCGGGCGTGAGGCTGAACGCGCCCCGCAACACGTCGGGTCGGCTGCAGTAGAGAACAGAGCAGTCGACCGGCGTGAAGAGCCACTTGTGAGGATTGAACACGACCGAGTCGGAACGCTCCCAGCCTCGGAAGTGGGGGCGAAGCTCCGGTACGATCGCCGAGGATCCGGCATACGCCGCGTCCACGTGCAGCCAGAGGCCGAACTCCTTCGCCAGATCCGCGATGGAGTCGACCGGGTCCACGCTGCTCGAGGAGGTGGTGCCGACCGTGGCGACGACGGCAACGGGCCGGATCCCGTCGGCCAGGTCCTCGAGGATGGCCGCCCGGAGCGCATCCGGTCGCATCCGGTACGCCTCGTCGGCCTCGATCTTTTTCACTCCCTGTCGGCCGAGCCCGAGGGTCAGCGCCGCTTTTTCGATCGACGAGTGGGCCTCCGTGGACGCGTAGATCCGCCCTCTCGGACCCCCTCCCAGGCCGACTTCCCGTGCCTCCGGGAACGCCCACTCACGGGCAGCGGCGAGTGCGTAGAGAGAGCTGTGGGACGCGGTGTCGTTGATCACGCCCTGAAAAGCGTCGGGCAACCCGAGCAGATCCCGGATCCAGTCGAGCGTATGCTGCTCCAGCTCCGTCCCGGCCGGAGAGCTGCGCCAGACCATGGCGTTCACGTTCAACGCCGCCGTAAGTATCTCTCCCAGAATGCCCGGACCCGATCCGGTGACGGCGAAGTAGCCGTGGAACGAAGGGTGATTCCAGTGGGTGATGCCGGGCAGGATCACCTTCTGGAAATCGGAGAGGATCCGATCGAACGACTCTCCTCTCTCCGGGGCGGACAATGGAAGCCGAGAGCGGATATCGCCAGGACGCACCTGTGCGAGGACCGGGTAATCTTCAACCTGATCCAGATACCGTGCCACCCACTCGATCACCTCGGACGCGACCGCGTGGAACTCCTCCGGAGGCATGTCGCCGAGGTTCTGCCTCCCGTTCCCTTCGAGCCCTTCGACCGTCATTTCGACTCCCCCTCGAATGCCTGTGTCATGGATCCACTCGATTCGGCCGGCTCCACTACCGTAGTCGGTTCCCCAGGGTTCCGTGGAGCGGACGACCCGCACCGAGGCCGGACTCGAGGAAGAGGGAGAGGAGGAGGGGGGGAGGAGGAGGGAGCGATCCCGGTCAGGTCTGAAGGGCGCCGAGCCGCTCCGCTTCGCTGCGGATCGCCTCGACCTGTCCCCGGAGCTCGTCCACGACGTCGGTCGTGGGGCTGTCGGATACCCCGTTTCCCTGGAAGAGCGCGAAGAAGAGGGAGTCGGTGTGACCCACACCCGCGAAGGTGACTCCATCGTCGACGATCCGGTTCAGGACCAACACCTCCCGCAGAGCCAACGCGCGCAGATCGTCGCCGGGGGGGTCGAGATAGAGCTGGCGGATGAGGACTTCCCGGAGAAGCTGGAACTCTTCGGTCGCCTCACCCGAGGCGAGGCCGCGAAGCGCTCCCGCGTTCCCATAGAGCTCCGCCGCCTGATGCCACAGTGGCTCCACCTGGTCCTTCAGCGGACCCATCAAGCCCGGGAGGAGGGAGGTGAGCAGGCAGACGAACTCGTCGACGATGTCCCCGAGCTCCCCTTCGTCCCGGATCCCTCGGGAACGGATCTCTGCAAGCCACCGATCGGCCAGTCGATCCTTCTTGCGTTCGAGCCACCGAGCAACCTGCAGGGGATCCAAAAACCGGTGGGGCCCCTGTTTGGCAAGAGGAGCCGGAGCGGCGGGACGGGCGTCGCGGGAGCCGATTGTGGGATTCGGCATTCGATAGGGGTGAAGGGTGAGAAACGCTCTATTTCGAAACGATGAGCCGTCATCTGGTGGACCGAAGCACCTGTCGGGGTCCGCTTTCAAGTTACCCAATTTCAGGATCGCCGCCAGTCTCCCCCTCCCTCACCGACCACCGCGGGAGGGACAAACGGACGGTCGTCCCTTCCCCCTGCACGCTCTCCACGGTCACCTCGCCGCCCCACGACTCCACAAGCCTTCGGACGATCGCGAGTCCCAGCCCACTGCCGGATGAACGGGTGGAGAAGTAGGGATCGAAGATACGAGGAAGATCCTCCCGGGGGATTCCCGCACCGTCGTCCTCGACCGTGACCTCCACGCGCGTCCCCCGCGATCGGGCGCTGATGCGGACCGCACCTCCGTTCGAGAGCGCTGCACGCGAGTTCTCCAGCAGGTTCACGAGCACCTCCTTGAACTCCGCCTCTCGAGCCCGCACCGATTCGATGCCGCTTTCGGCCTCGAAGTCGAACTCCACTGGCCCATCGCCGGCCTGGTAGAGGGTCAGCACCTCGTCCACGGCCTTTTCCACCCTCACCGGCTCGAGGGGAAGGTCCGGCCCACCGTCGGGAGCCGCGAACCGTGAGAATCCGGTGGCGACTTTCGCCAGGCGATCGATCTCCCGGAGGATCGCGTCCGCGTTCCCCTCCAGGATCTGGGTGAAATCCGGCCGCTGATCCCGCCAGGCTCGTCGGATGTGCTGCACCCCGAGCTTGATCGGTGTAAGGGGATTCTTCACCTCGTGCGCCACCTGCCTTGCCATCTCACCCCAGGCGAGGATGCGTTCGCTGCGAAGCTCGTCCGTCACATCCTCGAGGCTCACCACTGCCCCGCCCCTGGGGCCTCGCCGCGAAATGCGCCGGGCGCGCACGCGGATCCGCCGGGATGCCACTTGCAACTCGACGCTCTCCTCTTCCAGGTCGTCCCGGAAGTACCCCGCGAGCCACCGGAAGAACTCATCCGCGCCGCCGCGACGATCCCCCTCTCGGCTCGAGAGGTGGGTCCCGGAGGGGAGTTCGACGCCGAGGAGGTTCTCCGCCATCGGGTTCGCAAGCACGACGCGCCCCTCCGAATCGAGAGCCACGACCCCCGTCGCGACCTCCTCCACGATCGCCCGACTTCTTCTGGTCGATCGAATCAGCGCCTTCCGTGCTCTCCTCAACCTCCGAACCATTCGGTTGAACGCCGAGAACACCGAACCGAACTCGTCCGTTCGGTCCTCCGGAATGTGAACGCCGAGGTTGCCCGCCCCTACCCGCTCCGACGCGACTTGCAGCGTATGGATCGGGCGGGCAAGAGCCCTTCCCACCACGAGTGCAAGCAGGATGGAAAGCCCGGCACCGAGCACCACGGCGAAGGCGAGGAGGTCCGTGATCTCCCGCTGTCGAAGCGCCATGGCGCCCACCTCCACCGGCGCCGGTGCGGCGAGGACCTGCTGCCCGGTCACCCGTCGATAGGCGACGACATAATCCCAACCTCCCAGGGAAGCGGGAAGGGTCATCATGAGCTCTTCCCCCTCCTCCATCGTTCGATGGACCCGACGCGGGAGCCATCCAGGGTACAGACCCAACTCGGTCAGGGCCGGGAGGGAGCTGTCCGTAAGCTCCCCCCTGTCGTAGAGGAGGAGATCGGAGCCCACACGCCGCGAAAGCTGGCCCATCTCGCGATCCAACTCGAGGAACCACCCTGCCGCATCTTCCACCGCTCGTTCCGCCAACACCTCCGCCGCCCGGACCGAGGCACCGTGAAGCGTACGGTAGGCCATCATGCCGAACACCAGGGTCGGGACGAGGAAAAAGGCGAAGAGCGCCAGCGTGACCCGGGTCCGAAAGGACGAGGCGATTCGGGGCCAGTGCAATGCGCGGGCCAGGCTCCCGCCTGCGAGCCACCTCCCCGTCAGCCAGAGGAGCCCGAGCGCAAGCACGAGCGCGAGCGTGACGAGCGCCCCGCGAGCGACCAGCAGGACGCGCCCCGGGAGGTCCACGATATAGTGGGCGTGGTAGACCTCATCGGGGTATGCGAGGTAGAGCTCCGCTTGCCACCCTTCCTCGGTCGGGATCCACCGGAAGACACCCGTCTCCCCGGGCACCTCGCCCGGAAGCAGCGGGATCAGAACCAGAGTCTCACGACCTGGCCGGTCCGGCGTCAGGAGGGGTCCGAGAGGCGAGGCCGGCGCGAGAGCCCGGCGGGGCGGGAGCACCGCGGTCACCCTGCCCCCCTCCGGAAGCGGGACGACGGCGACGTAGTGCATGTCCGCGAACTCGAACCGTCGAATGACCACATTCCCCGTGTCGTCTGCTTCGTCCACCAACTCCACTGGGATGGGAGGACGCTCCTCGGAGACTCCCACCATCAACTCCTCCACCGGCATGCCGTCTGGGCTCCAATGGGTCAACCAGATGGGATATCCTTCCCAACCCAGGCCACTTCCCATCCATGCCCCGTAGAGGATCTCGACCGGATCCCGGTCGGCACGCCGCAGTTCCGCGGCTTCCTCTCCCATCCGGTGCAGCAGGAACTCGAGATAGGGATCGACCCGGGTACCGAGACGCTCGACCTCCCGCTCGGCGACCGTCATGCGAGCAGTGACCCGGTCTCCGAACGCGAATGGAAGAGCCAGACTCATCCCGAGCACGATCGCCACGAGCCAGCGAAGGCCGGGGGCGCGCATCCCGTCCCCGGAGTCGAGGCCCATCGTCGCGAAGAGGAAGGGAAGCGCCCAGAGGAGGAGCACGCTCCACGGCAGAACGGGCCCCGTGAAGACCCGGAACGTCAAGGCGATGCTCAACGCCGCCGCCGCGACGAGCGAGAGAAGGAGAAAGCCATAGCGCCGGCCGGTCAGGTCATCGCTTCGGATCGGGCGGAGGGTCACCGCACCGACGAGCGAGAGGAAGAGACCGAGCGTCACGGTATAACCCACCCACTCGATATCGCCCCCCGCGAGCAGCTCCGGAGCTGCTCCATTCCTGAAAAACCAGAGGACGGTGGCATAGCCGGCGAGCGCCGCCGTGACCCCGAGCAGGGCGCGCACGAGCCCGCCGGAGGGGGTGCGAAGGAAGCCGACGAGCAGGGCGCCGACGGCTCCCAGCACGAGGAGCCTTCCCAGCGTGATGTCGAGGGGACCCGGCAAGAGGAAATCAGCAGGCGAAAAAAGCGCCGGCAGTCCCATGAGCGCGCCCACAGGCAGGAGAAGGACTACCGCCACCACAGACAGCCCTGCAGGCAGCCGGCTTCCCCCGCTCGCCGCCGTGGCACGCGCCAGCAGGAGCCACGCGAGGAGCAGGAGGACGGTAACGATTCCGCCCCATCGGGCGACGAGGCGCTCGCGAAGCTGTGCCTGGGTGACGGGTGCGAGAGCCACGCTGAGGAGAACCTCGTTCTCCCAACGTAGGTCCCAGACGCTTTCCCCTTCGATCCGCTCCGCAGTAGAGATCTGAACCACGGCCCCCGTCGCGGCCTCGAACTGGGACGCGAACCCCCCATCCGCTCCGTTCAACGTAGGAGGCAGGTCGCTCCTGAGAAGCCGGGCGGCCATTGCGGTGCCCTCTCCATCCGGCATCGGCGCCGTGAAATAGAGGTATCCGAAAAGGGGACGCTCAGCGTAGAGGTAGAGGCTTTCCCCCGCCCTCGCAGCGGCGGGAATCCGTCCGTGATGCGTGCCGTCCCAGGACACGAGTTGGCCGTCGCCGTCGAAGATCGCGAGCGCCTCCATGCGGGTCGCGCGACGTATGGAGGCGAGCGTTGGGCTCGCCGTAGCCTCCTCGATTGGCGTCGCGAGGAGGAGCTCGAGCGCCAGGTCCCCTTCCTCGATCGTTCGGTCCATCGCCCCGCTGAGGAGGGCCTGCACCTCGTCCTCACGGACCTCGCGAATCGACTCCCAATCCAAAGCGATGCGGTCGAGCTCCCGACTCCCTCCGAAAGCCGCGAGCACCGCCAGGATGAGGGCGACGGCGGCGAACGCCCCGGCGCCCGACCGAAATCGGGGCGCCAGGAGGGACAGAACGAGGGCGACGGCGGCGAGAGCGAGGAGAGCAGGGTCCAGCCAGCGTACCCAGGCCGCCAGGGAGAGCACCGTGATCCATGCACCGATGCCCCACTCGTCCTGAGAAATACGGTGCGACAGTCTTTGGAAAGTCTGCTCGCTCATGAACCTCCTGGACGGAGCGGGAAGCAGGGAAGCGCACTCCACCCTGCCCTTCCGAACCCGAAGAGGAGGGCGGGGGTATGGGACCGGGTTCCGGAGCCGACGGCCCGGAATGGGCTGGCGGAGCGTTCCTCCCGGACTGGATGGCGATGATGAGGATCCATGGGTTTCTGAGCTTCGTACTGTTCTCGGTCACGGCGGGGTCCCTCGGGGCCTCCACCCTCCTCGGACAGAACGTGCCGCTGGACGAGGGACGCTTCATCCTCTTCCTCAACGACCAAAGCGCCGGCGATGAGTCCTTTTCGATCCGGAGATCCGGTTCCGGGGACGATGCGCAGGTCATCGCCACGGCACAGATTCAGATGAACCTCCCGGAGGGAGCGATCGAACTCCGGCCCGCCCTCCAGGCCCGGGGTCCCGAGCTCGCCATATCCGCCTACCAGGTGAAAGTCTCCGGATCCAGCGAAGAAGAGATCTACGTCACTCTGGGAGACCGACGGTTCCACACGAAGGTAGTCTCTGCTCGGGGTGAGCAGGAGCGGGAGTACCGCGCGCAGACCGGGACACTCCTCCTCGACCGGGGAGTCGCCCACCAGTTCTACTTCCTTCAACCTCTGCTCGACAGGGGTGAAGGAACAGTCCCCGTGATCATTCCTCGGCAGGGTCGTCAGGTCCAGCTTCGCCTCACCCCCACCGGAACGGAGTCTTTGCAGATCGGCGGACAGACCGTCCAGGCTCACCGCTTCCAACTGGAAGGCGGAGGCGAGGAATGGCTCCTCTGGTTCGATGCTCAGGGGCGCGTCCTTCGCGTTGAGGAGCCCGGATCGGGGTACCGAGCGATCCGTGAGGCGGTTCCGGGCTGAAGCATGGGCTGGCGCCGGCAGTCCGGAACTCCAGGTTCCGCTGCACGACGAGGATCGAGCTCTTCGGGTCGACGACAAAACGGAGAATGAATGAGTGCACTGGACCTGCTGGCGGTGATGGCACACCCGGACGATGCGGAGCTGTTGTGTGGGGGAACCCTGCTGAAAAGTGCGGATCGAGGTGAGCGGGTGGGTGTCCTCGACCTGACGGATGGTGAGATGGGAAGCAAGGGCTCGGTGGAGACGCGGCGGCGCGAGGCGGAGCGGGCGGCAGAGGTGCTCGGGCTCGCGGTGCGACGACGAGCCGGGCTTCCCGATTCCGCCCTCCGCAACACGCTCGAAGCACGACAAAGGGTCGCGGGAATCTTCCGTGCCCTGCGCCCGAGAGTCGTGGTGACCCACTGGTTGGAGGGTCGGCACCCGGACCACCGGGAGGCTGCCCAACTCACCTACGATGCAGCCTTCCTCTCCGGCCTGAAGAACTTCGACGCGGATGGCGCACCCCACCGACCGGAAAAGATCGTCCATGCGATCGCCTTTCGCGAGGATGCTCCGCACCCCAGCCTGGTGGTGGACATCACGGCGACGATCGACCGAAAGCTCGAAGCCCTCGCCTGCTTCGAGTCTCAGTTCGAAGGCGCGGTGTCCGCAGGCGAGGTGTTTCCGGGCGGGTCGCGGCCTTTTGCTGAACAGGTCCGCGTGCACGCTGCACGATCCGGGTCCTTGATCCGGGTAGGATACGGCGAGCCCTTCTGGATGCGGGAGCCACTGTCCACCGAAAGTCTCGGCGAGCTGTCCGTATCCACCTTCTGACCGGCTCCGCCGATGCGCCACCGCACGCGAGGGAGCGCGAGCCTGATTCAGACGCAGCGGACTTCCAGGAGGAGCCTTCGCCAACTGGGCACCTCGGCCCCCTTGACCTTGAGTGCATGGGCCCGCGCCGCGCCACCCCGGTGAAGCCATGGAGCGAGCCAGCGTGCAATTTCGGGGGGCAGATGGCCGATCGGATCTCCGGAATCGAGGTGAACCCATACCTCCGGAGCCTTCTGGTCGGGGGGATCGGCAATGAGACGGACGGTGTCGCCGACATTCAATCTCTCCAGGTGCTGATCCCGGCCCGCGAACACCGTCCCGTGGACCGTCGCCCGGAAATGCCTAGGTTGATTCTCAGGAAATGGTGGAGTATCGGACCGCATGAGCCTCCGAAGGATCGAGGCGCAGGGCACGGTGCCATGCGCCATGGAACTTCCGCTAAGTTAGGGCGGTCCATCCTGATGCGAAACGGTTGCACCACCCGAATCCGGTCGGAATGAACACTACTGAACCGATCTACCTGGATCATGCCGCCACCTCTCCTCTTCGAGGAGAGGTGCGAGAGGCCATGGAGCCCCACCTGGCGGAGAACTTCGGGAATCCTTCGAGCCTGCACCGGTGGGGACGTGCCGCGAGAAATTCCATCGAGACAGCGCGGGAAGGGATCGCAGACCTTCTGGGGGTGGACGCCGGCGAGGTTTTTTTCGTGCGAGGAGGAACGGAGGCGGACAACCTCGCCGTGCTCGGGCGAGCCCGCCCCGGTCTCCGGATCGGGGACCGCACCCGGATCGTCGTCTCTGCGATCGAACACTCCGCGGTTCGGGAAGCGGCCTTGCAAGCCGAGCGCGAGGGAGCCGAGGTCCACCATGTCGGAGTCGACCCCGAGGCAGGCCTCGATCTCGCCCACCTGGACGCGCTCCTCGACGAGCAGCCCGCGCTCGTCTCGATCATGTGGGTGAACAACGAGATCGGAGCGGTGCTCCCCGTCGCAGAGGTGGGCGCTCGATGCCGAGCCGCGGGAGTGCCGTACCATACGGATGCGGTCCAGGCGCTCGGCAGGGTCCCGGTCCACCTCGCCGACTCTCCGGTGGACCTCGTGACCTTTTCCGGCCACAAGCTGGGTGGGCCGAAGGGCACGGGGGTGCTCGTCCTCCGAAGCGGAATCAAGCTGGACCCGCTCCACTATGGAGGGGGACAGGAGGACGGAATTCGACCGGGCACCCAGGACGTTGCCGGGGCGGTCGGTGTCTGGACCGCGTTTCGCCTCGCGCTCGGGGAAAGGGAGTCGGAAGCGCAGCGACTCGAAAGCCTGCGGGACTCGCTGGCGGAAGGGCTGAGCCGCCACCTTCCGGACCTTCGCGTCCACGGTGCCGGCCTGGAACGGGCGCCGCACATCCTGAACGTGGGAGTCCGGGATGTGGACGGAGCGACGCTGATGATGGCTCTCGACCTCCAGGGAGTCGCTGTTTCGCAGGGCTCCGCGTGCTCGAGCGGCGCGAGCCGAAGGAGCCACGTGCTCGAAGCCCTTTACGGGGAGCAGGCGGAGGCGGCGACGCCGATCCGATTCAGTCTGGGGCTCGGCACGGATGAACCGGAGATCGAAGAAGCGGTACGAAGGACCGTGGCCGCAGTAGAGAAGATCAACATGCTGGAGCGCGTAGGACGGTGACTTCCCCAATGAAGCAGCCCGAAGCAGCCCCCCCCGTACTTCCCGGGGGAAGGAGACCGCGTATCCTCGTCGCCATGTCCGGAGGGGTAGATTCCTCGGTCGCCGCGGCGCTCCTCGTGGAACGTGGCTATGAGGTCATCGGTGTCACGATGAAGACCTTCTGCTACGAGGACACGGTGGATCATGGGAAGACGTGCTGTGGCCTGGACGGAATCCGCGACGCACGCCGAGTCGCTGACGGCCTGGGCATTCCGCATTACGTCTTCGATGTGGAGGAAGCCTTCACGCGGGACGTCATCGACGACTTCGTATCGGAGTATGCACAGGGCCGGACTCCGAACCCCTGTGTCCGGTGCAACTCGAATACGAAGTTCCGCGACCTCATCGCGCGGGGGAAGGCGCTCGATTGTGATGGGATCGCTTCCGGTCACTACGCTCGGGTGGAGCGGTCCGAGGAGGGAGGCACCACACTCCTGCGCGGCCGAGATCAGGAGAAGGACCAGGCCTATTTCCTATGGGGCCTTCCACCGGACGTCGTCGAAGTCCTTCATCTGCCGGTCGGGGACCTGACGAAGGAGGAGGTCCGGGAGCAGGCTTCGGCGCTCGGGCTCGTCACCGCCGACAAGCCGGAGTCCCAGGAGATCTGCTTCGTTCCGACAGGAGATTACCGCGACCTCCTCACACGTCGGCTCGAGACCCGCCATCCGGCCCTGGAGCCGGGGCCGATCGTCACCTCCGACGGGACCGTCGTCGGGGAGCACGACGGATACGCCGGGTTTACCGTCGGACAGAGGAAAGGGCTCGGAGGAGGCTTCTCGGAGCCCCACTTCGTGATCGAGGTGAGATCCGCGACGCGCGAGGTCGTGGTCGGCACGAAGGATGAGCTGGATGCGAGTCGTGTGGAGGTGGGTGAAGTCAACTGGGTGGTCGGTTCCCCTCCGGGTCCGGGCGATGAGGTCCTCGTCCAGATCCGCCACCGGGCCCGTGCCGTACCCGCTTCGATCCAGCAGGCCTCCCCCTTGCTCCGCCTGTCGCTTCACAGCCCCCAGAGCGCGGTGACGCCCGGTCAATCGGCGGTGCTCTTCTCCGGAGATCAGCTCCTCGGAGGGGGGCGGATCATCCGCGCGGACACCCGTGCTCCGGCCCCTTCCCCGGCTTTGGGCACCATGCAGTAGCGCGTTCCTCCTCGTCGGCGACTACGCCACCTCTTCGGCACGGCCGAGCAGCGCGACGAATTCGTTGGCTGAAAGCCCGAGTACGAGTTCTTCCGCCTTCGTCCGGTCCCCGTCGATGTCGACGACCCTCGGTCTCAAGCGCGGATTGGTCCGGCAGCGGAACACGATCCGCGCCGGCTCGGGAAAACCAAATCGTCCGGCAGAAGCATAGGCTTCCCACTCCTCGAAGTCCGCATCCAATACCATTCGCGTCATCCCCCTTTACGCTCCCTCAATACCGCAGCTCAGCTGCGTCCGCGAAGTCCTCGAGGGCTTGTCGTTCTTCCTCGCCGATCACCTCGGGGATCTCCACTCGAACCTCGACGAACTGGTCGCCCCGGCGCTCTCCCTTTTCGACCCCCTGACCCCTGAGCCGGAACTTCGTCCCCGATTGGGTTCCCGGCGGAATCCGCAGTACGACGCTCTTTCCGTGCACGGTCCGCACCTTCATCCTGGACCCCAGAATCGCCTGCACCACGTTGACCGGCACCGTGACGTGCACGTCGAGGCCGTCCCTGCGGAAGAACGAGTGCGGCTTCACCTTGAACGTGAGGATGAGGTCACCCGGAGCGCCGCCTCCCGGCGCCCGCTCACCTTGACCTGTCAGGCGAAGCTTCGACCCCGTATCCACACCCTTGGGAACGGAAACCTGGATCGTCCGGTTCTGCCGGACCTGGCCCGAGCCTCCGCACGAGCCACATGGCCGCTCCGGCACCGAGCCACGGCCCATGCAAGCGGGGCACGGCCGGCTCACGGCGAATCCTCCCTGCCCGAAGGAGACGGTGCCTCCTCCACCACACTCCGTGCAGCGACGCAGGCCCGTGCCGGGAGCCGCTCCGGAGCCGAGGCACACCGCACACTCCTCGGTGACCGGGACCGTGACGGAAACCTTCCCACCTCGGACCGCCTGTTCGAAGGGGACCTCCACCACGTACTCGACATCCTGGCCTTTTCGCGTCCTGTCCCGGGTCCCCGGTCCCCGCCGCCCTCGCTCGAACATCGAGTTGAACAGGTCGCCCAGGCCTCCGAGCCCGCCGAGGTCCTCGAAGGAGAAGCTCTCCTCACCACCGGGCCGAGAAGCCCGCGATGCGAAGTCGCGGGGGGAAGGTCCGGTCCGATCACCCGCCTTCCCGAATCCAAATCCCCCGTATCTCCGCACCTCATCGTACTGCTTCCGCTTCTCCGGATCGGAGAGCACCGAATGGGCCTCCCCGATCTCCTTGAAGCGATCGGCCGCACTCGGGTCGTCCGCGTTCGCATCTGGATGGTGCTTTTTTGCGAGCTTCCGGTATGCTTTGCGGATCTCGTCCTGACTCGCGTTTTCCGGCACACCCAAGATCTTGTAGAAATCCTTTGTCGTCGGCATCGGTCTCGCCTTACCCGGCGGCTCGCCGGCTACTCATGCTTTTGCACGCTTACCCGCGCCGGGCGAACGAGGTGACCTTTGAACATACAGCCCCGTTGGAACACCTCGTGCACGACATCGTCCTCCTCGGGAGAATCGGCCGGAACTTTCATCACCGCCTCCATCGTCGAGGGGCTGAACGTCTCACCCACGGGGGCCAGCATCTCGACGCCGGCTTCCTTGAGGATGCCGTCCAACTTTCTCGTGACCAACCCGACTCCTTCGAGGAGGTCTTCGGGCTGGGACGTAGCGGCGTCCACTCGACCGATGCGCTCGAGGTCGTCGATCGCATCGAGCAGGCGACCGATCAACTGCGCCTGAGCGCGGGCGCTCGACTCCTGAAGCTCCCCCTGGGAACGCCGGCGGTAGTTGTCGAACTCCGCCGCGAGCCGGAGGTGCCGATCGTGAAGCGCCGCAATCTCCGATTCCAATTCTCCCACTCTTCCCCCTACCTCCTCGTTCCTGGAAGTGTTCGCTTCGGATGCGTCGGATCCGTCCTCGACGCCGGGCCCCGGACGGTCGGCCCTGAACTCCTCTCCCGCACTTCCGCCTTCCCTCGAGGGATCTTCCGCCCCTCGATCGTCCCGGGTTCCTTCCGAATCCGTGCGGCGATCATCGTTCATAGCTCGTCCTGGTTCGTCCTGGTTCGTCCTTCGGTTCCACTCTCGCTCGGGCCGGGGCGAGCCGTACCGTCGCGACTCGGTCCAATACCCCCGGAGACGAGGCCGGGGTTCGGCAGGGCTGCCGTGCGAGGGGAGGCCGGATCTACTGCTCCCCGCCACCGCACCTCATTCACGTTTTCCGTCCACGACGGTCAGGACGAGTGCCAGGACAGCTTCAGCACTCCGCTCCCGAATCTCCACTCGCGAGCCCTCGAAGCGGTGATGTACAGCATGGATCGTTCCCGACAGTGAGACGGCGATCCATACGGTGCCGACAGGCTTCTCCTCGCTTCCCCCCGTCGGACCTGCGACACCGGTCACCGCGACGCCCACCTGGACGCCGAACCGTCGGGCCACCCCGATGGCCATTGCTTCGGCCACCGTGCGCGATACAGCTCCGTCGCGGCGAAGAATATCCGGCGTGATCCCCAGGTGCACCTCCTTCGCCTTGTTCGAGTAGGCGACGACCCCTCCCTCGAAATACTGCGAGGCACCCGCGACATCCGTGATGCGTGCTCCGACCAACCCTCCCGTGCAACTCTCCGCCACAGCGACCTTCAGCCGACGTTCGACGAGCGCAGCACCGACCGTTCCTGCCAGACTCCCGCCGGAGCCCGAACTTCCAGGGTACGATGGCCGACTCACGACCTCACCCCATCGTCCAACAGATGTCGGTACTGCCAGAGATAGACTCCCATCGAGTAGACTGTGAGGAAGAGGGCCACCGCCAACGAGGTTACGACGAAGCTCCGATGAAAGGCAGCCCACCCCTCCCAGAGGGTGCCCGACCAGCCTTGGACCTCCGCCGTTCGCACCAGGAAATACCAGAGGATCAAGCTGCCGCTGAACAGATTCTGCACGAAAGCCTTGATCTTTCCCGACATCCCGGCAGAAATGACATGGCCGCGTCTCGCGGCCCATGCCCGCAACAGCGTCACTGCCACCTCACGCCCGAAGAAGACAATCAGGACCCACAGTGGGAGCGCACCCCACATGGGAATCCGTCCGAGCAGGTCCGGACCCTGCGAGACGAGGTAGAAGGGAATGAGCGTCGAGGCCAACAGAAGCTTGTCGGCTAGCGGGTCGAGGATCTTCCCGGTGTCGGAAACGAGGTCGTACTTTCGAGCCAGGAAGCCATCCCAGAGATCGCTCACACTGGCGAAGACGAAGAGGATGAACGCCGTGAGAAGGTGGGTGGTCTCGGGCGAAAGGACGAGCACGAACAGGACCGGACAGGCGAGGATTCGCCCGAGGGTGATCAGATTGGGGAGGTTGACGGGGCTGGCAGCCATCGGGCCGTCAGCTCAGGGACTTGACGACGAGCTTGCTCACGGCCTGCAACGTCTCGAAGACCCCTTCCCCGCGGATGGCGACGGCTTCGAAGTCGGGCACCTCGTTCGGGTTGAGCTGCGCGCGGAGGTCGGATACCGGAAGCACGTCGGGAAGGTCACGCTTGTTGTACTGAATGGCGAACGGAAGCTCACTCAGATCGTACCCGTACCCCTCCAGGTTCTCATAGAGATTGTGCATCGACTCGATGTTCGCCTCCGCTCGATCGGACTGTGAATCGGAGACGAAGATGATGCCGTCCACACCTTTGAGGATCAGCTTACGACTCGCATTGTAGTACACCTGCCCCGGCACGGTGTAGAGGTGGAACCGCGTCTTGAAGCCCCGGATCGAGCCGAGGTCGATCGGAAGGAAGTCGAAGAAGAGGGTTCGGTCCGTTTCCGTGGCGAGGGAGATCATCTTCCCTCGTGTATCCGGATTCACCTTGGAGTACACGTGCTCCAGGTTCGTGGTCTTTCCCCCCAGTCCGGGACCGTAGTAGACGATCTTGCAGTTGATCTCCCGGCTCGCGTAGTTGATCATGGACATTGGACGTCGTCCTCTACGCCTGGTCCATCAGACGGGCCCGCTTCGGACCCGGGGAAGGTTCCGACGAGATCCGTGCCAGTGCCGCCCGAATCCACCCCGCCGGGGAGGCGTCATCGGATTCGGAGGTATCCGACACCGAGGTCACGACGCGAGCTGTCCGGTCGGGTGCTCCCACTGAGACGCTTCCCGCTCCATCCGTTCCACGATGGCCCGGGCACGATTCCGCAGCAGCTTCCGGGGCTCCCACCGCATGAAGTCCCTCAGGAGATTGATATGGTCCACGCTGGCTTCCTGGCGCGCCATGTGCTCGAGCGCTGCGATCCTTCGAATCGCAAGGGGGTTGAAGAGATTGCGTCGCTGCCGTCGGATCTGGTCACGGACCAGGAGCGACGCCGTCACACCCGCGACCACCACCGCGGCCAAAGCGATTCCCGTAATCCGTAAGGTCCGATTCATCTCTGCCCTTTCCCCTCAGTCTCGACTGTCCAGCAACGCAAAGAATCACATCTCCCGCCGACCGGCAAGGGCCTCGACGATCGTGGAGCCATCGACGTACTCCAGATCGCTCCCCATCGGAATCCCCCGGGCGAGACGGGTCACCCTCGGTCCCAGCGGTCGAATCTCTCCTTCGAGGTAGACTGCCGTGGCTTCACCTTCGACGCTCGGGCTCGTGGCAAGGATCACCTCCCGCACCCTTCCCTCCGCACCTCGGATCCGCTCGAGCAAGCCATGCACGTTCAGCTCCTCGGGCCCGATGCCGTCCAGCGGGGACAGCCGGCCACCGAGCACGTGGAACCGGCCCCTGAACTGTCCGGTTCGTTCGATGGACCCCACCTCGAAGGCGCCCTCGACGACGCAGAGCACGCTGAGATCACGGCGGGGGTCCCTGCAGATCGCACAGAGGTCCTCCTCGCCGAAGTTTCCGCATTCTTCGCAGGGCCGGACACGTTCGGCGAGCGAATCGAGCGCGCGCGCCAATCGGAGCGTGTCCTCTCCGGGGCCTCGCATGAGCTGGTGCACGAGGCGGGTCGCGGTCTTCGGCCCGATTCCCGGAAGGCGGCTCAACTCGCGAACCACATCCTCGATTGCTGACATGCGGGGAAAGAGACTAGGGCAGTCCGGGGATCTTCATTGGGAAGGGCAGTCCCCCTGCGACTTTCTGCATCTCCTCCTCGTACAGGGACCGTGCTTTCTTCTGAGCCTCCGCCACCGCCGCCAGCACGAGATCCTCGAGCATCTCCACGTCCCCCGGATCCACGACGGTGGGATCGATCTGGACTCCGCGGAGCTCACCCTTTCCGTCCACGGTGGCACTGACCATCCCTCCGCCCGACGTAGCCGAGACCTCCTTCTGATCGAGGGTCTCCTGGATCTCGGACATGCGGGACTGCATCTGCTGCCCCATCTGGATGAGCTGTTGGATGTTCTTCATGTGGTCGAAAGGGTCCTTATCGGTCGAAGGGTCCTTATCACGATCAGTCAAGGATTTCCAGGTCGAGTTCTTCTACCGCCGCGCCCAGGGTGGGTTCCCGCTCGAGCAGGTCCCTGAGCCGGTCTTCACGCACGGTGCCCTGATCGATCCTCCCGCCTGCGCTCCCCGCTCCCGCCCCCATCTCCTCGATCGCAAGGGGGAGACTCCGTCCGAGATGCTTCCCCAGCGCCGCCTCGAGCCGCTTTCGCACGGAGGCATCCCGCAGGCGATCCAATCCGGGGCCGGCCGGAAGCTGCAGGAGGAGGCCCTCGGGCGTCTCCTCCACCCGGCCTGCGCGGAGGAACGGGCCCAGACCCTCGGGCAGATGGGCACGATCGCTGAGAAGCGCCGTCCACGCTTCGGCAACACTCGGAGCGGACGCTGCTTCCGGCAGTCGGCTCGCAGGTGCGCTTCCGCTCTCCGGCTCCGCTTCCGATGCCTCCGCTCCCCGCGCTACCCCTGCTCGAGGCGACGGCGTGGTCTTCGAGCTCCCCTCTTCCGCCCCGCGGGTCGGGCGCGTCTTGCTCACATCGCGGTGAGGAGGGGGCCGGCCCGTCTCCGTGGCGGCAGCCGCGCTTCCCGCCCCACCCCGGGGAGGCTTCGATGCGCGCGGGTCCTCCCCCAGCGCCCGAATCAGGGATTCCAGTTCGACCGTTCGCTCCAGGTGGCTCATCCGGAGCAGGAGCAACTCCAGCAGCACGCGCGGCTGAGCGCTCCTCCTGATCGACCCGGTGACCTCCAGCTCCGAGCCGAGGGCAAGCATCCGGAGGAGGTCTCCCGGGGCAAAGCGCTCGGCCCGCGTCTCCCAATCGGAACGAACGTCGTCCGAAAGCTCCGGCACCTCCTCGCCAGCGAGACGGAGCCGCAGAACCACCCGCATTGCCTCCATCAACCCGTGGTAGAACTCGACCAGGTCGTATCCTTCATCCAGAAGCTCACCGACGAAGCGGAAGATCCCCGCGTGATTCCGACCGGAAAGAAGATCGAAGAGCTCCAGATATCGGTCGTCGGGAACCATGCCGAGAATCCCCGCGACCGACTCCCGGGTGACCGCCCCCCCCGCCAACGATAGCACCTGGTCCGTGATCGAGAGGGCGTCCCGCATGCCCCCGTCCGCCTTCCGCGCGATCGCCCTCAGCGCGTCGTCCGTGGCCTCCGCACCTTCGGCGGTAAGGACCTCCCGGAGGCGGAGCGCGATATCCGCCATCCCGACCCGGCGGAAATCGAAGCGCTGGCACCGGGAGAGGATCGGGGACGCCGTTTGTTCGATCTTCTGCGGCTCGGTAGTGGCGAAGATGAAGATCACCCTGGGCGGGGGCTCTTCGATGATCTTGAGCAGCGTGTTCCAGGCCTCCCGGGTGAGCATGTGGGCCTCGTCCACGATGTAGATCTTGTGGCGACCGTCCTCCGAGGGAGCATACATGGCCCGCTCCCGAAGTTGACGGGCGTCATCGACTCCGCGATTCGACGCGGCGTCGATCTCGATGACGTCCAGGGAGGTGTTTCCGCTCCAGATCCGCTCGCAGCTCTCGCAGACACCGCACGGCTCGCCCGCCTCCGTGCGCGTCTGACAGTTGAGGGCCATGGCCAGGACGCGGGCCAGAGTGGTCTTCCCTACTCCGCGTGGACCGCAAAAGAGGTAGGCGTGCCCGACGCGATCGGATGCGACCGCGCGTCGGAGCGTCTCCGAGACGTGCTGCTGGGTGGCAACGTCGGCGAAGCTTCGCGGTCGATACCTGCGAGCAAGAGCGGTGCGGGACACGTTGGCTCCGGGCTGGCGACGCCGGGCCGGGCTTCCCGGGGTCAGGGACGGAGGGAAATCCCGGGACCGGAGGAGTGGTGGACAAAAAGTGCCCCAGGCAACCCGCAGCCACGATCGCCGCACTTACCGCTGCTACCTGCGGGGTCCTGACGGAATTCGTGGGCTCTCGCTCTGCGGACCTGGGGCACGGTCCCAACTTAGAAAGCCGAGGATCGCAAGTCAAGCGTGGGGATCACGGCCCGCCGGGCCACCAGGCGTCGGGAACGTGCTCCACCCGCACCCCGCCTTGCTCGAGCCAGTGTACCGAGATGGCGTCAAAGCGCGCTTCCGAAAATGTCGCCTTCCGGCCACGCAGCCAGGCCCGGGCGGCAGTCTCCACCTCCCGCCGCTTCCGCTTGGTGATCGCCTCCAGCGGGCCGCCCCGGGAGGTGCTGCTTCGACTCTTCACCTCGACGAAGGCGAGCACCCCCCGTCGCTCGACGATGAGATCGATTTCGCGGGGGCCGTCCCGGAAGTTCCGCTCCAGGACCGTCCAGCCCCGCTCCTCCAGATATCGTGCGCCGATCTCTTCCCCTTTCGCTCCGATCCCGCGTGCCGTAGCCATGGGAACAAGGTACGCCGCACATCGGGCAATGGGATGCGCAAATCCGCCCGTCCGGACATCGGGATCACGGTGCGGAGGCGCTGAGCTCCTCGAACCCCGGGGCGACCTCCCGACCGATCGCCCGGGCAATCATTCGAATCTGGGCCATCAGCTCGTCGAACTCCTGCGGATAGAGCGACTGCGCCCCATCGGAGAGGGCGCGCTCCGGGTCCGGGTGCACCTCCACCATGAGACCGTCTGCCCCGGCTGCGACTGCGGCCCTGGCCATCGGTGTGACCTTTGCGCGTACCCCCGTACCATGGCTCGGGTCAGCGATGATCGGGAGATGGGAGAGGGCCTTCACCACGGGAATCGCGGTCAGGTCGAGGAGGTTTCGCGTGTGGTTGTCGAAGCTCCGAACCCCCCGCTCGCAGAGGATGACCTGGTCGTTCCCCTCCGCGAGCAGATACTCGGCCGCGAGCAGAAGCTCATCGATCGTCGCCGACAACCCGCGCTTGAGGAGAATCGGGCGTCCGGAGCGACCCGCCTTCCGAAGGAGCGGGTAGTTCTGCATGTTGCGAGCGCCGATCTGGATCATGTCCGCGTGGTCGGCCACGAGCTCGACGGACTCCGGCTCGAGGGCCTCCGTGACGACGGCCATCCCGGTGGCTTCCCTCGCCCGCGCCAGGAGGCGGAGGCCTTCCTCGCCCAGCCCATCGAAGGAGTACGGAGAGGTGCGCGGCTTGAAGGCACCTCCCCTGAGAACGGTCGCGCCGGAAGCTCGGAGGAGGCCCGCGATCTCCATGATCTGATCCTCGCTCTCCACAGCGCAGGGGCCGGCCATGACCACGAGCTCGTTTCCGCCGATCCGGGCTCCATTCGGAAGCTCCACGATGGTGGGCTCCTCCTTCCACTCCCGGGACACCTGCTTGTACGGCTGAGTCACCGCGATCACTTCGAGGACGCCGGACAGCCCCTCGATCCGGCCCGATTCGACCCGGCCGTCGTTGCCGATGAGACCGACTGCCGTCCGCTGCCGACCGGGGATCGGACGAGCGTCGTATCCCATCTCCCGAATCGTTTCGACCACCCGGTCCACCTCACCCTGGGTGGCGCTGTGCTTCATGACGATGAGCATACGTGCGTCACTCGCGTGTCGGGAAACCTCCCCGGAGCTCGGCCGAGTTCCGGGTCACTCGTGTGCGCATGCCGTCCACTGCGACAGCGCACGCGCCCGTATACCCCAACGATTGCAGGAGGTCCGGAAGCTCGCTTCGAGGAACCTCGGGATAGCAGTGCGTGACGAGGAGCAGCTCCGGCTCCGCCGCTCGGGCGAGCGCAGCGAGCGTCGACGGAGAGAGGTGGTTGTCGAGATCGGTCGGATCGGAGAGGCTGCACTCCGCCAGGAGGAGGGATACCCCCGCGAAGAAGCGACCGAGGTCCTCGCTCGGGCCGGTGTCACCCGTGAAGCCGACCGCCGCTCCACCGAGCTCGATCCGGTACGCCACCGACTCCTCCGTATGAGGCGTAGGATGCGACTCGAGATGGAGGAGACCATCGGAAGACGTCCAGGCTCCGCGTCGAGGCAGCTCGACGACCTCCAGAGGAAAGGGCGGATCGATCACGAAATCACCGAACGCGCCGGCCAGGCGATGCAGGAACGATTTCGTGCCCGGTGGGCCGAGAAGGACGAGCGGTTGCTGCCGCGGGGGCCGGCTTCCATGACGGAGTGCCCAGAGGAAGGGCGCGAGGTCTCCGACATGATCGGTATGGAAGTGGGTGAGGGCGATGTGGCTCACCTGAGACCAGCGTAGGCCGTATCGAGCGGTGCCGTGGAGCGCCCCCGAACCGCAGTCCACGAGGAGTCGAACGCCCCCTGCCTCCACCCAGTGGGCGGCCGAGCGGCGATCGTCGTCCGGGATCAGGGTCCCCGCTCCGAGGACCGTGACTTCGGGTCCAGCGCCGGAGGGGCGGTTCGCTTCCCCAGTCTCCACGATTCGATTCCCTCGCGGTCAGGCGGCGGAACCCGCCGATTCGAGCGCCTCTTCGAGACGGACGCCCACGACCGTGCTCACGCCCGGCTCCTCCATCGTGACGCCGTAGATCCAGTCGGCAGCCTCGATCGTGCGGGTGTTGTGCGTGATGACCACGAACTGCGTGTGGGACTTAAACTCCTGGAGCAATCGGATGAAGCGACCGATGTTGGATTCGTCGAGCGGCGCATCCACCTCGTCCAGGACGCAGAAGGGGCTCGGCTTGACGAGATAGATCCCGAACAGGAGCGCGAGCGCAGTGAGGGCGCGCTCACCCCCCGACAACAGGTCGATGCGCTGCGTCCGTTTCCCGACGGGCGAGGCATGGATCTCGATCGGCGCCTCGAGGGGGTCGTCGGGGTCGGACAGCCAGAGGTCACACTCTCCACCTTCGAACAATCTCTGGAAGGTGTCGCGGAAGTGCGTTCGGATCGCGTCGAAGGTCTCGGAGAACACCTCCGTCGCGGTCTGGTTGATCTCCTCGATGGCCGCCTCCAGGTCGTCGCGGGCCTCGACGAGGTCGTCTCTCTGGCCCGTCAGGAAATCGAGGCGCCCGCTCTCCTCCTCGTGCTCCTCGACCGCGAGCATGTTGACGGGCCCGAGGCCGTCCAGTGCCTGGACGATCTCCCGCAGCTCCACCTGGAGTTCCTCGGGCTCGCCGCTCACCGGCTGGGCTTCCTCGAACAGTGCGTCCAACGGTCGCCCCCATTCTCCTTCGAGGCGGTCCTTGATGCGCTCGACCCGGCTCGTCAGCTCGCTGCGCTCAAGCTCCAACCGGTGCCGCCGCTCCTGGTCGTCCCGCTCCGCGGCCCGCGCAGCCCGGACCTTTCGCTCCGCCTCACCGAGCGCCTCGGAGAGGGCCTGCACCTCGTTCTCGCGCTCCTTGAACTCCGCCTCCGCGGTGGTCCGTTCGGCGAACAGCCGTTCGAGCTCGGTCTCTCCCTGGCTCCGCAGCTTTCGGGAGCTCGCGACTTCCTCCGCAAGCTCCTCCTCCTCGACCGTGAGGCTCTGGATGCGCTCCTCGAGGGATGCGCGAGTAGCGGCCAGACTCTCGAGTCGCTCCCGACCGCGAGAGAGCTCCCCGTCGAGTCGGGCCCGCTCCACGCTCAGTCGTGACTCCTCCTCCCGCACCCCCTCCCACTCCTCCTGCACACTCTCCCATGCATCCCGCGCCTCCTTCCGGTCGAGGCGCACTCCTTCCTCATCTTCAACGAGCTCCGCGCGCTGCCGGCGAGCCTCCTCCACTCGAGCGGCCGCCCGGGTGCGAGCGACGTCGACGACTTCGAGCTGTCGCTCCATCTCTTCCCGTTGGCGCTCCATCCGGACCTTTCGCTCGGAATGGGCCGTCTCGTCCGCCGCGGCAGTCCTCCGTTCGTCCTCCGCCTCGTGGAGCCGGGACCGCGCCTCCTCGAGGGCTCGCTCCTCCTCCTCGAGATGCTGTTCGGCCTCCTCGCGCTCCCGCCGCCGCGCGTCCCGTTCCTCCTCGCGCTCCTGGAGAGCCGCTCTCAGGTCCTTGAGCCGCTCCCGCCGCTCGAGGATGCCTGTGGCGCCGAGAGGGTTGCCCACCCTCAACACCCCGGTCGCTTCCCGCACCGCACCGGAATCGAAGACCACGGACCGGGCGGACGAGCTCCCCGCGATCCCGTCTCCCGATTCGTCGTAGTCGACCCCTCCGAGAAGCACCCGGACCCAGGGAGCCCCGTCACCATGGACCGACAATCGGCTCAGCAGGGTGCCGTCCTTCGGGGGTTTCGGAGCACGGTCTACGGGCAGGATCACCACACCTCCCCCGCCCTCCCACTCCTCCCGGAACCAGCGGATCAACCTCTCCGCGGTCTCCTCGTCGCGTACGACCAGAGCGCGGGTGAGCGCCCCGAGGTATCCCTCCACGGCGGAGAGCGCCGAGCCGGGTCCCTCGAGGAAATCGGTGAGGATTCCCAGCACACCCTCGTCGTCCTGTTCGAGGACCGCGCGCACCACGGGATCCACCCCTTCCTGATCCCGCTCCATCCTCTCGAGGGTGGAGACCTCCGCGGCCAGAGAGGACGCGTGATCCGCCGCGGCCAGCTCCCGGCGACGGATATCCTGCAGCCTCTCCCGGAGGCCCTCCGCTCGCTCCCGCGCCACCTCCACCGCCCGTCGACGTTCACCGACGGCTTCCTCGAGCTCCGAGAGCCGGTCGGAAAAGAGATCCCCCTGGTCGGCCAGGTCGCCGGCTGCCCGAACCGCCTCCTCCAGCTCGCTGCCCAGCCTCTCCAGACGGAGCGCCATCTCCTTCGACTGCTCCTCCGCCGCTTCCGCGTCTCCCTCGAGTTGGGCGCCGCGTCGTGCGAGCTCCCGCTCCCGCGCCTCCAGCCCCTCCACGTGCGTTCGCGCTTCGCCGAGGCGGGCGCGCACCTCCGCGGCGACCTCCTGGTGGCGCTCCTGCTCCTTCCGGAGCGCTTCCAACTCACCTTCGAGCTGGACCACCCGGGCCTTCTCCTCCGAGCCGGCCCCGTCCAGCCCGGTGAGACGACTCCCGGCTTCGGTCCGCTCCTTCTCGACCTGTTCCGTCCTCCGCGTCGCATAGGTCATGCGCTCGTCCGCAACGGCCAACTCCCGCTCCCATTCGACGAGTCGCCTTCGGATCTCGTCGAGGCGCCGCCCCGCCTCGGAACGGGCTTTCTCCGCCGCGACCTGTTCGATCCGGAACTCCTCGAAGCGAGCCTCTGCCGTGCCCAGCTCGGCCTGGAGGCCCTCCCCTCCGTTCTCCCCCTCGCGAAGTTCCGCTCGGATCTGCTCGAGCCTCCCCTCGAGGCCCCCCATCTCCTCCCGAACGACGGCGATCTCCACGGAGAGGCGGCGCTCGCGCAGTTCCTGATATCGCTGAGCCCGACCCTTCTGCCGGGCGAGCGACCGAACCTTCGACTGGACCTCGCCGATCACGTCCTCGAGTCGCTGCAGGTCGATCTGCGCCCGCTCGAGACGGCGCGACGCCGCCTTTCGCCGGTCCTTGTACTTTCCGATTCCGGCCGCTTCCTCGAAGAGGCCCCGGCGTTCCTCGGCGCGATCGGACAGGATCGCATCGATCATCCGGGACTCGATCACGGCGTAGGCGTTCGCCCCGAGGCCCGTGTCTCGACAGAGCTCCTGGATGTCCTTGAGCCGACAGGAGGATCGGTTCAGCGAGTACTCGCTTCCTCCATCGCGGTACACCGTCCGCGAGATCTCCACTTCCTCGAACGGAACCGGGAGGGCGCCCGCTTCGTTGGAGACGGCGATCATGACCGAGCCGCGATTGACGGGGCGCCGGTTCACCGTCCCCTGGAAGATCGCCTCTTCCATCTTCGCACCACGGATCGCGGTGGGTCGTTGCTCGCCGAGTACCCACCGGATCGCGTCGCTGATGTTCGACTTGCCGCACCCGTTGGGGCCGACGATCGTCGTGATCCCGTCGTGGAACCGAATCTCGGTCCGGTCCGCGAACGACTTGAACCCATGAAGGCGGAGCGCTTGCAGCTTCATCCCGCCGCGCGTCCCTCGGGGGGAGTCGGGTCGAAGCCGAAGAGATCGATTCCGGGGATCTCCAGGAGGCCGAGCCAGGCGCCGACGAGGATCCCGGCCACGATTCCGAACAGGAGGAAGAGGAGCCAGGGCGATGTTCGCCGCTCCTTCCGCTCGTCCTTCGGCTTCGGCGCCTTCCGTCCTTCCTTCCGGGGGTGGACGGCAGGGGCCGCCTTCCCGGACACCGAAGGTGTGGCGCCCTCGGCCGGACCACGTTCCGACCGCCGCTCCCCCGCTTGGTCCGCTTCGCCCGCTTCCGGAGGAGGAGGGTCGATCTCCGACGAGGCAGTAGGGGACGCAGCGTCGGGGGACGCCTCCGTGGAGGCCGGGCCGAGGGCGACGGTGTAGCGGTCGCCGGCTCCGTCCTGGTCACGGAGCGCATGCCACTCCTCCTCCGTCGAGAGAAGGATCCGGTCGGTCTCGCTGGCCCGCAGGGCCTCGCCTCCCGAATGTCCCGAAGGAAGGAGCGCGACGAAGGTGACCGAGGCCTCCTGGAATCCCCGCAGCACGTCGTTCCACCGAGGGTGTGAGAGGACCGGGGCAGGATCCGGAACCGGCGTGCCGGCGGTGATCAGGTAGAACGCGCCGTTCGCCTGTGGTCTCGAAACCCGGCGGATCGAAGCGCCGTACACGATCACGTCGGCGATCCCCTCTTCCCGGCCACCCTCACCCACGGCTTCGTGAAGCGACGGAGCGTCGAGATTCAGGTCGACGAGCACGACCTGAGCTCCCCGGTCGGCCCAGGAACGAACGAGAGCCACGGCTGCGCGGGCCGCCCACCCATCGGTGAGCGCTGCCTCCGTTGCCTCCAGCAGGACGACCTTCCCCGCCCCGCCATTCTCGACGGCGGGAGTGACGAGCGAAACGGAGGCGGAATCGTCCGGATCGAGGGATCGCCAAACCTCGGACTCGACAATCATCGCGACTCTCCTCGAAGAGGGTTCGGCACGGGTCCCGCCGTTTCAGCCCGTCAGCGCTTCGAGGAGGACAGGCCTATGCAGCGGAAAGACTGCGGGGGGGAAGGTAAGGTGCCCAGGAATCCACGGGCAATCCGGCCCGTCGTCGGAGCCTCGGGTCGCTTCACCGCTACCCGTCCTCCGTGAAGCGCCTCTGCGGTGCATCGCCCCAGAGGTCCTCGAGGTGGTAGAAATCGCGAACGGCCGCATGGAAGACGTGAACGACGAAATCGACATAGTCGATGAGGACCCACCGGCCGTCCTTGAGCCCTTCCACATGGTTCGGGCGAACACCTTCCGCCTTGAGCTCGTCGATCAGGTGGTCCGCGATCGCCCGCACCTGCACGTCGGAGGCGCCCGATCCGAGGAGAAAGAAATCGGTGGCCGTGGATCGGCCTCGGAGGTCGAGAACGACCAGGTCGATCGCCTTCCGCTCCAGAGCGAGCGCCACCGCTCTCTCCACCTCCGAAGGAAGGGCGAAGGGGGCCGGCTCCGGCGGGTTACCCGCAGAGGAGGAGCTCATTCGGCTCGGACGCGGAAGGAGAGGGGCGAGCGATCAGCGCGGTACGCTTCGCCGCCGCGGACCTCGCATCGGGATCGGTTCGGATGCAGCGCCACGATGCCGACTATCCTTCCTCCCTCTCCACCTCGACGTTCACCATCACCTTGACCTCGGTATGGAGGCGGATCGGAACCTCGAAACGGCCGAGCGCCTTGAGGGGTTCATCGAGAACCACCTGCTTCCGGTCGACTTCGAACTCGAGGCCCTCGTTCAGGCGCTCCACGACGTCGCCGGAGGTGACGGAGCCGAAGAGTTTCGCGTCGTCTCCCTCACCGGCTCGGGCCTGGAAGGTGAGCGTGGTCCCCTCGAGGATGGAGGCCCTGCGACGGGCTTCCAGATAGTCCCGGCGGGAACGCTCCTCCACCAGCTTCTGCTCCTCCTCGATGCGCCGGAGGTTCGCTTCGGAGGCCTCGTATGCCAGGTCCTGGGGCAGGAGGTAATTCCGGGCGTACCCCGGCTTCACCGACACGACCTGACCCGACTCACCGAGGTGTTCGACGTCCCGCTTCAAAATCAGCTTCATCTCTCGCTCCTCAAATCGTTCCGTTCGTTTCCGGGTCCGCGTCGGCCCGCCGAAAGCGGGTCCGCAGATCCAGCCAGGTATCCCCGAGGCCGAGCGCGAACGCCCCGGCCAGAACCAGAGGCGCCGCAAGAATCATCGCCCCGGTGGCGAGGGCGAACCCGACCACCGATACACCCCCTGCGAGCGCGACCACGACCGCGATCCCGCGCAACGCGTAAAGCACACTCATGAACACTACGACGTTCTCGCCCGCTCGACTCCACTCCTCCCCCCATCCCCAGATCAGAAGCAGGACCCCGACGATCAGGAGCCAAACGAGCTGATCCGGAAACCGGAAGCTCCTGATCGGGCCGAGTCCGGTGTTCCTCCCGTGGGAGAGTCGCACGTGCAGCCACCAGGCCACTCCGAGCGCGGAGAGGCTGGAAAGCGCCAGCAGTGCCGGGAAAACCCTCCCCTGAAGCTCGGCGGTTCGCTCCACCGTGCTCATCAGGGTTTCCGACAGTCCATCCTGCCCCTGCAATGCGCCGAACGTCTCGAGCGTGGCGAGGGAGCCGCGCACGATCCGCTCCGACACCACCCAGTCCGTGACCGCCCACCCTTCGGGCCAAAGCAGAAAAACCCCGAGGGCCGAGGCGACGCCTCCGCCCACCGCGACCAGTCCCCGTCGGGTGAAATCCCCGGCCGGCCAAACGAGCGTGATCGCGGCGAAGCAACCACCCACCAGAAGCGTCCAGCCTCGCTCCACGTACCAGAGCCCCGTCCCCGGCGAGCCCGAAAAGGCGAGCGCCAGCACCACACCTGCCAGCGCGAGGGCGCCCAACCGGTGCCCCGGCGCCACGACCGCCAACAGGGCGAACGGAACGGCCACGAGCAGGATCGGCTGCAGAACCGTCAGGCTCAGGGTAGCGAGGAAGAGCGCCAGCGGCCGCGGCCACCTCCGTTCCGGGCCCCCGGGCACCGCCATCGAGAGAGCTTCCCGTCAGCTGTCGTGACTCGACACGTACGGGAGGAGAGCCAGGAAGCGTGCCCTCTTCACGGCGCGGCCGAGCTGCCTCTGAAAGGGAGCCGTGACCTTGGTGGTCCGCCGCGGAAGCACCTTCCCCTGTTCCGTGACGAAGCGGGAGAGCGTGCTCACGTCCTTGTAGTTGAGGAGCTCGATGCGCGGCCCGTCCACCCGGCGGCGGCGCCCCCGGCCTCCAGAGAACACCGGTGGCGAAGCCTCTCCATGGGCATCCTCGTCGTCCTCGTCCTCCTCATCGTCCTCGTCGTCATCGTCGTCGTCCGACTCGGAAGGCTCACCGTGGCTTTCGATCGCGACCGACATGCCCGACGTGGGCTCACCCTCACTGATGACGAGCAGGAACCGGATGAGCTCATCGTCGAGCTTGAGCTGCCGCTCGAATTCCGGGAGAGCCTCCGGCTCGGTCTGGAACTGGGCGACCAGGTAGTACCCCGACTCCAGCTTGCGAATCGGATAGGCCAACTGGCGGGCGCCCCAATGGTCCACCGCGATCACGCTCGCGCCTTCCGGCTGGGTGACCAGATCGTGATACTTCTCGACCCGGGCATTGACCGCGTCCTCGTCCAGGGACGGGTCGAAGATGTAGACGACTTCGTACTCCCGCATCACTCACACTCCCTCGGTCCGCTGTGTACAACGGGCCCCGCCCGGATTAGGCGGAGCGGGTTGAGCCATACAGTATAGACGAAGCCGAAGGGCGACTCAAGAGCGAGGTCGGGGCTCGTGTAGCGAGGCTCCTTCTCGGGACCCGAGGCTGGCACGGTTTGCCGTCCAGGGAAGCTCGGCGTAGCTTGCCGCCTCCCATCATCACCCCCCTTGATCGAGGCGCGAACGATGAACGTCGAAGTCGGAGCCGACAATCCGGGCGTTCAAGGCCCCGACGTCCCGATGGCCACGGAAGTGGCGGGTCTTCTCACCCGGGTCTCCCTCGGCTGGTTCCTGATGCACCAGGGATGGGGGAAGGTGGTGCTCGACTGGAATGAAGGCCTCGGAGCGTTTTACCGGAGCGAATCCTTTCAGGGGCGCAACCCCGCCTGGCTGCCGGAGCTGATCGCGGCCCCCTACGGATATGCGCTACCCCTGGCCGAGTTCGTGTTCGGCGCCCTGCTCATCATCGGACTCTTCACCCGTGTGACGGCTGCAGCATCGGCGATCATCTTCATCAGCATCGCCGTGGCGCT
>SKKN01000079.1 GCA_007121455.1 Gemmatimonadota bacterium | reverse complement strand
TAGAGCTCGAACCATGGGAGCCCCTCCGACGCGTACTCTTTGGCCGTGGGGGGAGTGGTGGGCGGAGACTGGCCCGTGATATGACGCCAGACGAGGGTGTTCGCGAGGTGGACGAAGCAGCGGCTCCGGTGCTGTGTGCTCCAGTCGCCGAAGTCGTGCGGGTCGTCGTAGACCTCCTGCCGCATGCGCCCGCCGGGGGCCATGCCCATATCAGATGCACTGTAGTTGACCGAGGCTTTTGCGAGGCTGTGATCGGGATATGACGGACGCCTCATCCGTTCCCATGCCTCTCTCCTCATGGGGTACGCGATGATCTGGATGCCGCCGTGCTCTGCCTTGCCGGTCAGCTGTTCCTCGGCGGTGTACCCGTTTCCGAGGGGCATTGCGACGAACTGACGGACGACTCCCTCTTCGACGCAGAAGCCGTCCAGCCAACTCTGTTCGGGGAGGGTGAGGTAATCCTGCGGGGTTCGTGTGAGACCGTTCTCCCAGGGTGCCCCCGTGACAGCGTTGACCTTCCCGGCGGCAACCTTGACAGCGAATGGATAGCGCGAAGGGGAAGAGATGTTGAGCCACATCGCTTCGCTCTGGTACATGGGGAGCATCACACCGCCCCGGGCCAGCCACGTCTCCGGGACCTGCTCGGCAAAGTCATCGACGTGCCTGAGCGGGAAGCGTCCCAGTCCGGCCGGGAGAGGGTAGTCGTTCCCATCGTCCGGAAGGCGGAGGGTGCGCTGGAAGTCGATTCGGAACTGGGCCTCGGGGTGGACCTCCGGGAAGGAAAAGACCATGGCGTCCCGCTTCAGCTCGATCATGTGGGCTTCCTGGGTTCAGAGTGAGTGGGTCCGGACCTACCAATCGCCGTCTCGCACCTCCCGGACCAGTCGCAGCACGGCGTGGTCGGGAAGGTCTTTGAGGTCCCGAAGGAACTGCCCGAAGAGCTCAGGGCGCCGCCGGATCACTTCCTGGAGATCACTCGACACCTTTCCCGCCAAAGCCAGGACCACGTCGACATCGAGTTCGAGGTCCTGCGCGATACGGATGAGAGTCTCCTCGGACGGTGGGCTCCCGATGTCTCGTTCCACCTTGCTCAGGTAGCTGGGTTCGATCCCGACCCGTTCCGAGACCTGACGCAGCGAGTACTGCCGGTCGCTCTCCCTGAGCTTCTCCCGCCGCCTTCGTATGAACTCTCCGAGTGTTGCCACGCCAACTCCTCCGGGTTGAGGATGTGTATTGTGTAGTACACAGTACACGATGTCAACCTCTTCTTCGTGCTCCCGGGCCCGTGCGTGCGGTTCGGCGGCTCTCCGGCCCGGGCGGCGGGCCGTGACCTGATCAGCGGAACGTCATGGAATGAACGAGAAGGCAGCAGCGCTTCCGGAGTGGTGGCACAGGGATTCGGTCGTGGAGTATACGGAGGCCGAGGCGGTGGTCGAGCCGGCGGGAGGCAGACAGCGGGGTAGGGTGGGCTCGAGGGGCCATCGCTTTCTGGGAGGAGGTGCAGTGGTTACCGTGTGGGAAGCCGCCCGGGAGTTCGGGCGTCGTAACCGACTGCCGATGAAGGTGTTGGAGGGGTGTCCGAACTGGCTAAGGAGACGGTCTTGAAAACCGTTGCCCGCAAGGGTATGTGGGTTCGAATCCCACCCCCTCCGTACGTGTGGAGTACTTCTGCGGATGTCCCATGCTGCGCTCCTGGTGCAGTTCTGCGCCTCGAGGGTGGGATCTGCGTAGGCCGAGCGAGTGGATGAGTTTCTTGGGACAGAGCCTTCAAGCGAACTGCGGCCTCCAGCGCGGCTAGGAGCTCATCCCACCCCCTCCTCGTTTGGTCAACCCTGAGCGGTTTCCAAAATCCGCTCGACGCGGAATGGACACGATTTGGACACGCCCGGGGACAAAGAGAGAGAAGGTTACCAGTCGGCGCGTTGGGGGGAATCGCCGAGGAGTTCGAGGACATGACGGACTGGCCGCCGGCGGTCGTGGGCACGGCGTCCTGACTGATCGGCGTCGCGTTTTACCTGTGAATCGTGCACCCACGGCTGGTTGCGCAGATGAAAGAGGCGAGCACACGGGGAAATGGGGTGAAGGAGATCCCGGAGACGGAAACCGAATTGGCGAGCAATATCTCGATGCGGACCCGTGTGGCTTCATCGCGGTTGCCATCCGACCCGGATATCGGGACGAATCTCGACCGCGACCCGTCCGGAGGGGATCGGTTTCGACATCTGTCTCGGTAACCGAGATGAATATCGACCGCGTGCCTGAGCGAGACGTCCATTGCCACATTTATCTCGCTCCCAAGCGACCCGGAGAGACCTTCGAAGCCGGTCGCCGGGTCCGGCCGTGGAGCTGAACGAGCTCCTGGACCGCATCCGCAACTCGTCTCGCTTGGACGGAGGAGGCGTTCCACCGAGAGCTCGGGATCATGGGTGAAGAGGTGGTGGGCATGATCATGGAACGCATGGCGGAAGGCGCCGGCCTCGAAGAGGTTCGATCGGTGGTGTCGCAGGTCTTGAGGGAAGGGGAGAGAGCGGCGGAAGAGGGGTTCCGCCACGGGCGGCCCTGAGGGTGTGGCTCTTCCCCTGGGCGGACGTAGAATGTCTATTGGACGGGTGGAGATCGAACCCAAGACCCTCGTTGCCGGCGTCTTCCTGATCGTCCTCTGGGCGGGGGAAGCTTTTGCCCCCTTCTATCCACACTTCAGGGGAGGACTTCGGGAGCGCCTTCTCCACGATGGGCGCAACCTCGGGCTGGGGGTAGTGAATGCGCTGTTCCTCGCCCTCCTCTTCGGGGCCGCCTTCGTCGCACTCGAACTCTGGGCCGAGAGCCGCTCCGTCGGGCTCTTCCGCATCGTGGAGTGGCCGCTGTGGCTGGAGGTCGGGCTCATCCTGCTCCTCTTCGATCTCTGGATGTATGTCTGGCACCGGGCAAATCACCGCATTCCCTTCCTCTGGCGCTTTCACCGCGTGCACCACAGCGATCCCGAGATGGATGTCACGACCGGGATCCGGTTCCATCCCGGCGAGATGGTGCTGTCGACGGTGGCTCGGATGGTCGTCATCCCCCTCCTCGGGATGTCCCTCTGGCACCTGGTGATCTATGAGGCGCTTCTCCTGCCCGTCATCCTGTTCCACCACTCGAACGTGCGCCTGCCGAGATGGATGGACTACGGCCTCCTCCCATTCGTGGTCACGCCCGCAATGCACCGCGTCCACCACAGTCGCTGGCAACCGGAGACAGACTCCAACTACGGATCGATCCTCCCCTGGTGGGACCGGCTGTTCGGCTCGTTCCGGTTGAGACAGGATGCTCGCACGATCGAGCTCGGGCTGGAGGAGTTCGATGGTGATGATTGGCAGACGCTAAGAGGCATACTGAAGACTCCGCTCGCGCCTCCCGGATCGCCGGGTTCACCGGAGGATCCCTCCAGCGGGCGCCCCGGGGACGGTGCGATGGATGCTGTACCGGATCGCGTTCATGGAGATGGCGCATGAGCGAGACCTCGCATGCCTGGCGCGCATCCCCCACCGGGTCCGCTCAAAATCGCCACTCCCGGAAGAGGAAGGAGGAGAAGACGCTGGCCCGGTCGGGGGATTCCTCGGCGAGGGTGGGCACGGCGGGAAGGAACCGCGGCCGCCAGGAGGTGCGCCAGAGGTAGCCGCCATCGGTCTCATACTCCACGCGCGCGCCGGGATGCACGAACGTGGGCCTCGCCTGCCCGGACAGGAAGAGGCGGGGCGTCACGTAGCGGCCGGCCTGGACCTCTGTCCCTCGGAGGACGTCCAGGGCGCGGCCGGTAAAGATCTCGGAGGGTGCGTCGGCGGGCTGAATGTGAAGGACATCGAGGCTGAGCGCGCGTGCAGTCTCCGTCTCGAGCTCGTTCACGAGGGCTTCCATGCCCACGGCGGCGAACTGCTGTGTGGCCCGGGCGGCGACGTTCCCCACGAGGGGCCCGCCGCCGGACCCCTGGCCCGAGAGTACGGATCCGTGCTGCTGGAGGAGTGAGCCGGCCTCCCGCCCAAAGACGACGAGGCTCACGAGATCCGTCTGGGAGATGGGAGGTTGAGCCGTGCTCTCCAACTGGGTCTCCAACTCCATGAGCGTGCCGTCCACGATGATCCGGATGTCGAACGCCTCACGGCCCGGGAGTTGCACCTCGTGCTCCGCCGTGAGGCGGATCAGCGGGTCGATCTCCGTCCCTCCAACAAAGGTCACCGAGCCTCTCGCAAGGTCGAACCGACGGCCCATGAACTCGTACTCGCCGCGGCCGGTATTCACCGTACCCTCCAGCGCGATGTCGCGGGCGGCGATACCGTTCAGGCGCACGGCGAGCGGGCCGATCGCAGGGGGGGTGTAGATTTCCACGTTGAGCTCGGTCGAGCGGATCCAGAAGTCGCGGTCGATGTGGAGCTGGAGCTCGGTCCGGAGGTTCTCGAGGATGATCGGGGGATCGATCAGTGCGTCGCGTGTCGCCACGAGAACCTGATCCACCCGTTCGAACGTGGCGGGATCCTCCAGATCAAGGGGGCCAGGCGCCGCAAGCTCACGAGTTTCGGGGATGCGGACGACGCCGCTCCGGGTTCGCACCCCCCCGGCGATCTCCACGGCCTCCATCGGACCCGTCACGGTGAGGTCCGCATCGAGCCGCATCCGAACGTCTTCGGTGTCCATGACGCGCGTGTTGCGCGCCTCGAGGGCGAGGTCGAACGCGGGCGCCGTGAATCGGCTGAGGTCGACTTCACCCGTCACGCGGAGCGGACCTCCACTGTGAGCCACCAGCGAGTCCACCACCAGCGCTTCGTTCTCCACACGGACCACACCCGTCATGTCGCTGATCCGGATGCCCAGCGGAACGACGAACAGGGTGGGTGCGACGAGTTCTATCGCCCCTTCGATCTCCGGCTCCCGGACGGTTCCCGTAACGGAGAGATGCCCCGCCACCTCACCTTGTACGGCTTCCACCTGATCCGTGAACGCTGCGAATCGCCCAAGGGAAAGGTCGTGAAGGCGGGCATCCACCTCGATGGGTTCCGGTGGGAATCGGGGGCCGGGGATGGCCGTGAGCGCAAGGTCCATGGGGATGCGGGCCGCCACCGTCATCACTGCGTCCTCTTCGGCGGCCGCGGTGCCGTCTTCCGCTTCGAGAGGCTCCGGCTCGGGTGTCGGGGGCGCCTCTTCCACCTCGGCGACCGGGGGCGGCACCACCGGATCCGCCACGGAGAGGTCCGCGGTGAGCATCTGGTCGGAATACTCGAGATGGGCGAGGGCCTCCGGAGCCCCCTCGCCGTTCACGTGCAAGCGAGTGATCGAGGCCTCGGCCTCGAAGCGTGGCTCAGCCATCGTTCCTCGGATCGGTGCGTCGATGTGAAGTCCCCCTTCCACGCCCGGCCTCTCCTGAAGGAGAGCGAGCATGTGGGCGATTTCGAGGTCATCGATCAGGAGGTCGAGCTCCCCCTCGTCGGCCGCAGGGAGTCGTCCGTCCAGGTGGACCCGAGCTCCCCGGTCGCTCTCGAGCGTGAGCGTCTCCACCTCCAGAGCGCGTTCGCTCCAGCGCACCACCGTGGGTGCGGGGGTCCGATAGGAATCATCCGGGAAATGCAGGGCGAGGTCGTCGAGCCGGATCTCGGTCGTCCCGTGCCTCAGTTCGAACCCGCCGTCCGCCAGAATCCACGTCTCATCGTCCTGGTGGAGCGTGAGGGAGAGTTCGCCGGAGCGGTCCACATCGCCGGCCGGAGCTTCGTCCACTGCCTCGCTCTGACGGTAGTCGAGTCGTGCGAATAGGCTGTCGTACGCAAAGCCTGCGACCCGAAGCGATCTCGCCTCCGCCGTCAGAGAGGCGGTCATCTCTGCTGCTCCCACATCCCTTACCGCGAACTCGAAGCTCCCCTCGCCGAGCGCCTGCCCGGCAGCGAGCAGGTCCCGAACCGATGCGCTCCCGGTCACATCGAATTCCTCGAGGTTGCCCTGGGCCGCACCGACCACCTCCACCCACCCGGCAAGAACATCCGCCCGCACCCCGACGATGTCGAGCGTGTCCGAGGGCTCCGGCAGCGCGGGCGTCTCCCCGGTGGCGAGCATCTCCACCTCCCCCTCCCGGATGACCTCTCTCAGCTCGGCTTCCCGCTCCTCCAGCGCAGCCTCCTGGACGGCGGGGCGCGGCTCGACCATGCCCCCGCCGTCCGGCATGAAGGGCTGGAGGAGGTGGAGGGAGTCGATCGCGATCCGGTACTCGAGTTCCCCGTCTCGATCGCCGGTCAGGCCGAACGTTCCCCGGACGCGAGCTTCTCCCCCATCCGCTTCGAGGGCGAAGGAGTCGACGACCGCCCGGCCGTCGTCCAGGTGAGCCGCCGCATGAAGGAGGCGTGGTCTCCCCGGCCCCCGGTCGGTGAGGTCGGCGAGCAGTGAGCCCCGGAGTGCCGGCAGTTCCGTACCGCGACCCTCTCCGGCCACGGTTCCCCCGATTGCGGTGACTTCATCGGTTCGGCCGGAGAGGGCAGCGAGATTCACCTCGTCGAGTCGGACGTGCAGCTCGTACTCCGGCTCCTCGCCCGTGCGGTCGAGGGAGGCCTCGGACTCGAGGTGGCCCTCCGGAAGCTCGAGATCGGCCTGCACCACGAGATCTTCGGGTATTCCCTCTGCGCGCAGGTAGCCCGAGGCGCTCCCTCGGAGGTCGGCTTCCGGAGCAAAGCGCCCGACAGTGACCAGGGACAGCTCGTGGAGCACCAGGTCGGCCGAGATCCGGCCGTCTTCGGCTGTACTCAGTTCTCCCTGCCCTTCGATGTGGGAGTGCTCCTCTCCGTCCTCGTGGGCGAGGTCCGTGGAGAAGGCGAGTCGCTGGGCAGGCGATCCGTCGAGCCGGACGGTTCCCTGGAGGATGCCGGACAAGGGGAGGTCGGGGAAGAACGCTCCCAGGGTCGGGATGAGGAAGGGAGAGAGCTCCACCTCAAAGCTGTCGAAAAGCACCTCCTCAGGCATCCCGACGCCGCCTCGGACACCAATCCTGCTGGTTCCGGTCGCCGGGTCCTCCAGGGCGAGATCGGACTCCACCTGAAGGAGCTCGCCCGGCGGGCCGTCGAGCCGCAGGAATCCGGTCAGGGTGGCCCCTTCGGGCACGTCCTCGAGCGCATCCCGCGCCAGAGCGAGCTGCACCGGCTCCAGGGAGACCAGGAGGTCCACGAGCCGGAGCTCGTCCCGGAGGTCCGCTCCACCCCGCGCGCTGAGCCGGCTCGTTCCCGCGAGCGGGTCCCGGTGGGTCATCGAGCCTTCCAGGCGGAAGGGTCCTCGAGCCGGCCCGTCCAGGGTAGCAGTCCCCTCGAAGGCCCCGCGGACCTGCACATCGGGAGCGAAACCCCGGACGAGGCTCGCCTGGAGGGGGGCGAGCCGGACAGTGAGGCCTTCCATCTGCGGTTCCTCGTCGAGTTCGATGATCCCCTCCGCCTCGACCCGGCTGCTGGGCCCCTCGGTCTCGTCGAGCTGGACCCAGGCGTCGACCCGAGTGGCTTTGGCCGGCCTTTCCGGCTCGGAGTGAGCTGCGAGGTCTCCGCTGATCCTTCCGTGCTCCGGGGCGTCGAACCCGGGCACCAGCTCTTCCAGGAGCGTGGTCTCGATGTCCGCGAACCGAAGTCGTGTATCCTCGACTCGGAGCGTGTCGCCGAACGTCCCCTCGATCCGGCCCTCCATCCACCCTTCACCCACTCGGAAGTCGATCTCCTCGGCGACCACGTGGGTGACGGCTTCGGAGAGGCGCGCTCCGACCCGTAGGTGACCCTCGACTTCGGCCGGGAGCGGTGGATGCAGGAACCGGAGGTCCGCGAGTGAAAGTGGGTCGGCGGAGACCTCGAACGCTCCCTCGCCGGTGTCGAGCGCGAGCCGCCCCTCGGCCTGGAGATGAGTTCCGGGAAGGGAGATCGCCACCTCCTCGAATCGGACCAGGTCCTCGCCGATCCTGAAGCTGCCGGAGAAGTCACGGACCTCCACGGACGGAGGACGGAAGGGCTGAGCGATCGTCCGGAGCGATGCGACCTTCACGGGGATGTCGGCCGTGTCCGGGTGCGCGGCCAGCACCCGGGGGATGTGCGCGTCCAGGGCCCGGAAGTCCATGACCGACTGATAGCCGCCGGGCACCTCGGTCACCGCTTCCCTCGTCTCCCCCTCCAGGGCACGGCGGATCTCCTCCTCCTGCTCGGCCGGAGAAAGCTCCTCGGCCGGCTCCCATTCCATCCGGAGCGTCACCCGGCTATCGGATAACCGCACGTCGCGGAGCTCGACCCAGTCCCCCCATCCCGGCTCCGGATCCGGCTCCACCTCGGGCTCCGGGTCGAAGATGCGGGCGAAGTTCCACTCCTCCCCGGGGGGGGCGTCCAGCACCACGTGGACCTCCGTCAGCTCCACGCTGGAAAGGATGATCCGCTGACGGAGGAGCCCCGGGATCGAGTACCGCACGGACACGCTGGTCGCATCCAGGAATGGCCGTCCCTCCCGGTCCACGATCGTGACATCCCGGAGGTGCGGTTCTCTGAGGAGGTTGCCGTCGATCCGCCCGATTTCGACCTGGCCCTCCACGACGGGTTGGAGTTGTCCGAGGACGATTTCCCGAACCTGCTCCCGCCCCCAGGGAGTATTCGTGAGGACCAAGACTGCGATGACGGCGAGGAGCACGAGGCCTCCGAGTCCCAGAAGGACGATCCTTCCGGCCCGACGGAAGGTGTCGCCTCCGCTCCCGCGCTCGTTCCGGGCCATCAGAACGCCTCCCCGATCGAAAAGTGGAGGGTGAGCCGCCCAAGGATCCGGCCCAGGGTGCCCTCGTCCCGTAGAGGATCGAACTGCCTTCGCTGTTCGAGCTGAACCAGCTCACGCTGCGCCGGGTCGTCGGGGGCTTCCGCCTCCGTCACCACGGGAAGGTTCGGGGCGGTCCGCGGGCTGATCCCGAGGTCGATTCGGATCGGACCTGCCGGTGAAGCGAACCTCGCTCCCAGCCCCGGCGTGATCGCTCCGGTGGCGTCCTGGACGAAGGCCCCGAGCCTACCCCCCAGAAGTGCGCCGTCGACGAAGAGCGCCAGGGTCGCGTCCCCGACCGGGAACCGGTACTCGACGTTTCCTTCCAGGATGCTCGTGCCACCGACGGGCCGAGGAGCGAATGCGTCGATGGGCGCGAGGGCGGGATCGCAGGTCCGATCCGCGATCTCCTCCTGACCGCACACCTCCAGAAGCTCATCGCGCGGAACAGTGAGGATTCGCGGGCCCAGTTGGTTCTCCGCATATCCGCGAACGGATCGCGCTCCGCCCGCGAAGAATCGCTTTCGCGGATGCAGCAGGGCCGTTCCCGCCTCCTCGAGGTCGAGCGCATTCGCGGTGCTCTCCATGGGCCGCACCCACCCTGCTCGCACCCGGGCGGCCAGCACGTGCTGCGGAGGCCCCGCAAAGGGGAGATAGTAGCTCGCTGCGGCGTCGGCCCGGTGATATCGGAAATCCGAGAGGGTCGGCCCTGATGCGTGCTCCAGATCCACTCGAATCCGGTGCCCGGTCGTAGGCGCGAGCGCGTGGTCGCTACGATCGGCGTGGAAGCTGAGGCTTACCGGGGAGAGGGTGTTCCGGCCCCGGAGGGCTTCGATGGAGGAGAGCTGGCAGATCCCGAAGCTGACGCAGAAGTAGACGTCTCCCGCCTCCACCGCCGTGACCTCGAAGCGGTAGCTCAAGCTGAGGGGTACCCGGAACGCGAGGCGACGAATGAGAGAGACCTCCGAGCCGAAACCTCGGTCTACGGACACGCCGGGGATGACCCTGCGGTTCGAAAAGATCCCGAAGGCGAGGGTGTTCTCCACCGCGCGGAAGGCCGGCTGCTGGAAGTCGGCGCTCAGCTGCCAGGTGGGGCGCCGGAATGGTCCCTCGGCCACCCCGGCGAGCTCCCCGGGCAGGATGTCCCGGAAGAACAGACGATCCGTGAGTTGCGATGCGAGAAGGTTTCCCACGCTCGCTCGCAGGTCGAGCCTTCGGCCGGCTCCGAGCCAGTTGTAATGACTGAATCGGGCTTCCAGTTGCCCGAACTCCAACGTACTGAATCCGCCCCCGATCCTGCTCAGTCGCGGGGGGGCCTCCCGAACCCGTACCGTCACCACCTTGGCGCTGTCCGCCTGTTCCGGCACGGTCACGTCCGCTTCGTAGAAGAGGTTCGACTCGTAGAGTGCGCTCCGGCTCTGGCGAAGGAGTGGGCGTGTGATGACCCCTTCCTCTTCGAGGTGGAGGGCAAGGGTGATCGTCTCCTCCCTCACCTGCTCGTTCCCCACGATCTGGAACTCACGAACCGTCGCACGGGCACCGGGATCGATCACTACCTCCACGCTCGCTCGCCGTGCCTCCGGCGACACGATGGTCGTGTCCCGGATGGAAGCGTCCAGATAGCCGCGCTCCTCCATGGCTTCGTGCAGTGCCTCCGTCGCCCGTGCCAGCGCGTTCAGACTGAGTCGTTCTCCTTCCCGAGGGAGCCCGACAGCCTCGACCTCGTTCGCGCTCAAGACCTCGAGGGTCTGTCGGACCTCCAGGGATTCCACGAGGGTGGGCGGGCCTTCGACGAGGTGGAAGCGGACCTCCACCCCCTCCGAATGATCCCGGACCTCGGAGTCGACCGTCGTTTCACGGAATCCCTCCCGAAAGTAGACGACCCGGAGCCTGAGCTCGTCCCGCGGAAGCTCCTCCTCCTCGAGACGGTGACGTTCCGTGATCACGTCGCCGTCCGAGAAGAGGCAGAAGGGGATGAGGAGGAGTCCTCGGCAGCGGGTGGGTTGTGTCGCGACGAGGTTGAGGAGGGCGGAATCGGAGAGTTCGTCGGTGCCGACGAAGCTCACTTCCTGAACCAGGGGCGGGGTGGCCGTACCGGTTCCGCGGGGGGGGTCCGCGCTCTGGGCATCGAGGGGGGCCGCTGCCCATGCGAGCGCCCAGAGCAGAGCGGCGAGAAACGCGGAGGTCACGCGCAGGTCCGATCGACGCGAAACGTTGGTCTCGGGCACCCCGCTCCCCCGGTGCCCTTGGAGTGGGAAGTCGCTCGTGCGTGGGATGGGTTGCAAGCTTGGTCGTCCCTGGTGAAGGCTCGTTTGGTTCAGCCGTCATTCAGAGAGGAGCAAGGTCGGTGCCAACCTGGAGCGGTGTACTGAGCGCGGGCCTCCGGGAGGGCTGCGCCCGTCCCCTATCCGGCCGAGGTCGACGACTCGGCCGGTTCCTGATCCTCTTCCGATCGCGCTCTCTCGGCTTCGAGCGGAGGAATCGAGGGAGGTGCGCTCGGTGTCCACGGAATCAGATCTTCCATGGGTCCGACGCCCGCGGGCAGGTCGCAGGGAAGCCGAACCTGGAAGGTGGCTCCGGAGGAGGGGGTGTCGAGGAGGTCGACACGGCCTCCGTGGAGCTCCACCATCTCCCGGGCAATCGCGAGACCGAGCCCCGATCCCAGCCGGCGGGAACGCTCCACCTGGTAGTGCTTTTCGAAGATGTGAGGGCGGTGTTCTTCCGGGATGCCCGGGCCGGTATCCGACACCTGGAAGACTACGGCGTTCTCCTCTCCCCAGACCTCGACCTCGATCTCCTCTCCCGCTGGGATGAACTTGACGGCGTTCGAGAGGAGGTTCCCCAGCACTTCGTCCCGGATGAGGTCGACGTCCATCACGACGGACTCGGGGGCCGACGCATGGATCCGGCTCTTGATCTTCACGTTCTTCCGCTCGCCGACCACGTCAAAGGCTCGCGCCAGCCCGGTCACCAGGTCCTCGATGTGGGCGGGCTGGAGTTCCAGGTCGTAGCTTCCCGACTCGAGCCGGCTGATGTCCATGAGCCGGCTCATGAGCCGAATCATGACGGCGGTTTGCTCGGAGATCCCGCGGAAGATCTCCCGCTGGTGCTCCGTGAGCTCTTCGGCGAGCTCCTCTTCCACGAGCTCACCGTATCCGCTGATGATGCTGATCGGTGTCTTCAGCTCGTGGATGGCGACGCCCAGGAACTCTGCTTTCATTCGATCGAGTTCGGCGAGCCGCCGGGTCATCGTCCGGAACGACCCGGCGAGGTCACCGATCTCGTCCAAACGCCTGTACGGCAAGTCCTCGGGGGCGCGCAGCACGCCCTCTGTAACCTCCGTCATCGCTCCCGCGAGCCGCCGGAGCGGGGTCACGATCGCATGGACTGCCCAGGCGCCCAGAAGCACCGTCAGGACGACACAGAACAGGAGGAGGAGGGGGACGGCCGAACGGGTCGAGGAGATGATGTCATGGGCCCTTTCGAAATCTTGCTGCGCGTGCCGGTCGATTCCCTCCGCCAGGATCGTGAGGCGGCTTCGCGCCTCGCCCATGAGAGGGGCCGCTTCACGGAAGATTTCCGTGGCTTCGCTGTACCGGCCCTCCTCGACGAGCTCCTCGATTCGCGCATTCGCGTCGGCGAGGGCCTGCACGATGGGGGAGAGGAAGGGCTGGGCTCCGGAATCGAGGTAGAGCGTCCCTCCCAGGCTGGGGATCGCGGCTTCGAGGTCCTCGAGCGCAACCCGGGCAGAGGCAATCACCACCTCGTCACCGGTAGCGAGGTAGCTCCGTTGATACCGATCGAGCTGTGACAGCGCCGTTTCGAATCGACCGAGAGCGAGCGTGGCCTGGGCGTGCTCCTCCCGGCCCTCCACCGCAAGCTGGTGGAGTGAGGTGAGCCGCTCGACGGCGAGCCCCGCCGGAATGAGGAGGAGGAGCGTCACGACGACGAAGGTTCCGACGAGCCTGGATTGAACGCTCATCGCAGGAAGGCATCGGGGGACGGTCCGCCGTCATCGCGGTCGCTCCGTCCTGACGGAACGGTATCCGGAAGAAGGAGCGTCCGGATCCGCTCGAGCTCCGCCTCGAGCTCCGCGGTGCGCTCCGTGAGAAGCTCGACCCGCTGGGCGAGTGAATCCCGCTGCGCGATCGCCTCGTCCAGTGCGGCTCGGGTAGTTCGCGGTCCCGGATGGGTCGGGAGCTCCCGGACTGGTCCCGGTGGCTCGGCCGCGTCGCACTCCTCGAAGCGAGCCGCGACCGGAAAAGGCGTGTCGGATCCGGTGAGAAGGGTCGCCGGATCGGCTCCGAGGTCCACGGCGAGCAGGTACAGAGTCTCGGCGATGCGGATGGAGCTCGTGGAGGTATGGCTCGCGTCGAGGTAGCGTGCGGCAAGCCGAGCAGCAGTTTCTGGCGTGCCGCGCCCGTATTCCGGACTGAGCTCGATCGCAGCGAGGACGAGGAGGGCCTCTCGTCCCCAGACCCCGCTCGAGCATTCGCCGACGAGTCCGCGGAGGTGTCGGTGGGCCACAGTTACGTGGTTCCCCTCGAGCGCGCTCATCGCGACCCGAAAGCGGTCACCCGAGGAGGGACTCAGTTCGTCCTCCGGGGACGACCGGGGAGTTCCTTCGGCAGACTTGACGGGCTCCGTTCCGGACCCCGGCCCGCCCTGGAGGAAGGCGCAGCCACCGGCGACGAGAAGGAGGAGCATGAGGGGGACGCCCCGCCAGGTTTTGCCAAAGCGACGAGGCACTACCGTGCCACCGCCTTCACGGACCGATCCACTTCGAGTCCCGTTCGGATCACGATCTCGAACGCCGCCACGACGCCGGGATCGAACTGGGTTCCCGCGTGGTC
>SKKN01000054.1 GCA_007121455.1 Gemmatimonadota bacterium | reverse complement strand
GGCTGAACCTCCACCCTCACCCGCGCAAGCTCCGGTCCGCCTGCTCGAGCCGGTCGGGGTCCGGGGGCTCGGTCGATCGCCATCGGGTCGACCGTTATGTTGAGGTGTTTCCTGGACCTCGGGCCTCCCACCGGATGAGCGGATCCCAGGGAGGGAGGGCCGAGCGGAAGCATGTGTGGCGCGCAGGGGAGGCGGGGAATGAGCCGAACGGGCGAGCAGCGGGAGCTCAGGGACGAGGTCCGGTGGTTGGGTGAGCTTCTCGGAGAGGTTCTCCGCGAGCAGTCGGGGGAGGCCGACTTCGAGCTGGTGGAGGAGATCCGGGCGCTCGCGCGGGCACGCCGAGCCGGTGAGGAGGGGGCCGAAGAACGTCTGCTCGAGCGAATCCGCGCCCTGGAGGCTGATGAGATCGAGCCCCTGGTCGGAGCGCTGAGCGTGTTCTTCGACCTTGCGAACCTGGCCGAGGACCGGGAGCGGGTGCGGGTGGTCCGGGACCGGGAGCGGACCGGGCATCATCCGGATGTGGAGAGCGTGGGAGAGGCGCTGCGCGTGCTCCGGGAGCGCGGGCTGGAGGCGGAGGAGGTGCAGGGTCTGCTGGCGAGCACGGGGATCGAGCTCGTCTTCACCGCCCACCCCACCGAGGCGAAGCGACGCTCCGTCCGGGAGAAGGTGCGAGATCTCCGGGGCCACCTCTACGCCCTCGACTCCGGCGACCTCCTCCCCCGCGAGCGGGGCCGGCTGGAACGGAGGGTCAAAGGCGACCTGACCGGCCTCTGGCAGACCGAGTTCATCCGCTTTCGGCGGCCCACCGTCCTCGAGGAGCTCGATCGCTCCCTCTTCTTCGCCGGAAACCTCTGGCGCGTGGTGCCGGAGCTCCTCCGTGACCTGACGGAGGCGCTCGACCACGTGTATCCCGACCGGAGCTTCCGCCTCTCTCCACCCGTCCGGTTCGCGACCTGGATCGGGGGAGACCGCGACGGGAACCCGTACGTCACCGCCGACGTCACGCGTCGGGCGCTCGACCGGCTTCGGCAGGAGGCGCTCGGGCGTCACATCGAACAGGCGCGGATCTGCCGGAGAAATCTGAGCGTCTCGGTCCTCAAGGCGGGCGTGAGCGAGGAGCTGACTCGTGCCACGGCTGAGCGGCTCGACCGTTGGCCGCTCGTCGCCGACGACGTCTCCCACCTCTCCGACACCGAGCCGTACCGGAGGTGGCTCCGGATCGTCCAGTGGCGGCTCGAGCGATCTGCGGAGGCCGAGCCTTCGAGCGCTCTTCCCGAAGGAGCGTACGGCGCGCCGGACGAGCTGCTGGCCGACCTCCACCTCGCGCGGCGGAGCCTCACGGAGCACGGCGGGGCGCTCCTCGCCGATGCGCACCTGGACGACTGGATCTTCCAGGTGGAGGTCTTCGGGTTCAGCCTGATGAAGCTGGACGTGCGGCAGGAGTCGAGCTGGTATCACGGGGTGATGGCCGAGATCGCGGAGCGGCTCGGCGTTCACGCGGACTATGGGAGCCTGGACGAGGAGGGGCGGCAGAGGGTCCTCACCGCGTCCATGCCGTGCGAGGAGCCCGTCGAGGAAGAGGGGCTCTCCGACGATGCCCGCGAGGCCGTCGACCTCTTCCGGCTCCTCGCTTCGGTGGGCCGGATGAGCGGGACCGAGGCGCTCGGGACGCACGTCATCTCGATGACGCACCGCCCGAGCGACGTGCTGGTCGTGCTCTGGCTCTCCCGCTGGGCGGCCGCTCGGGAGGGGCTGCCGGAGGCGCGCCTGCCGATGGCGATCGCACCTCTGTTCGAGACGATCGAAGATCTCGAGCACGCCCCTTCCACCCTCGAGGCCCTGCTGGGACACGGCGCGTATCGGGAGCATGTGCAGGCGCTGGGCGACCGTCAGGTGGTGATGGTGGGGTACTCGGACAGCACGAAGGACGGCGGCTACCTCGCCGCGTGCTGGGGCCTCTACGAGGCGCAGTTCCGGATGCTGGTCCCGGCGGAGGAGGCGGGCGTGGAGCTCGTCTTCTTCCATGGGCGGGGGGGCGCCCTCGGCCGGGGGGGCGGACCTGCGGCCCGGCATATCGGCTCCCTCCCGTCCCGGACGCTACGGGCCGGGCTCCGCATCACGGAGCAGGGAGAGGTCCTGGCCGAACGCTACGACGATCCTCTGATCGCCCGGCGGCACCTGCAGCAGATGCTCTCCGCGGTGCTGGACCGCGGTGCGGGTACTGCCGCTCCCGCACCGTCGTCCCCCGCACCGTCGTCCCCCTCGTCATCGAGTGAAGAGGACGGGCCGTCCGTGCCGGTGGAGCTCTTCCAGGCGCTCTCGGACCGCGCCCGGGCCTCCTACCGCGAGCTGGTGGAGGAGCCCGGCTTTCTCCAGTACTTCGCGGAGGCCACTCCGATCGCGGGGATCGAGGAGCTGCCCATCGGATCGCGCCCGGCACGGCGTCGCGGAGAACGGTCGCTCGAGACGCTCCGTGCGATCCCATGGGTCTTCTCCTGGACCCAGTGCCGTCACATGATCCCGGCGTGGTACGGGCTGGGCTCGGCCCTCGAATGGGCCCGGACGGAGGAAGGAGGTCTCTCCGCGCTCCAGGAGCTCTACCGCGATAGCGGGTTCTTCCGGGCGACGATCGACAACGCGGCTCTCGCGCTCGCGAAGGCCGACCTCGGGATCGCGCGGATCCACGCGGGACTCGTCGAGGACCCGGAGGTGCGGCGACGCATCTGGTCACGGATCGCGGGGGAGTACGAGACGACCCGCCGGATTCTCCTCGAGCTCATGGACCAGGAGGAGCTCCTGGACGACGTGCCCTGGCTCAAACGCTCGATCGAGGTGCGCAATCCCTACGTCGACCCACTGAACCTGATCCAGGTCGAGCTCTTCCGGCGGCTTCGCCGCGCTCCCGAGGACTCGCCGGAGGCGCGGCGTGCAACGGGGCTCATCCGCCTCACGATCCAGGGGATCGCGGGTGGGCTTCGCACTACGGGGTGAGGGCGTCGGCGACGGGAAGGGTCTTCACGAGCTGACCGAGCGTCAGGAAGAACATGTCCCTCGGCTGGACCCGGAGGCCCGCGCGCTCCTCGAACCGGGCGACCGCACGCATCGCGAGGAGGGAGTGTCCGCCGAGCTCGAAGAAGTTGTCGCTCCTCGTCACTTCCGGAAGCTCCAGGATCTCCGCCCAGACCTCGGCCATCAGCTCCTCCTCCGGCGAGCGCGGGCCCTCGTCCTCCTCCCGCGGCGGGTCGACGGCCCATGGGTCGGAGAGCGCGGCCCGGTCGACCTTCCCATTGAGGGTTCGTGGCAGCCCGTCGGTGACGACGATGAGGCCGGGCACCATGTAGCGGGGAAGCCGTTCGGCGACGCTTCGCCGGATCTCCGTGACGGCCGGCGTGCCACCTCCTTCCTGCACGACGTGAGCGATGAGCCGGCGGTCCGTACCGCTGCGTCGAACGGCTGCCGCTGCCTGACGGATCTCCGGCAGGGCTTCGAGCGCCGCCTCGACCTCCCCGAGCTCGATTCGGTAGCCCTGGATCTTTACCTGATCGTCCTCTCGGCCTCGGTAGAGGAGGACGCCGTCGTGACGGCGTCGCACCTGATCTCCCGTGCGGTACATGCGGGCCCCGTTTCCGGCGAAGGGGTCCGCGACGAAGCGCTCCTCCGTGAGCTCCGGCCGGTCGTGGTAGCCGAGCGCCACCCCGGCTCCGCCGATGTAGAGCTCCCCGGGGGCGCCCGGCGGCACCGGCTCACCGTGGCGGTCGAGGACGTACACGCGGGTGTGGTCGATCGGGCGCCCGATCGGGATCGGGGCGCTCGCGTCGGTGACGCGGTGGCATGTGGACCAGATCGTCGTCTCCGTGGGGCCGTAGAGGTTCCAGACCTCTCCCACACGTGACAGGAGGTCCGCGGCCAACTCGGGGGGGAAGGCTTCACCGCCGCAGAGCGCCCGGAGGCGAGGGGCTCCCTCCCACCCCGAATCGAGCATCATCCGCCAGGTGGCCGGTGTGGCCTGCATGATCGACGGCCGGGCCCGATCGACACGCTCGGCGAGCGCGAACCCATCGGACGCCTCCTCCTCGGAGGTCATCTCCAACGTCGCTCCCGAGAGGAGGGGGAGGAAGAGCTCCAGAATCGAGATGTCGAACGAGAGGGTGGTGACCTGGAGGAGGCTGTCGTCCGGCGTCATCGGAAAGAGCCGTTCCATCGCCTGCAGCAGGTTCACGAGGGAGCGGTGGGAGATCTCCACTCCCTTTGGGCGTCCCGTCGACCCGGAGGTGTAGATCGTGTACGCCCTCGCGGTGGCCGGATCGGGGATCGGGGTCCGGAACGGTCCCTGGTTGAAGAACGGAAAGGCACGGGGGTTGAGGATAGGGAGGGATCCGCGGACCCGACTGGGCAGATCGAGGTCCGTGACGAGGGCGGTGGGGGCCGCGTCGTCGAGGAGCATCTCGAGCCGTGCGGGGGGGTGCGCCGAATCCAGGGGCAGAAATCCGGCGCCGCTCCCGAGGATGCCGAGAATTCCGGCCGGTGACGCCGCGGTGCGGGACGTCATCAGCCCGACCACGTCTCCGCCCCGTACACCGAGCTCCCGGAGGCACGAGGCGATCCCGGTGGCCTGTGCGAGAAGATCGCCGTACGAGGCCTCGCCCCCGCTCCACCGCACCGCGGTTCGGGCACGGTGATTCCGGGCGACCTCCTCGAACCAGAGAGGGAGCGTGCGATCGTGCGGAGCTCGCGGCCCGGTCGGGGGCTCCGGGCCCTGGTCGCGCTCGAGCTGATCCCGCTCGACCAGGGGGATTCGGCGGACGGGTGCCACCGTCGCCTCCTCGCGGGCGGCTGACGCGAGGAGCGTCCCGTAGGCGGCGAGCCAGGCCCGGATCGTGGCTGCGTGGAACAGATCCGAGTTGAACTGACATTCGAGGCGGAGACGATCCGGCCGCTCCTCCACGTTCAGGAACAACTCGAAGTATTCCGCCGACTTCGGGATGGTGCGCTGCTCGAGCTCGAGGTCGCCGAAGGCCTCGAGCTCCCGGGAGCAGGAACGGTCGAGGTTGAACATCACCGGGGCGAGGGGCACGCGTGAAGGGTCGCGGGGAATGCGGATCGAGCGGAGGATCGTTCCCATCGTGATCGCCTGATGGTCGAATGCGCCCACGACCCGATCCTGCACACGCTCCACGAGCCGCGCGAACGGTTCACGGCCGCTCACCACGACGCGCAGGGGCAGCGCGCTCACGCAGTGTCCGACGAGGCCGGGCATGTCTCTCGCCAGTTGGCCCGAGGCCGGGACGGCGAGGACGAGGTCGCGCTTCCCCGAAATGCGGTGGAGGAAGAGGTAGAATCCGGAGAGGAGAAAGGTGAAGAGGGTCGTGCCCGAGCGGGCGGCCGCCGCGCGCAGCTCGTCGAGCAGGGGTGCGGGCAGCTCGATGTCCTCGCGTGCGGAGCGAGCCGTGCGGAACGCGGGACGGACCTCGTCCGTGGGCAGGTCCATGTCTGGAACCGACCCCTCGAGCTGCTGCGTCCAGTACTTTATGTCATCCTCGTTCCCCCCTTCGGCCTCTCGCGAGCGCTCGAGCTCCGCGTACTCGAGGAAGCGAGGCGCGGGCGGAAGGCCGGAGTCGGATTCGCCGCCGTCGCTGTAGATCCGGCCGAGCTCCCGCAGGAGCACGCCCATGGACCAACCGTCGCAGACGAGGTGGTGGGCGAGGAGGATCAAGTCCCAGCGCTCCTGCCCCCGGTCCACCCCACGATCGCCCCCCTGATCAACCCCCCGATCGACGAGGACCGCCCTGAAGAGCGGGCCGTCCTCCAGGTCGAAGGAATGGCGTGCGACCCCTTCGACGAGCTCCTGGAAGCGCTCGTCCTCGATCGAGCCTTCCGGGCCGGAGGCGCGTACCACCTCCACCTCCAGCTCCCGGTCCCAGACGAAGAATGCCTCCTGGTCGCTGCTGAAGGAGGTTCGGAGGGCTTCGTGGCGGCGGTAGAGGACCCGGAGCGAAGCCTCGAGGCGGGACGGGTCGAGAGGTCCCCGGAAGGAAACCACCGTGCCCTGATTGTACGCCCTGCTGAGGTCCGAGTGCGGCGAATCGAGGTGGGCGCCCATGTGAAGGGCTGCGAGAATCTCCTTCTGCGGGTCGGTCGTCGGACCGACGTACGCCAGCTTGCCGTCGAAGAACGGGTCGTACGCGCGCACTCCGCTCATGGGACTTCCTCCTCTTCCGCATGGGTATCGACCGTTACGAAGCCACCGGGGCTCTCGGGGTCTTCCATGAACCAGGCGGCTCGGCCGTGGGGATCCCTGCCTCTACGGGCTCCGGGCACCGGGGGGCGGAGAAGTCGGTCCGCATCGGGGCCTCGCTCCGATCCCCTTCGCTCATGCCGGCCCTCTTGCCCGCGCCAGAACCCTGCCTCCTGCATGCGGCCGACGGCGTGCCGGAAGGTGCGTTCGATGGTATCGAGGTGGTCCTGGTGATGCGCAGCGGTCAGGTGCGTCGGAGATCCCTCGAGCATGAAGACTCCTCCGGCTCGCATGAGGTGGAAGAAAAGGGGGTTGAACTCGTTCTGCGGGTCGGTGGGGACGAAGTGGAGCCCGGATGCGGACCGACGGACCTCGAGCGGAGCGTCCTGCTCCGCGATCACCCGCTCGAGGCGCTTCGCGAGGAGCTCGGAGGTGCGGCCCGCCTCCTCCCCGCCCCCACCCGCAGCACCGCCCCCACCGGCCGCACCGCCCCCACCGAGAAGGTCGATGTAGCGGTTCCCGTCCACGTCCCACAGGTATGGGTGCTCGGTGCGCTTCACGACCAGCGGGTAGGCGATCTCCTGCCAGCGAGCGGCCAAGTCGGATGGCTGCGCAAGGGCGGAAGCGTCCCCGCGGTGCCGGTCGGCCATGGCTTTCGAGGTCGGCGTGCGGGCGCACCATTCCTCGATGATCTCTTCGAGTGCGAGCTCCTGGTGCGGCGTGAGGGCTCGCGCAGAACTCTTCGGTCGATCGCGCGGTCGCTCCGAAGGCAGCTCCTCGGCCACCCTGCGGGCGATTGCGTCGAGGGTGCGTGCATCGTCGAAGAAGTCGCGGAAGGAGAAGCGGACTCCGAACACCCGGTCGAGCCGATGGGCGAGCTGGGTCAGCACGAGGGAGTCGAAGCCGAGCTCCGCCAGCGGCGCGGCCGGGTCGAGCTCTTCGGGGTCGAGCCCCGTCAGATCGACCGCGAGCTGGATCACACCTTCCCGAGGGGAGGTGGCGGATTTTTCCAGGGCAGGCGCTCCCTGGACCGGACCGGCCGCCGACCTCTGCGCGGACTCGGTGCGCGGCGGGATCGCTCCGTCGGTTCCCGGATCGATCCAGCAGCGTACCCGCTCCCAGGGGTGAGGGGGAAGGGAGACGGGGCGCCACCCCGGGCTCAGCTGAAGACGGTCCCACTGCACTGCCGACGGATCCAGCTCCCATAGCCGGCCGACCGCACGCAGGAGGTGGCTCCACGCATCCGGGCCGGATCCCGGAGGTGGCATCGTCGCGATCGCGGTCCGGCCGGGGACGCACTGGCTGACCAGGGTCGAAAGGGTGGTTCCGGGTCCGACTTCGACGAAGACCGTGTTCCGCTCGTCGGAGCTGGATCCGACCACATCCTTCACCCCGTCCAGGAACCGGACCGGCTCCCGGAGCTGGCGCGCCCAGTAGGCGGGGTCCGTCGCCTCGGACGGGCGGATGAGGCGCCCGAGCGGGCACGCTGCGAACGGGATCTTCGGGGGGCGCAGGGCGACGCCCTCGAGGGCCGCGGCAAACTCCTCTGCGGCGCAGTCCATCATGGGCGAGTGGAAGGCGTGGGAGGTTTGGAGGCGCCGGTAGGGGATGCCTTGTTCCTGGAGTCTCTGCTCCAAGCGAGCAACCCCCTGCTCCATGCCGGAGGCGACGCACAGCCGGGGCGCATTGATCGCAGCGAGCGTCACGTCTGCGTCCATGAGCGGTTCGAGGTCACCTCGGGTGCAGCGGACGGCGAGCATCGCGCCCTGAGGCATCACCTCCATGAGCCGTCCGCGCATGGCCACCACCTCGAGGGCGGTCTCCAGGTCCATCACTCCCGCGACGCACGCGGCCACGAGCTCCCCGAGGCTGTGCCCGAGCATGGCTGTAGGTCGGATGCCGATCTCCTGCAGCGCCATGGCGAGCGAATATTCCACGGCGAAGAGGGCAGGTTGTGCGACACCGGTGCGCCGAAGCTCGTCGGCGGCCTCTTCCGGCGCCTTGCCCCGCCCCGCGATCCAGTCGCGGAGATCCCGGCCCTCGAGGGGTCCCAGAAGCTCCACGCACCGGTCGAAGTGGCTCGCGAACGGGGGGAAGTGCTCCATCAGGGCCGACCCCATGCCCGGATGCTGAGACCCCTGGCCGGGAAAGAGGAAGACGAAGTCGGGGGTGCTCTCCCCCTCTCCTCCAGGGCGTCGGTCTTCGATGCGCCGGCTCGCGGTGGCCCGGAGGCCGCGTTGGAGCTCCTCCTTGCTCTTCGCGACGACGTGCGCCCGGAAGGGAAAGGTCTGCCGCCCCTCCTGCAGGGTTTTCGCGATCCATGCGAGGGGTGCCGGCGAGCGTACGACCGCATCGGCGAGCCGCCCGGCGTGCCGACGCAGGGCTCCAGGAGAGGCGGCCGAGACCGGAACGAGCCACGGGCCCGACTCCTCGGAGACGGGGACTCTCTCGCTCCATTCCCCGTCGTTCCACTCCTCGAGGATCACGTGGGCGTTCGTGCCTCCCGCGCCGAACGAGCTCACGCCCGCCCGACGAGGGCCGTCGTCGTCCACGGCCCACGGCACGCCCGCCCGCGCGACCACGAACGGGCTCTCCTCGAAGTCGATCGCCGGGTTCGGTCGGGTGAAGTGAAGCGTCGGCGGGATCCACCGGTGCTGCATCGCGAGCACCGTCTTCACGATCCCGGCGAGGCCCGCCCCCGCGGTGAGGTGACCGATGTTCGACTTGACCGACCCGATCAGGCAGAACCGCTTCCGGTCCGTCGTCTGACGGAACGCCCGTGTGAGCGCCTCCACCTCGATCGGGTCGCCGAGGGGCGTCGCCGTTCCATGCGCCTCGAGATACGAGATCCGGTCCGCGTCGAGATCGGCGTCGAGGAGCGCTCGGCGGATGGCCCGGCTCTGACCGTCGACCGAAGGCGCGGAGAAGCTGGCCCGGTGCCCGCCATCGTTGCTCATCCCGACACCGCGGACCACGGCCAGGATGCGGTCGCCGTCCGCCCGGGCCTCCTCCAGCCGCTTCAGGAGGATCATCGCCCCGCCGTCGCTGAACACGGTTCCGGAACCGGAGGCGTCGAACGTCCGGGTCGATCCGTCCTCGGAGAACATCGTGCCCGGTTCGTGCAGGTGCCCGCTTCGGAGCGGCACCGTCACCGAAGCGCCGCCTGCGAGCGCGAGGTCGCATGCCCCGCCGCGCAGGGCCCCGACCGCGAGCGCGAGTGCGGTGAGGGAGGAGGAGGAGGAGGTCTGGATGCCCACTGCCGGTCCCTGGAGGTCGAGCCTATGGGCGATCAGGGCCGGTCCGTAGTCCTTGTCGTTGCCGAAGAGGACCTGGAGCTCTCCCATCTCTTCGAGGACGTCCGGTCTCGAGAGGAGGTTCTTCTCGTGGTACCCGCTCCGAGACACGCCCGTGAAGATGCCGACGTCCCTCGACGACCTGCCGGGCGTCCATCCGGCGTCCTCCAGGGTTTCCCAGGCAAGCTCCAGGAGCAGGCGCTGCTGCGGGTCCGTGATCGCCGCGTGACGGGGCGTGATGCCGAAGAAGCGAGCGTCGAAGTCTTCCGCGTCTCCGAGGACGCCCCGGGCCGCGACGTACCCGGGCTGCGCAGCGAGCTCCGCCGGAACCTCGAGCTCCTCCCGGGAGAACCTCTGGATCGCTTCCTTGCCGCCCCTCAACAGCTTCCAGAGTGCTTCGACGTTCGCTGCGCCGGGGAACCGGCCTGCCATGCCGATGATCGCCACCTCGTTCCCGGTGCCCCGGCCGCCGTGGGCTTGGCCGGAAGCTCTGCGTGGGTCGCGCTCCTGACGACGGGGGGGCGAGCCGTCCGCCCTCTCGGAGGTGAGGTGGAGCGCCATCGACCGGATCGTCGGGAACTCGAAGAACCGAACCGCGGGGACCTCGCGCCCGGTCCGCCGCCTCACCTCCTCCGCGAGCCGGAGCGTCAGGAGCGAGTCTCCACCGACATCGAAGAAGGCGTCGTCCGGGCCGAAGGCTCTCCCGGAGAGGAGCTCTCTCCAGATCGTCTCGAGCGTCCTTCCGATCTCCCCCGAGAGGGCTGCGGGAGCGGTGCCGGGCCCGTCCGGCGCTGCGTCCACTCGTACGGGATCGGAACCGGAGTCGGCCGGAGTGGGCGCGGCCATCTCCGCGATCGCCTTCCGGTCCGCCTTGCCGTTCGGCGTCATGGGGATCCGGTCGAGGATCTGAACGTCGGAGGGCACCATGTAGGTGGGAAGTCTGCTCCTCGCGAACTCCCGGATCGACTCCGGATCCTCCCGGGCGCCGGGCCGGAGGGTGACCGCGGCCCGCAGGCGGCGGCTCTGTCCGTCGGTGACGGCCGCAGCGACGGCGAGCGCCACGCCGGGCATCTCCTGCAGCCCCGTCTCGACCTCCTCGAGCTCGACCCGGTGCCCCCGGATCTTCACCTGCGTGTCGGATCGTCCAAGAAACTCGAGAGCCCCGTCCGGGAGGTGGCGGCCCAGATCGCCGGTGCGATAGACCCGTGTCGGCTCCTCGGACCACTCACCTGTCGTGGATCGACGCCGGAAGCCCACGGACACGAAGCGGTCCGAGGTGAGCCCCGCCTGACCCACGTAGCCCTTCGCGAGCCCGTCCCCGCCCACGCAGATTTCCCCCACGGTTCCCGGAGGCACGAGGCGCCCTGCCGGGTCCAGGAGGTAGACCGTCGTGTTCTCCACCGGCCGGCCGATCGGGACGGAGGGCTCCAGCACCTCACCCGCCCGAACGGTGTGGCAGGTGGTGATGTTGTTCTCCGTGGGCCCGTAGCCATTGATCATGCGCAGCGATGGATATCGCTCGGTGATCGCCCGCACGTGCTTCGGCGAGAGCACGTCGCCACCGGCCAGGAGCTGGCGGAGCCCGCCGAGCCGGTCGATCTGGTGCTCCACCATCTCGTGGAAGAGGGCCGAGGTGAGCCACGCCGTGGTGATCTGCCGCTCTTCGATGAACGCACCCAACTCGGCGAGCGAGGGGAGCCCCGGCGGGGCGAGGACCACCGTGCCTCCATTCAGCAGGGGACCCCAGCACTCGAAGATCGACACGTCGAAGGTGGCGGGTACGAACCCGAGCACGCGCTCCTCCGGACCGAGGTCGACCCACGACCCTCCCTTCAGGAGCCGCACGATCGAGCGGTGCGGGATCTCCACTCCTTTCGGCCGGCCGGTGGAGCCGGAAGTGAACATGATGCAGGCGGTTCGGTCGCCTCCTTCCCACGCCTCCGGTGGAGGTTCGCCATCCACGGGATCCCCGGAATCCGGATAGGGAAGGGGGGTCACCGGCCGGGGCAGCCCACGAAAGGTTTCGGCGACCTGGTCGAGATCGTGCCGGTCCGCGATAATCGCCCGAACGTCGGCCTGCTCCGCCATCTCGCGAAGGCGTGCGGGAGGGCTGCTGTGCGGGTCGACGGGCACGTAGACGCAGCCCGACTCGAGGATGCCCGCGAGGGCGGCGACCTGACGTACGGACCGGTCCATGTGGACCATGACCCGGCTCCCCGGCGCGATCCCCCCGTCCCGGAGCGTTCGGCGCACGCGTGCCGATTCCACGATGAACGCCTCGTAGGTGACGCTTTCCTCCAGGCCCTCGATCGCTCGGTCGGCGGGGCGTTCTCCGGCGGAGTCGTGGAGGAGGCGCGAGACCGAGGCGTCGCGCGGATAGGAGGTTTTCGGCCCCGCCCACTTCTCGAGGAGGAGGCTCCTCTCCGCTTCGGACAACAGGTCGAGGTCGTCGAGGGATCGGTCGGGGTTCTTCACGCCTTCGGAGAGGATCTGGATCAGGCGTCGTCCGAAGGCGCTCGCCCGCTCGGCGTCCAGCCATTCCGGATCATGAAAGAGGACGAGTCGGGCCTCTGTCGGCTCGCGGAAATCGAGCCGAATGACGAGTCTGCTCCGGCCTGCCCGTACGTGCTCGAGTGGGTCTGTCGCCACGACGATCGGGAAGGCGCCGGTGGGTTCGTCGTCCAGGTGCTGATTCCGGAGGCATTCGAGGTCGGTCGCCGGGGATTCGGGGCCGGGCCAGGCAGCCATGACCCTCCGCTGGAGGGCATCGAACGAGCGTTCCCCGTTGGTTGGGATGAAACAGGGACGGGCGAGCGCTGCGGCCGGATCCCCTGTGATGGCGAGCGGTACGCTGTGCTCGACTCCGTACCGGCCCACGAAGTACGCTGCGGCCGCGATCAGAGCCGTGCCGGGAACATCTGTCTCGGCCCCTCCGGCCTCGGCCCTTCCGGCCGCACCCGCTCCGGGTGGCGGGGGCGAACCATCGTGTGTGAGCCGAAATACGATATCGGCCTCCACGCGGCCTCTCCATTCCTCGAAGTGACCGACGGCTTTCTCCGGAGCGCCTCGGTTCCACGGGAAGTCCGGAGAGAGACGCCTCCCGTGCAGGCGTGCCCCCCAAAAGGGCTGCTCCTGTTTCAACGAGCCTCCTCGTGTGGAGTGGGTGCAATAGGACTGTCGGACCGGCTCGGCGGATGTCGCGTCCTCCCGGCGCCCCCGAAACCCTTCGGAGGGGCGGTGGGGCTTTTTCCCCGCCCTTCCGCCACTGTTTCACCGTGACCGACGTCGCGCCGAAAAACACACGTTCCATGCCACCGCCACGGTGTGGCCTCGTCGGGGAGTGCCCCCACAGAACGACTTTCGAGGGCTACATTGGTGGGTCGCGGCGGCTGCAGCCGCCTCTTCGATTCAGCCTGCGAGCCACGAACGAATGCCCACATCGGACCCGGGCGAGCCTTCTCCGGCCACCTCCAGAACGCTGCCGACGGGGCATCTGCTCCTCGCGCTCGCGGCCCTCTTCTGGGCCGGAAATGCGCTGCTCGGGCGAGCGCTCCACCAGGACATCCCGCCGGTGGCACTGGCGTTCTGGCGCTGGTCCGTGGCCGCCGCACTCCTCCTGCCCTTTGCCTGGCGCCACCTCGTCCGGGATCTCCGGGGGCTCGCCCGTTCCTGGCCGATGCTCCTGCTGCTATCCGTGCTGGGGATCACCACGTTCAACACGCTCCTCTACCATGCGGCGCACACCACGACGGCCACGAACCTCGCTCTCATCCAGACGATGATGCCGGCGACGATCGTGGGGCTCGAGCTCCTTCTCTTCGCGAAGGGCGTCTCCGGAAGGAGCCTGGCGGGGGTGCTGCTCGCGATGGCGGGGGGAGCGCTGGTGGTTCTGAGGGGGAGCCCGGGCGCGATCTTCGATCTCGAGTTCGTGTCCGGAGATCTCTGGATGCTGATGGCGATGGTGATCTACGCGCTCTACTCGGTGCTGCTGCGCCACCGGCCTGCGGTCCACCCCCTCAGCTTTCTCTCCGCCACCTTCATCGTGGGGAGCACGCTGCTCCTCCCGTTCTACCTGTGGGAAGCGACGGTGCAGGGGCCGCCGAATTGGGGCCCGGCGGTGGTCGCGGCGATCCTCTACGTGGCGGTATTTCCCTCG
>SKKN01000043.1 GCA_007121455.1 Gemmatimonadota bacterium | reverse complement strand
GCGCCGGAGCGGCGCCCGGCGCCGCAGCCGGGGAACGCCGCGCCTCGGGGCTCCCAGCCCTCGACGGCGGCGCCCGGGAGAGCCGCTCCTCGTCCCGCGCCGGGCGGAACGCGTCGTACCTCTCCTCCACCTCCGTCACGCAGGCCGTCGGGGGATTGAGGAAGCCGGGGAACTCCCGAGCTCAGGAGGTCGAGCGCGGCGGTCCGCCGCGGACGATGCGGCCATCCTTCATCACCGCACCACAGGACGGAATTCCCCCGATCCAGTAGGACAACTCGGCAGGGTGCTCCACGTCCCAGAGCACGAGGTCCGCCTTCCGGCCTGCCTCGATCGTGCCCACCGACCGCTCCATGCCGAGCGCCCGGGCGGCATGGCGGGTCACCCCTGCAAGCGCCTCCGAGGGCGTGAGCCCGAAGAGGGTGCAGGCCAGATTCATCGCGAGCAGAAGGGAGCGGAGGGGGGAGCTCCCGGGATTCATGTCGGTCGCGACCATCATGGGGACTCCCGCCCCCCGAAGCGCCCTCACCGGTGGAGCGCGTTCTTCACGGAGAAAGTAGAACGCCCCCGGAAGGAGACCCGCCACCGTCCCCGCCTCTGCGAGCGCTTCCACCCCCTGCGGAGACGTGTACTCGAGATGATCGGCGGAGAGGGCGCCGAACCGCGCGGCGAGCGCCGCTCCCCCGCCATCCGAAAGCTGGTCCGCATGGAGCCGGACCGGGAGCCCATGCCGCTGAGCCACGTCGAAGACCCGTGCGCACTCGTCAGCGTCGAAGGCGATCGTCTCGCAGAAGGCGTCCACCGAGTCCACCAGGCCCTCCGCAAGCGCGGCCGGAAGCGCCTCCTCCAGGACCTGCGCGAGATATGCGCTCCTGCGGCCCTCGAACTCCCGGGGGACTGCGTGCGCGCCGAGAAAGGTGGAGTGGACCGTGACCGGAGCATCTTCGGCGAGGCGGCGAGCGACCCGGAGCATCCGGAGCTCGGATTCGACGTCCAGGCCGTATCCGGACTTCACCTCGAGCGTCGTCACCCCTTCCCTCAGCAGCCCGTCGACCCGCCGTCGGGCGCCTTCGAAGAGAACGTCGTCCGGGGCGGCTCGGGTCGCTCGCACCGTCGACCGGATCCCTCCGCCGCCCCGAGCGATCTCCTCGTACGATGCGCCTGCCAAGCGCATCTCGAACTCCTCCGCGCGGGTTCCGGCGAAGACGAGGTGCGTGTGTGCGTCGATGAGACCGGGAGTGAGCCATCCCCCTCCCCCGTCGAGGACTTCCCCTGCAAGCGCGGAGACGGAGGCGGGAAGCTCGACCTCCCGACCGATCCATTCGATCCGGTCGCCGACGACCCCGACCGCTCCATTCCGGACCTCGCCGTAGCCACGATCGGTTCCCATCGTCGCCAGGTGTACGTTCCGCCACGCACGGTCCCATCGTTTCATCGCTTGCTCCCGCTCCGTTGCCGGAATAGGGTGGGTTAGCGTCTCATAGGGAGGTGATGTGATCCCGACCATCGGTGCCGGACCCGGCAACCCCCCGAACGGACTGCGCTTCCACGCCCCGCTCGCTCTCCTCCCCGGAGGGTGGGCCGACGACGTGACCCTCGAAGCGACTCCGTCCGGCATGCTCTCTCGCGTCGAATCGGGGGCCGGGGAGGCGGTGGAGGGCTCGTCGGCAGTGCCGCTCGACGGAATCGTGGTTCCCGGGATCCCGAACGTCCACTCCCATGCCTTCCAACGCGCGTTGGCGGGGCTCACCGAAAGTCCGCCGGCTCGGCCCGCGGGAATCGATGGAGCCGCGAACACTTTCTGGCACTGGCGTGAGACGCTCTACCACTTCATCCGCCGGCTCACCCCGGACGACATCCACACGGTCGCCTCGTTCGCATACATGGAGATGCTCCGGGCCGGAACCACCTCCGTCAGCGAGTTCCACTACCTGCACCGGGACCCGGAGGGCGGCCCGTATCCGGAGAGGGGCGAGCTGTCCCACCGGGTCATCGACGCGGCACTCCGAAGCGGCATCGGCATCACCCATCTCCCCGTCCTCTACTCGCATGGAGGATTCGGAGGCACTCCTCCGGAGCCGGAGCAGCGTCCGTTCGTGCTCCCACCCGACGAGCTCGTCGAGCTCGTCGCCTCCCTGAGAGCCCGGCACGGGGACGACCCTCGGGTCCGAATCGGCCTCGCGTTCCACAGCCTTCGGGCAGTCGCGCTCGAGGATCTCCTTCACGTGCTGGATGAGGTTCGTGCGGACGACCCCGGGGTGCCCGTGCACATCCACGTCGCCGAGCAGGTGAAGGAGGTCGAGGACTGCGTGGCATGGTCCGGGTTCCGTCCGGTGGAGTTCCTTCTCGCGCACGCCCCGGTCGGTGCATCCTGGTGCCTCGTGCACGCGACGCATGTGAGCAGCCAGGAGGTGGATGCGCTCGCCGAGCGCGGGTCGGTCGTGGGTCTCTGTCCCACGACGGAGGCGAACCTGGGGGACGGGATCTTCCCTCTCCCCCGACTCCTCGCAGCCGGCGGCCGCTTCGGTGTGGGCTCCGACAGCCAGGTTTCCGTGAACCCAGTCGAGGAGCTTCGACTTCTCGAGTATGGGCAAAGACTGGCACGAAGGGAGCGGAACGTCGCAGGCCGATCCGGGGGCGGCCCGACCGGAACCGTTCTCTTCGAAGGCGCGGTCGAGGGCGCTCGGCAGGCGTCCGGCCGCCCCGTGGGTATCCTCCGAGCGGGGGAACGTGCGGACTTTCTGGTCCTGGACCCGGAGCACCCGGACTTTCAGGGCCGGCCCCCCGAGCAGATCCTGGACAGCTGGATCTTCGCGGGACAGCGCAGCCCGGTCCGCGATGTCTACGTCGGAGGCGAACGGATCGTCCGGGACGGACGGCATCATGACGAGGAGGCGATCACGAGCGAGTACCGGGAGTGCCTAAATCGCATCGCCTCCCCCTCGTGAACCGCCCTGCTCCGGCGGTCCCCCGTCCGGAGCGCTTTCGAAGCCGGGTATGTGGAGTCCATGCCGACGGGCCGTCGCCTCCGCCTCCTCGTACCCCGCGTCGACGTGGCGCATGACGCCGATTCCGGGGTCGTTCGTCAGCACGGTATGGATCCGCTCGCGCATCTCGTCCGTGCCGTCGGCCACGAGCACCTGTCCGGCGTGGATCGAGAGCCCCATCCCCACCCCTCCCCCCTGGTGCACCGAGACCCAACTCGCACCCGAGGCGGTGTTCAGGAGCGCGTTCAGGATCGGCCAGTCCGCCACCGCATCGCTCCCGTCCCGCATCGCCTCCGTCTCCCGGAAAGGCGAAGCGACGGAGCCCGTATCGAGGTGATCTCGACCGATCACGACCGGTGCCGTGAGCTCGCCGCTCGCCACGAGATCGTTGAGCGCCACGCCGAAGCGGGCGCGATCTCCCTGCCCGAGCCAACAGATCCGCGCCGGGAGCCCCTGGAACCGGACGTGCTCCCCCGCGTTTCGGATCCATCGCTCGAGGTGCGGATCGTCGGGGAAGAGTTCGAGGACCAGCTCGTCCGTTCGGTACAAATCCCTCGGGTCCCCCGAAAGGACAACCCACCGAAACGGCCCTTTCCCGGCGCAGAAGAGGGGCCGGATGTACGCCGGCACGAAGCCCGGGTAGGAGAAGGCCTCCGCGAACCCCGCGTCTCGTGCCTCGCCCCGCAGGTTGTTCCCGTAGTCGACCGTCACCGCGCCCCGGTTCATCAGGGCGACCATCGTTTCACAGTGCGTCCGGATCGATGCTCGGGATCGCTCCAGGTACGCCTCCGGATCCTGCTCACGAAGATCCTCCGCCTCGGCCATGCTCATTCCAGCCGCCACGTACCCAAAGAGAGGATCGTGCGCCGACGTCTGATCCGTGAGCAGGTCGGGAGTCACTCCTCGCTCCTCGATTCGAGGTAGAATCTCCGCGCAGTTCCCCACGAGAGCCACCGAGAGCGGATCGCGGCGGTCCCGCGCCGACACCACCCACTCCAGTGCCTCGTCCAGGTCTTCCGTGATCCGGTCACAGTACCCGGAATCCACTCGTCTCCGCGCCCGGCGCTCATCCACCTCCACGACGAGGATCGAGCCCCCATGCATGGTCGCGGCGAGAGGCTGGGCTCCGCCCATCCCCCCCAGTCCGCCGGTGAGCACCCAACGCCCGGCCAGGGTGCCGGCGAAGTGCTGGCGTGCCATGGCACCGAACGTCTCGTACGTCCCCTGAAGAATGCCCTGTGTGCCGATATAGATCCACGAGCCGGCCGTCATCTGACCGTACATCATCAGGCCTTCACGCTCGAGCGCGTGGAAGTGGTCCCACGTCGCCCATCGTCCCACGAGATTCGAGTTCGCGAGAAGCACGCGGGGCGCGTTTTTGTGCGTGCGGAAGACACCGACGGGCTTCCCCGATTGGATCAGAAGCGTCTCGTCGTCGCCGAGCGAACGGAGGGCATGCACGATGCGCCGCAGCGAGCTCCAATCCCGAGCCGCCTTGCCGCGCCCCCCATAGACGACGAGCTCCTCCGGGTTCTCCGCCACCTCCGGATCGAGGTTGTTGAGAAGCATCCGGAGCGCTGCCTCCTGCGTCCATCCGCGGCAGCTTCGCTCGGAGCCTCTCGGTGCCCGAACGGGTCCGGGCTCGGCCGGCACCGTCCCTCCGGATTCGGACCTCATTCCTTCTCCTCCGGCAGCGTCAGCGCCCCCGTTCTCACGAGTTCGAACATCTGCTCCAGGTCCTTGTTCAGGACCCGGTCCTCGTCCAGGGCAGCGACGGACTTACGGACCCGGATCCACGCCCGCTCGACCCCCTCCCCGGGACGAAGCGGCCTGCGAAATTCGAGGGCCTGCGCTCCGGCAAGCAGCTCCGCTCCGAGGACCCTTTCCAGGCATTCCACTGCACGAAGGGCTTTACGTCCGGAGGCGAGGCCCATAGCGACGTGGTCTTCCTGCGCGGCGCTCGTCGAGATCGAATCCACGCTCACCGGATGGGAGAGCACGCGAAGTTCGGAGAGGAGGTCGACGGCCGTGACCTGCAGAATCATCAGCCCCGAGCGGAGCCCCGGCTCCGGGGAGAGGAACGCGGGGAGGCCCGAAAGGTCCGGATTCAGCAGCCGTTCGATTCTCCGTTCACTGATCGCGGCGAGGTCCGCCACCGCGATGCAGAAGAGGTCGAGGGCCTGGGAAACGAGCTGGGCGTGGAAGTTTCCCGCGCTCACGATCTCTCCGGTCTCGGGAAAGATCAGCGGGTTGTCCGTCGCCGAGTTGGCTTCGATCTCGAGGATCCGGCGAGCGTAGCCCAGAGCCTCCCGCGCGGCGCCATGGACTTGGGGCATGCACCGCAGGGAGTAGGCGTCCTGGATCCTGGGGTCCCCGTGGCGGTGGAACTCCCTGATCTCCGAGCTCCGAAGGAGAGCCCGGAGGCGAGACGCGCTCACGGCCTGCCCCGGATGAGGCCGCGCGTCCTGGACGTCGGGACGAAATGCTTCCGGGGTGCCCATGAGCGCTTCGAGGGTGGTCGCACCGGCGACTTCGGCCGTCTCGACTGCGCTCTCCCCGCGGAGCAAGGCGAGGATGCCGAGGCCGGTGGTGGCCTGGGTGCCGTTGATGAGCGCGAGCCCCTCCTTCTCCCGAAGCTCCAGGGGCTCGATGCCGGCTTCCCGCAAGGCATCCGCGGCAGGGCCCGTCCGTCCGCCGACCTCGACCTCGCCCTCCCCCATGAGCGCGAGGGCCACGTGGGCGAGCGGAGCGAGGTCCCCGCTCGCTCCCACCGAGCCCGCCTCCGGTACGACCGGGTGGATCCCGGCGTTCAGGAGATCGAGGAGGGCGAGAACCACCTCGACTCGACACCCCGACTGGCCGCGAGCCAGAGCATTCGCCCGGAGGAGGAGAATCGTTCGCACCGCCTCCGTGGGAAGTGGCCGGCCCATCCCGGCCGAGTGGCTCCGGATCAGGTTTCGTTGGAGGTCGATGAGACGCTCACGGGAGATCGCCACCTCCGCGAGACGGCCGAACCCCGTCGTCACTCCGTAAACGGGCTTCCCCGACGCCACCGCGCGCTCCACCACTTCGCGGGCACGGGCGACCGCTCGTCTCGCCTCTGGAGCGAGATCCACCCTCGGCGCGGCCTCAGCATTCGATACCCGGCCCACGTCCTCCAGGCTCAAGGTTCTACCGGTGAGCGCGAGCGTGGACATCGTCGGAGAAGCCTCTCAGTCGCCGAGATGGGACGCGTCCCGAAGGTCCCACCGGGCCACCCTCACGTTTCGGCGGGAACGTTGCCCTCGGGGCCAGGAGATATGATGGGGACATCCCCGGCCAAACGCCAAAAAAACCGGGCACCCCGCCGACCGCTGGTGTGCGGCAGGTGGGGCGCCCGGTGCGCGAACCCCAGGGTTCGCGGAGACGTGCCAGGAAGCGAGATGTCGTCGCTTACCCCGTGCCTACGCCCTGCGGGCCGACGCCCTCCACTTCTCCGAGCTGCTCGAGGTGTCGCAGTACTTCGGACATGTTCTGATCGAGCGTTCTTCCCACCTCTTCGAACTGCTCCCAGAGGTTCTCGAGGTCCTGCTCCGCCTGCGCATCCACGTCGCGGGACATTTCACGAATCCGCTCCATCGCCCGCTGCATGCTCCCGGCGACCATGCCGACTTCACGGGCCACCCCGCGCACCCGCTCGCGCTCGAGCGTCCTCTGCAACTCGTCGGCGTCCATCTCGATCTCATCCGCATCTTCGAGATGCTCCGGACGGTCGGGATCCTCAGGCCGGGGCTCCTCGGGCCGGTCGGGGTCGATCGGGTCCGTGTCTTCCTCGACCCGCTCCTGGTCCCTCTGTCGTTCGGACCGCTCTCCGATCTGACGGTCGATGCGCTCCGCTTCTTCTCGGATCGATTCCATCTGCGCGATCATCTGCTCGATCCGCTGCTCGAGGTCCTGGCCCACCTGTTGTTCCTGCTCCATCCGTTCCTGTTGGGCAGGTGGCGGGTCCTGTGCGTCGAGAGGACCCACGACAGGCCCCACCATCATCATCCCCATCACGAATGCTACCGGCTTCAGGATCGGGATATTCATCAATCTTCCTCCTTCTTCGAATCGAAAGGACCCTTCCTCCAATGGCGTTTCGGTTTCTTGTATTGCAACCTCCGTACCGATCAAGTACCACTCGGGTGCACTCCTCTCGAATCTCGCTTCACTGCTAGCCTGTTGGAGGATCGAGCGATCCCACTCTCCTCTCCATGACGGGCCACCGATCTCATGACCACGAAGAGTTCGACCGGTATCCGGTGAGTTCTTTCCCTCCCTGGACGTCCTGGTCCCCACGTGAACTCTTGACAACTCCATGGTGCGGGACCCATGGATGCACTCACTACGCTGCTCAGAGCAAAGTCGTCGAAAGGCGATGACGCAGAGCCACGGGGCTTCGGTGCCTACCCGGCGCCATGCCCGCCGAGCCGCCAGCGACTCGATCCGGAACGTTCGGTCGGGGGCTGGAGGACCGTTGCCCCGCCACCTCCGACCGATCGTGGAACGGTTCTTTCGCCAGAAGGAGGTGGCAAGATGCGCCGGTCCAATCGCCCTGCTCCGCGCTACCCGGTAGAGCGGGATGTCGAACTGAGGTTCGACGGCTCGAACCTGCGGCTTTTCGGGGAGTCCCGGAATCTCTCGGCCACAGGAATGCTGATCGTATCGGAGGACCCGAAGCCACCGGGAACCCCGATTCGATTCCTGTGCCGTGACTTCCGGGGTCGCGCCGAGGTGATCTGGTGGCGGGAAGGCAAGGGGGGCGCGCTCCTGGGCCTCCGATTCACTCATCTAGAGGAACGGGACCGAGAGGTGCTGACGAAGCTCCTCGGGCGCGCCAGGCGCTTTTGAAGACGCACGTCGGTCACTCGACCTTCATCTCGCTCGACATCTGTACCTTCGGGCCGAGTTCTCCCCGGAGGGCGGTGGATGGCCGACCGCCCGTGTCCCCAGCGATTCCACGGGGGGCACGGGCGGCCCGCCTGCGGTGAAAGGAGCTCGAGCCGCAAGCAGCCGGTAAGGGCAACCGCCACTCAGGGCCGGTGCGGCAGATTCCCACCCCGGACGTCGACGGCGTCCACCGGCTCCTCGAAGCCGATGAAGAGGACGCAGGCTTCGTCTCCCTCCAGGCAATGGGTCTCGTGCGGGAGCTCTGCCGGCCCGTAGGCATAGGTGCCGGTGCTCATGCTGAACGGCCGCCTGGATGCGGGCTTTCCCCTGGAGACCCACGCCCGCCCCTTCTACGAGCTCCTGGGCACGCCCCGCGAGCACAAGCGATTCACCGTCGCCGAGAGCGGCCACTTCGTGGCTCAGCCCAAGCTCATCCGGGAGTCCCTCGACTGGCTGGACCGCTACCTGGGATTCGTGGACGAGTATTGAGTGTGCCTGCACTGCGCAGCGTTACGCACTCACTCCACGATCACTCAAACTCGATTCAGCCCGACGTCTGCACCTTCGGACGGAGACGCAGCCCAGTGCCCCATGGTAGAAGGCCTCAGCGCGCTCGAGGTCGCCCACATGCAGAAGCGGAGAGCGTGATAACAATCTTTGATATCACGGGGTCGAGGCGGTAGATTGGAGGAGTGGGCCGGGAACCCTGTGATCGGAGGCTCGTGCGATGAACGTGTCGCTTACACCGGAGCTCGAGACGTTTATCGAGGAACTCGTGGACACGGGTCGCTATCGTTCCGCGAGTGAAGTGGTGCGGGCCGCGATTCGTCTTCTCCAAGACCGTGAAGCCGAGCGAGCCGCGACGTTGGAGGCGCTGCGACAGAGCATCGATGCGGGTGTGGAGGACCTGGACCGTGGGGATGGTGCCTCGGCCGATGAGGTGTTCGACGAAATCCTGAAGGCCCTTCGACCTGACGCGGCTTGAGAGCGGTTCGATTTTCGCTGCTGGCTCGTCGCGATCTCGCGGGGATCGCGGTCCACATCGCCGGAGCCGCCGGTCGGGGCATTGCATCAGAGGTGGTTGTCCGAATCCGAACCAAGTGTCAGCTGCTCGCTGAAACTCCCGGTGAAATCGGGACCGCCCGTCCGGAAGTTCGAGAGGGGGTTCGGAGTTTTCCTGTCCCGCCACACGTGATCTTCTTCCGATATCGCGACCAGGACGAGGTTCAGGTCGTACGGATCCTCCATGAACGCCAGGATGTCCTGGGTCACGATATCGGTTAGCTCCCGCCCACCTGCTGGCGTTCTGTCATGTGAGCCACAGCGCTGCCGCAGAAGTTCGGCTGCTCCAGCGAGACGCTCAGGAAGTGGATCCGGCGGGCCGAGCGGGGCTCAGGGCGGCGCGAGGGACCCACGACCGATGAGCGTGAGCGGCTCATGCGCGAGATGGGGCTCGAGGGAACCGTCCGCGGCCGCCGGTGCCGGACGCCGCGGAGCGGCCGCTGGACCTCGTGGAACGGAACTTCCTTTTCCGGCCCCGCCTCGCTTGTCCTTCCAAGACGCCCTGCGATATCTTGCCCTCTCCTGCAGGAGGGTCCGGAGGGCGTCTTAAGTTACCTACCCGCCCGCTCAGACGGTGGTGGATCAGGGATTATGAATCCTCAGTCGCGCGGAACACGCGCAAAGGTCGGAACGCAGGTGCGAGGGGTAATGATCTCAGGCCTGTGGGCCGTTTTTCTTATGGTCCTCAGCTCTGCCTCCCTGGAAGCGCAGGAGCCACCGGAGGGCCTCTCGCTCAAGCGAGACCTTCCCCCTGCGCCGGAGGGGTCGTGTGAGATACTTGCCCCTGTGAGAGCGCTGCCCGAGGCTCCTGAGGAGGCGGACCGGCTGGAGGCGGAGCAGCTTGCCTCGGAGGCGAGCCGGGCCGCGATCCTGGGCGATCCCCAAAGGGCCATGAGCCTGCTCCAGGAGGCGGCCGAGCTGGACCCCACTTCCCCCGCCATCGCCTACCGGCTCGCCCGGATCTTCGAGGATGCGGGGGAGGACGAGCAGGCGCTCGGGGAGTTCTGCCGCTACCTGGCCCTCGATCCGCACGGGCCGGATGCGGCCGACGTGGACGATCGGATCGAGCGGATTGCACCCCGTGACGAGGACCCGCTCTCGGCGACCGCCCGAGCCGCGTTCGAGGCGGGGGTCGCCGCGTTCGACGACGGATCCTTCGAGGTCGCCGCGCAGCACTTCTCCCGCGCCCTCGTCGAGGTGCCCGACTGGCCCGACGCCCACTACAACCGTGGGATCGCGTACCTCCGGGCGGAGCGGACCGGGGCCGGGGCGGCGGATCTGGAATGGTACCTCGAGACGAGCCCCGACGGGTCCGACCGGGAGCGTGTGGAGGCCCACCTCCGCGAGCTCGACCCCGATCTGGGGGAGGTATACAGTCCCCGCACTGCACTGACCGCGGGGCTTGTCGTGCCCGGGATGGGCCACTTCTACTCCGGACGACCCGGCGCCGGGCTCGTGGTGCTCGCGACGGCGGGCGCGAGCGCTGCGGTGGGCGTCCTCTACCGGAGGGTGGAGGTGGACTGCCTCACGGTCCCCGTCAATGGCACGTGCCCCCCCGGGCAGACGGTGGATCGGCGAGAGGACCAGCCCCTGCTCGTTCCCGGGCTCGCCGGGGCGGCCGCGATTACGGTGATCGGGGCGATCCATGCGTTTCGAGGGACGCGGGGACAGGGGGAAGCGGCATCGTTCGGGGGGGATGGTGGGGTCGAGCTCTCCCTTCTCGGCGCACGGATATGGAAGCTGACGCCCGTCATGAACCTGGGGCCGGTCGCCCTTCGTCAGGGGGGTGGGGCATGGGCCACGCTCGAGTTCCGGTTCTGATGGGTCGTCACCGTGCGTCCCCCGGCTCCCTCCTCCTCACGAGTGGAATTCTCTTCCTCGCGGGGTGCGAAGAGGTCTCCGTGAACGTGATGGAGGTGGCCCTGATGGAGCTGTCCCCCGAGGACGTGACGCTCTTCGAGGGAGAAAAGGAAACCGTCTTCGCGATCCCCCGTTCCCCCGGCGGCCACGCCCTGAGCGGCCGCAGCATAGAGTGGAGCACCGACGACCCCGGGGTGGCGGCGGTATCCGCCTCGGGCGTCGTCCGCGGCCATGAGCCCGGCACCACGACGCTCCGGGCCCGGAGCGAGGGCGTGGAGGGAACGGCCCTGGTCGCCGTGCTGCGGAGGCCCTTGATCGCCCTCTCCGACCCTGAGCTGGAGCTCCGCGGAATCTCGGGCGACGAGGCCCCCGTGGAGGAATCGGTGGCGATCACGAACGAGAGAGAGGGAGAGCTCTTCGACCTCTCCTTCTCGGTGGAAACGGAGGGCGGCGGGACCGTGGAGTGGCTCTCGGCCGCTCTCGAAGGGACCGTTGCCCCCACGGTGCTCACGGTATCCGCGACGGTCCGGGAGCTCCTACCCGGTTCGTACCGGGGAAGCATCTTCGTGAGCTCGCCGGGGGCCGAGAACACCCCCCAGGAGGTCCGGGTGGTCCTGGAGGTCGAGGAGCCGCCTCCGGAGATCCACCTCGATCCCACGGCGATCTCGTTGAACTCCACTGCGGGCTCCCACGAGGCCGCTTCCCAGGAGGTCCGGGTGAAGAACGCCGGGGGGCGCACCCTCGACGGCCTTTCCGCGACGATCCGGTACCTGGAGGGGACAGGAGGGTGGTTGCGCGCGGACTTCGACTCTACCACTGCCCCGACGACTCTCACCCTGGAAGCCCGGGCCCGGGAGCTGAGCGTGGGGACCTACCGGGCCGAGGTGGAAGTGTCGTCTCCTGCGGTTCCGGGCGGAAGCCAAAGCGTGGAGGTCGTGTTCAACGTGAGTCGAGCAGGGGCATCCGCCCCACCCCCCGGCCGAGCGCGGTAGCCCTTTCATGCGCCCCGAAGCCTCCAGTTCCTGGTATTTCCTCCTCTTGGCCGTGGCCGCGGTGGTCGTGGCCTCTTCCTGTGAGGACGTGCGGGTCACGGCGGTAGACGTGGGGTCGCTGACGGTGACGCCCGCCGAGGCCACTCTCTTCTCGGGAGACACGCTCCGCCTGGAGGTCATTCTTCGCGACGGCTCCGGAAACGTTTTGCCGGACCGACCTATCGATTGGAGCAGCGCGAACCCGGAGGTCGCCCTTCCGGACAACGACGGCCTGGTCCGGGGCATGGCCCCGGGAACCACGCCGATCAGGGCCTCGGCGGGAGGGGCAACGGGAGAGGCGTCGATCACCGTGGCGGAGCGTCCGGTCATCGTCCTCTCCGACTCCCGGATCGATCTCGAGGCATCCGCCGGCGGCGGCCCCTCGGAGACCCGATCCGTCGAGATCTCCAACGGCGGAGTGGGGACCCTCGGCGGACTCCACCTTTCCGTGTCCTACGAGTCTGGTGAGCCGACGGGCTGGCTGGAGGCCGGCCTTCAGGGCACCACGGCTCCCACCACCGTCTCCCTCCGGGCCCTTCCAGGGGCCCTCCCCCTGGGCACGCACCGGGCGGAGGTGGAGGTGAGGTCCGATGTGGCCGAAAACTCGCCCCAGGTGATCGAGGTCACTTTCGAGGTGCGGGAGGCGCCGCCGGCGATTGCGGTGGAGCCCAGAGCCGTCGGCTTCGCCTCGGCCGAGGGGCAGGGGGCTCCCCCTTCCCAGACCGTCTCCGTGACGAACAGCGGCGAAAGAGAGCTCACGGACCTGGAGGTGAGCGTCTCCTACGTGGAGGGCGAGCCTACCGGCTGGCTCGAGGCCGAGCTGGCGGGCACCACGGCCCCCACCGAGCTCACCCTCCGCGTCGACCCCACAGGACTGGTACCGCCGGCGACCTTCGACGCCGTCGTGGAAGTCACCTCTCCCGTCGCGCCGGGAGCCCCAGGCACCGTGAGCATGCGGTTCCGGTACGGGACCCCGCCGCCGGAGATCGAGCTCGACCCGACGGAGCTCACATGGGTGATCGTGGAGTTGGATCCGGAGCCTCCGACGGCGGAGGTCTCCATCCGGAACCGGGGGACGGGAACCCTCGGTAGCCTCTCCGCGTCCGTGGACTATCCATCCGGAGGACCCACCGATTGGCTCGGCGTCGAGCTCAGCTCGAGCACGGCTCCGTCGGTGCTCACCGTGGAGATCACGGACACGGACCTTCTCCCGGGACAGTACGAGGCCACGGTCCGCATCGCCTCCCCCGACGCGATCAACTCCCCTCTGTCGGTGGACGTCGAGGTCCAGGTGGAACCCCGCGCCTGGCCTGACATGACGACGATCACGGCCGACCCGGAGTCCATCGTCGCCGACGGGACGAGCACGTCCACGATCACCGTGCAGCTCCGGGATCGGCGCGGAGACCCCATGCCGTCCGGGGGAGACGAGGTGGAGCTCTCCGGGAGCTCCGTCACGGGCACGGACCCCGGTTCCCTCTCGTCACCGGTCACGGACCACGGCGACGGGACGTACACGGCGACCCTCACCTCGTCCACGGAAGCGGGAACGGTCACGGTCACGGGCACCGTGAATGGGGAGGAGATCGGGGACGACGCAGAGGTGGAGTTCGTGGCGGGGGCCCCGGCGAACGTCGTGATCACCGGTGGGGACAACCAGACGGGGACGGTGGGAGAGGAGCTTCCGGACCTTCTCGAGGTGCGGGTCGAGGATGGCGAGAGCAATGGGGTGAGCGGGGTGACGGTGACGTGGTCGCCGGCCGACGGCAGCGCGGACCCCACGAGCTCGCCCACGGACCCCGGTGGGTTCGCGAGCACGACCTGGACCCTGGGGACGACGGCGGGAG
>SKKN01000063.1 GCA_007121455.1 Gemmatimonadota bacterium | reverse complement strand
CGCCTGATAAGCGTGAGGTCGGTAGTTCGAGTCTACCCAGGCCCATGTCGAGAAAAGCACGGCTCCAAGCGGGTTTCCGCTGGGGGCCGTGCTTTTTTTCGGGGCCCCGGGAGCGGCCCGAGTAACAAAGCGTACGCGGGCGTCGACCGGGCTGCGGCCGCTCGCCAGAAGATCGACCGCCGGCGGAGGATTCCGCTTCGGAGGCTCAGGCAGGAGATGTTTCACTAAGACGCGGATGTCCGGAAACGCTTCGGGGTGGAGGGCCTCGTCCGGGCCCAGCCGCTGGACGTTGTGATCTGTGGCGAGGAGGCCGCCCTCTCGGGTTGGTCGGACAGGACGGGCGGTTCAGCGGAACCGCTTGAACAGGGGGAGGCAACGGGGAGCCCACCGGGAAGACGGGGACGTTTCCGCGGAAACAATCACCCGCGTTCCACTCCCTGAAAGTCCCGGGACGAACGGTGCTCTTTTCTTGGAGCTCCTCTGTTACGGTGAGGCCCCGTAGCCGATCCCCGTTGAGCGCATCCAAGGAGCGCCGCAACTGCCTCAGGATCTTCTGGACCTCCTACGGGGTGTTGATTCTCAAGCCCGCGGCCCGCGGGATCCAAGCGATGGCCGCCCCCTACTCACGGACGCACTCGGCGAAGAGGTTGATCTCTTGGGCCTCGAAGCGGACGTTGCTCGTGGGGCGCCCGAAAGCTGACTTCCGGAAGAGGCGGTCCATGTCCTCTTCCGACCGATGGACGAGCCGCCAGTCGAGGACGTGATCCATGAAGGCTCGCACCGGGTTCCGGGGGTGGAAGTTGCCCAGGATGACGCGGCCGCCGGGACGGAGCATGCCGTGGATCAGGCTCATGAGGCGGACCACCAGGTCGTCGTCCAGATAGTCGATGAGACCGATGCTGTAGACGAGGTCCTGGTCGGCGATGTCCGTCTCCGCCCGCCCCAGGGCCAGGTGAATGAGGTTCGCGGGGACGAGGGAGATCGCGGCTTCGAGTCCCTTCCTTCCCGCCGTCTCCTCCACGAAGGCCAGGGCCTGGGTGTCGATGTCCAGCAGGGTGGCGTGGAGGCGGTCGGCGTCCTCCTGGTCGGCGAGGACGTCGAACACCTCTCGAGCGGGCCCACAGGCGAGGCTCGTGATCCGGGTCGGGCCGTTTTGCCGTGACTCCACGGCCTTCCGGATCTCTTCGGCCAGGAGGCCCCGCCGGTTCCGCACGGCGTCGCCCGTAGGGGATTCGAGCAGACAGCGGTCGACCAGCACTCCCAAGGGGCTCGAGCCGGTGGGCTCGTTCCGGTAGACCAACTCGATGGTCCAGTAGTCCCCGGCGTAACCCCTCGGCTTCGTGTAGAAGCGCTGCGACGCCTCGGCGAGGAGGAGGTAGGGAAGAAACTCCCGCTGAGCGAGTAGGCCCACCCCGTCCCGGACCCGCTCATTGGGTAGCTCCGTTTCGAAGACCTGGTTCATAAACGCGTAGAAGTCCCGGAATTGGGCCACGATCTCGTCGGCGACGTCGTGGGGGATGGACGTTCCCTCCTTCACGGCCACCTCGTTGGCTTCATGCACGATGGCCTTGAAGTCGCCGATCTTCTCGCCCAACCGGTGCCACGCGGGGTGCTCCGCGCCGACCGCCGCGTCCGCGCCCTCCTGGACCGCGAGGCGACGATTCGCCCTTCGCAGCCGGCGCGACAGGATCCGCCCCAAGCTCCGGTGAAGCCGGGCCGAGAATCCCGGATCGTCCCGGCAGCGGTCGTGGAGGAGGGCGTGGGGGAGGATGAGCGTAGCCGTCCTCTCCGTCGCTGTCACCGACTCGGTGGCCGGCTCCTGCTCGAGGAAGGACATCTCCCCCACCAGATCTCCCGGTCCGAGGATCGCGAGTTCCTCGGCCGTCTCGGGGGTCGACACGGAGAGCACTCCCTGCACGACCAAGTGGATCGCGTCCACCGCGTTCCCAGCCTCGATGAGGGTCTCGTTGGCCTCGAGCTGCCCCTCCGAGGCATTGGCCAGAAGCCAGTCCACGTCGTTGTGGCTCAGCTCCTGAAAAAGTGTGACGGCCTGCTTCATGGGGGTCCCTCCTTGGATCACGAGGTGTTTAGATGCGAACGATTACTCAGAACCTCCACCAGATCTCGAGGGAGAGGAGGTCGGTGTCGGCCTCGATTGGGGAGTCGGTGTGGTTCCGGAGGTATTCCGCCCGGAGCTCCATGTTGCGCGCCAACCGATAGCCCCCGGCGACCTGCCATCGGCCCACGTCGTGGTCCCACACCTCTTCTTCGCCAGTGCTCGCGGTGAGTTTGTTGAAGTGGATCGCCCCGACCCGGGCGGCTCCGAAGAGTCCGCCTCGGCTCTTCAACTTCCCCTCGGCGAACCAGGAGACGTCCACCGCGTCCTCCTCCACGTTGGGCACCTGCCATACGTTCCGAACGACCTTCCCCCGGAGCTCCACCATCCCCCGGGTCACGGTGGCCTCCAGGCTCGCGAGCCGCTGGTCGAAGTCCCGAAACCGGTCGTCAGGCACAGGGGTGCCCGGTTCCGCCCCAGGATCCTCCACACCCCGGCGGAGGTAGGGCCCCGACCCCCACGAGGCCCCGACGTGCAACTCGGGTCGTGGCTGGAATCCCAGGTGCGCGACCACCGCCGGATCCCGGAAGTCGTCGCGGTCGGGGCTCCACTGGTCGGGGTCGCTGGCGGGCATGCTGTTGAGCACCGCCAGCCGGAAGGAGAGGGCCCCATGGCCGCCGAGTGCCATCGCCCCGCTGGGGTAGGGGGTTCCCCAGACCACGGGGGCGCCGTCGGCCCGGAACTCCCCGGGCTCGTCCTTCCAGTCCAGGAGCCCGTCCACCGCACCGGGGACACGGTCCGTCCCGAGCACCGTCCGGTGGTCGTGGTGGAGGGGCGGGCGGATGAACGGATCGGCCTCCGTGCGCCGGCGCCCGGGATGGTTCCCGAAGGGGGTGATGAACTTTCCGGCCTGGAGGTGGAGGGAGCCCCGGTCCGCCAAGCGCACCCGCACGAAGGCCTGCTGGATCCTTCCCGTGAGGGACGCGGCCCGGGGCTCGTCGCCCCGGTCGGCCCGAAGCTCGGTGGAGGCGAAGGTCCGGTCCCCCACGAAGACGTCGGTGAAGAAGCGGAGGTGCCCGCCCACGAAGGTCTCCGTCTCGGGGATGAGCCACGGGGGGGCGTCGCCCGGGTGGTGGAGGGCCACGTCCAGGCGTCCCGAGGGGGTGATCTGGAAAAAACCGGTGGGCGATAAGTACTCGATCCCCAGTTCCTGGAGGGTGGGCGGATCGGGCACGAACCGCTGGGCGTCCGCCGGGGCGGCCAGCCCGGCCAGGAACAGTGAGGCCACGCCCGAGACCAGGCTGCGCACCAGCCAGGGGCGCACCTCGTAGGAGAGGCCCTTCACCCGCCGGGGCGCCTGTTCCAGGGCGTCGGCTTCCTCGCCCACCCCCTGGCGCGTGGCGTCGCTCACGAGGATCTCCCCGGGGCCGGCCTCCGAGCAGAGGCGGGCGGCCAGGTTCACCGCCTCCCCCAGCACGGTGTAGTTGAGCCGGTCCTGGGAGCCGGTGTTTCCGGCCACTACCCGGCCGGTGGAGATGCCGATCCCTGCCTCGAGCGGCGCAGCGCCCCGCTCCGTACGGCGGCGGTTCAGTTCTTCCAACTCGTCCCTCATCCGGAGGGCGGCCCGAACGGCCCGCGGTGCGTGGTCCTCCTGCGCGATGGGGGCGCCGAAGATGGCCATGATGCCGTCTCCCAGGAACTTGTCCACCACGCCCCCTTCCGCCTCCACGGCGGCAGCGGCCCGGTCGAACCATTCGTTGAGCATAGCGACGACCTCGGTGGGCTCGAGCCCCTCGGCGATGGACGTGAACCCCCGCACGTCGGCGAAGAGTGTGGAGACCTCGCGGACCTCGCCGCCCAGGCGCACCTCCCCCTTGAGCATCTCCTCGGCCACGTCCCGCGAGACCACCTTGTCCAGCACGCCCCGGTACTTCTCCTTGAGTCCCAGATCTCGGATCATCTCGTTGAAAGCCTCCCCCAGCGTGCCGAGCTCGTCCCGGGACGGCACTTCGACCCGGAAGTCGTACTCTCCCCGGCGGACCCTCTCCGTGGCCCCCACCAGGGCCCGGACCGGGCGCGCGAGCCCCCGGGAGAGGACCACCCCGAGGAGGAGGGAGAGCAGGAGGGCGCCCAGTCCCACGACCCACACTGCCGACTGGATCCGATCGAAGGGGAGGAGAACTTCGTCCAGGGAGACCGCCAGGACCTGCCGCACGTCGGGGCCGGCCCCCGCCGGGACCGAGTTCGCGACCAGTGCCCACCGGGCACCGTCCCGCTCCATCGTCGTCAGCTCGTCCGCGGGGTCGAGCCCGGGCAAGGCGCCGACGAAATCCTCGGTGCCGAACCCCTCCGTCCCGGCCACGCACAGTCCCTCCACCGCGAAGCAGACCTCCGCCCCCACCACCTCCCCCAGCCGACCGGCCACGTCGTCCTCGAAGGGAAACCCCAGGGTGAGCGCACCCACCAGGCGGTCGAAGAGGATCAGGGGATAGACGTGCACGGTGTAGAGGACGCCGCCCTCGAGGTGATAGCCGGTGAGCCGCTCCTCCCCCTCTTCCAGGAGGGTGCGCACCAGCGGGCCCACGTCGGTCTCACCGGCGTCGCCGGGAGCGCGTTGGCCCTCGTCAGCTTCCGGGGCGACCCGGCCGTCCCGGAGGACGGCCACCAAACGTCCGTCCGCGTCGGAGAAAACCACCAGGCCCCGGTCCATGCCCGCCAGCTCCAACTCGTACTCGGCCGCCTCCGCCAGAACGTCCGAGTCATCGGCGTCCAGGGCCGCGTCCATGGCGGCCGGGAGCCGGATGGAGCCGGTGAACCGCCGCCCAAAGCGCTCCAGTTCCTCGTTCCGAAGCCTCTCCACCTCAGCCAGCGCCGTGGCTGCCCTGTCGGTGGCCCGATCCACCTGTCCCAGCACCTGGCGTTGAGTCTGGTGGCGCACCACGAGGAGACTCGTCCCCACCAGGAGCAGGACTGTCCCCACGAGGGCGAGGAGGATCTTTCCTCGGAACGTCACTCGGGCAGGAACCATGGCGGGTCATCCCCCCAGATCGACCTGCACCTCGATGGTCCCCCCGGGCGGGACCTCCACCTCCACCGCCCGGCTCCCCTCGTCGAAGTGGGTGACCCGGAGGGTGTGGGTGCCGGCGGGCACCCCTGTGAGGGTGAACCGGCCGTCCTCCTCCACCCGGGCGTAGAAGGGGTTCTCGACCACCAGCACCGCTGCCCGCATCCAGTCGTGGATCTCGCAGAAGACCTTCACATAGCCGGGCTCCGTGAGGGTCACGTCCTTGGATTCGCCCTCGGGGTAACGACCCAGGTCGAACCGGGCGGCCCGGGAGTACGAGAATACGTTGTGAAAGAAGGGGTCATCATTGGGGAAGGCCACGGTGCCGCCCACGGGCACGACCACCAGGGAAGGTTGGAAGATCGAATCCCGCTGGATGATCTCGAGAGATACGTCCCCGGCCGCGGGGGCCTCCACAGGTCCTTCCAGGTGCGCGACCGATGGGACGGGCCGCTGCTCACGGGGTCCATCGGGGGTGCGGGTCGGGTAGCGCTGTTCCACCCGGCGGGCGGGACGGGTCGGTACTTCCACCACTCCCTCGATGGTCCCCGTGGCCGTCGGGAGCGGGCCCGCTCTCGGTTGCTCGACCGGAAGTTGCGCGGCGAGGAGCACGAGCGGCACAGCGACGAGCACACCGCCCGCCATGGAAATGAAGGTCCTCACCACAACGCCCTCCTGCTGGGAAACGGAGCGTTTCCGGTCCTGCATGGCATGTTTACAGTATCCCGTCAACGCACGAGAGACCAGTCCCAGGTCGCCGGTGCTCAGGTGAACGCAGCCGTGTCGGACACCGACCGAGTCCCCGTTGTCTCCGGAGCCCGTCCGCCGTACCGTTCCTCCAGGCTCCGACCACCGACGGACGGCTCCGGAGACCGGGAACCCCTCGGGGCCGCGTTTCGCCCGCTGGCTACCGGTCGCTCGCCGGTCGCCTCGGGAGACCCGCCGGTCGTCCCACCGATCGTCCTACGGGCGAGGAACCATGGCGCCTCCTCTGGAAGCGACTCCGGAAAAAGCCCCGGCCGAGGGAGCTTCGTCGTCCCTCTACCGCCTCTTGGCCAAGAACCCGCCCCGGGCCCTCGCAGCGGACCTCACCCGGGTGCGCCTGGCCGCTGGAGAGGTCCTCTTCCGGGCGGGTGGGCCCGGCGACGCCCTCTACCTGGTGGTCTACGGAAGGCTTCGGGCCCTCCTGGAGCACGGGAGGGAGGAACCCACAGTGCTGGGCGAGATCGGCCGGGGCGAGTCGGTAGGGGAGATGGCCCTGCTCACCGGCGATCCGCGCTCCGCCACGGTCTGCGCCATCCGTCCTACCGAACTGATCCGTCTCGATCGGGCCGGGTTCGACCGCCTCGTCGATGAGCACCCCGCCGTAACGCTGGAGCTCACCCGGCTCATCGTGGACCGGTACCGGCGCACCCTGCTCCCTCCGGAGGCGGACCGCCCAGCGACCATCGCCCTGGTGCCCTCCCACCCCGACGTGCCGCTCGGGCGCTTCACCCGGCGATTGACGGAGGCGCTCGAAGCCCACCACACTCTTCTCCACCTGAGCTCGGACCGGGTGGCCCAGATGCGGGAGCGCGCCGATCCCGACGACCCCGAGCTCCTGGCATGGCTCCACGCCAAGGAGCTCGAGCACGGGGGGCTGATCTACGAGGCGGACGCCACTCCCACTCCCTGGACCCGACTCTGCACCCGGCAGGTGGACACGATCCTGGTCGTGGGCTCCCTGAGCGAGAACCGCCCGCCCGATCCCCGGCTGCTGAAGGCGATCGGGCGGGACTCCTGGAAGGTTGGTCCTCGTCGGGAGCTCGTCCTCCTCCGGAGCGCGGCGTCGGGCCTCCCCACCCTCACCGACCGGTGGCGATCCTGGATCCGGTCCGACGACCACCACCACGTGGATCCGGACCGCGACGGCGACATGGAGCGACTGGCCCGGCTCCTCGCCGGGGAGGCCCGGGGGCTGGTCCTGGGCGGCGGAGGTGCCCGAGGCTTGGCGCACATCGGGGTGATCCGTGCCCTGGAGGAAGCGGGGCTCGTCATCGACCGGGTGGGAGGGACCAGCATCGGCGCCATGATCGGGGCCCAGTACGCCTCGGGCTGGAGTCCGGAGCGGATGCGTGAGGAGAACCGGCGGGCGTTCATCGAGCAGGGCCCCCTCAACGACTACACCCTCCCGGTGTTCAGCGTCCTCCGCTGCCGCCGTTACGTAGGCCTGCTGGGCGCCCTCTTCGGGGAGCGCCGGATCGAAGACCTTCCGCTCGGCTTCTTCTGCACCTCGACCAATCTCACCCGGGGTGAGCTCATGGTGCACCGCTCCGGCCTCATCCGTCGGTGGGTCCGGGCCAGCACGGCCGTCCCGGGGCTCGGGCCCGCCGTCTACCACGATCGGGAGGTGCTGGTGGATGGCGGTGCCCTGGACAACCTCCCGACGGGGGTGATGCGGGACGAGGGCCGGGGGCCGGTCTACGCGGTGAGCGTCTCGCCCGAGCAGGAGCTGGAGCTCGACGGGGACTACTCCGACATGCGGTCGCCCTGGCGGCACCTCCTGGACCGGGCGAACCCCTTCGCCAAACCCGCCCGGGTGCCGAACATCGCCACCCTCCTCTTGAGGACGGTTTCCCTACCCGTCCTGGAGTCGGGGGAGAAGGGGCGGGAGGCGGCCGATCTCGTCTTCCGTCCCCCGGTGGAGCGTTACCGTCTGCTGGACTGGAGCGCCATGGACGAGCTCATCGAGATCGGGTACCGGACGGCCGTCTCGGTCCTGGAGAAGGGGGCGTGAGAAGAGGAGGCTGCCGGAGGGGGAACCACGGAGTGCCCCGAGCGCCCGTGAACGCCTCCGGGTGGCGGTTGGAGCGAATCGAGAAGCCGCCGCGCGCTCGCCCCCCGTCATGGGCCCGGCAGCCGCATGGCCTGGCCCTCGGCCGCGGCGTCCACGTCCAGCGGCGGCTCGCGCCCGGCCCGCTCCTCCCGAGCGGTCTCAGCCAGCTCCGCGAGCTCGGCGTCCGTCCGTCCCGGCGCGTGATGGAAGAACCGAAGCGCGGTCACCCCGGCCTCCTCGGCCAGCCGCGCCGCCTGCCGGTAGGTGGAGTGACCCCACCCCACCCGTGTCTCGTACTCCCCGTCGGTGTACATGGCGTCGTGGAAGAGGACGTTCGCGCCCGCCACGAAGTCCACCACCGATTCGTACCAGCCCTCCCCCAGGCCGTACTCCCCGCCCTCCAGCTCGTTGTCGGGGAGGTAGGCCACGCCGACGACGCCGCCCCGCCGGACCCGGTAGCCCACCGCACCCTGCGGGTGACGGAGCGGGATCCAGGCCACTTCCAGCTCCCCCTTCCGCCAGGGCCCTGAACCCAACGGCACGAACTCCATCCTCGCCGCGAGCGCGGTTGGTGAGAGCGGGAAGTGTACCGATTCCATCGTGCCCAGCACGAGGCGCCGGAGCTCGCCGGAGTTCTCGGCGGGACCGTGGACGCGGACGGTGGTCGTGGGGTGGTAGAGCGGTTCGAAGAAGGGGAGGCCCTGGATGTGATCCCAGTGGAAGTGGGTGACGAAGAGGTCCACGTCTACCGGAGCGGACCCGGGTCCGGATGCCAGGTGCCTCCCCAGGGCCCGGATCCCGGTTCCGGCGTCCAGGACGAGGAGCCCGTCGCCGCTCTCCACGGCCACGCAGCTCGTGTTTCCGCCGAAGCGGACGGTGTCGGGGCCGGGCACGCAGATCGAGCCGCGGGTCCCCCAGCAGGTTACGAGAAGGTCCGCCTCTGCTCCGGCCCCTTCGCGCGTCGGGTCCATGGTGCCCCTTCTTTCTTGGAGAGGGTCCGTTCGGCGGAGGCCGGAAGAGGCCTGGCGGGCGCCCCCGGCCCGGGGGTCCGGGCTCAATCGAACACGAGCCGCACCGGATCGCCAGTCCCGGTTCTTGGTGCCCTGGCCTGTGGACTGGTGCCGCCGCCGCCCCGAGCCCCGCTGCCGCCCGGGCCACGTTCCGTCAGCTCGCCGTGGTCTCGGCGGGCTCCGCGTCGGGAGTGCGCCGCGGGATATCGCCCTTCCGTTCCTTCCGCGGAAACACGAAGGCGAGGCCCAGATACGCCGAGAAGCACGCGAGGACTCCAAGCACATTGACGAAGAGGAGGCTCCCGTAGGCGCCCTCGCCGATGGTGCCGGGCTCCCACCCCGCCGCTAGCGCCAAGCCGAGGAGCAGGCCGATCCCGACGCTGGCGACGAAGCTGACCTGCCCCGGCCGCCTCCACCACCACAAGACGAAGACGGGGGTCAGCCCGATCACCATGGTCCCGCTCACCGTGGTGGCGCTCAGGATGGCCGGGCTCGCGTGCACCATCGATCCACCCAGGAGGGCGAGGATGACCATGGTGATCCTCGCCACCCGGACCCGGTCGGTGCGGTGCGATGGGAGCAGGTCCACGGCCGCGAGCTTCCCCACCGAGGCGTAGGCCGAGTCCAGGGTCGAGCTCGCGCTGGTGAGCATCATCACGTTCATGACGAGCACCGCCGGCAGGCCCAGCACGAGCGCCGTGTCGATCGTCGAGTTTCCGCCGATCCCCTCGACGTGGTTGAAGATGCCCACGAAGGAAAAGAGGGTGATGAAGACCACGCCGAGCACTCCGGCCGCCACGAACCCCCACAGCATCGTACGCGGCCGGGTCAGAAATCCTCGATCGGTCATGACCGGATCGTGGAACGGGTAGGAGAAGCACTGGATCAGCGCCACGAGCAGGAGGTCGACTCCGCCGACCAGGGTCCACGACCCGCTGCGCACCATCGCCTCTGCGTCGCCTCGCGGAAAGATGAAGCCGAGCAGGAGCATCAGGACCACGAGCGCCAGCCCCATCTGGAGCACGTCGGTGATGATGCTTCCCCTGAAGCCGCTCACCAGCGAGTAGCCGAGAACCAGGGCGGTGGTGATCCAGGAGGCCACGAGGAAGGACGCGCTTCCGGTCTCCCCGAAGAACTGGGCCACGACCATCGTGTTGCTCCACAGCTCGTTCCAGAGCCGGAAGAGGAGGATGAGGGAGAAGAGCCAGACCGCTGCCGCCCCGAATCCGGAGCGGAGGAAGTGGTGGATGCTGGCGAAGCCCGCCTTCCGCAGACGATAAAGCACCACGCCCGCCACCCCGAAGGATAGCCAGTACGCGGCGTAGGCGGCCCCTCCGGGCAGACCGAAGGCCATGCCGAGGTCCGCTGCGTTCTGGACGCTCTTGGCGAAGATCCAGCTGATCAGGAGCGTTGCCACCAGTGTGGCGAACCCGATCGGCCGGCCGGTCTCGCCTCGTCCCCGGAAGAAATGCGCTTCGCGAAGTCCGGTGGCCGCGGGCCGGGGGCTGAGGAGCACCCAAGCCAGGAGGAGGCTCAGAAATCCGAGCAGGATGGTCCAGTTCAACGAGGTCATCGAACCTGTGTGTGGAGCCGGAAGTTCGGGGGTCGGTGTGGTGTGGAGCGCACAGCCCTCTCAACGAGTGCAATGGATGAACGGGGCGGGCCGGTTCCCAGGATGCTACGCGCGCATCTCTTCTTCGTGCGTTACCAGCTCCAGAGCGTGCCGGTCGCGGAGCTCGAGCGCAGGCTTAATGAGCTGCCTCGGGATCAGTCCATCGTCGCCTGCTGCCGCGGTCCCTACTGCGTCTATGCCTATGATGCCGTGGAGATTCTGCGCGACGCGGGTCTGGATGCCCGGCGGCTAGATGGCGGTTTTCTGGAGTGGAAGGTGAACGGGTTCCTTGTGATCACGGAGAAGTCAACCATCTGATTTCATCTGGCCCGGCCGCTGCTGCCTCGGTGATCCAGAGGCGCATTCTTCGGTCGCTGGCCGCACCGCCCCGAAAGAGGGCAGGAGGCAACTGACGATGAACACTGCAACTGAAAGCGAGACCAGATTACCGGCGGCAAAAGCCAATCGCATCTATGATGTTCGTGACCAGGTGAGCATTGAGCTTCCGGATCGGGGCCAGCTCGATCTCTGGCTTCCGGTTATCTCCGATTCCCGGTATCAGCGTATACTGGAGGTGGATGTTGCGGCGCCGGGAGGGTGGGATCTCCGCAAGGAGTCTGCCTACGGCAATTCGATCCTTCACTGGCTTTCGCGGCGCAGGGATCCTCGGTCGAGCTCCAGGTGAACTATCGGCTCGAACGGACGCGGGTGGAGCATCACCTGGACGAGACGCGGGCCCGGCCGCTGACCAATCCGAGGGCCTTTCAGCTCGAGCTGGCTGCGGAGCGCTATGTGGAGGTGGATGACACCACCCGCGCGCTTGCCCGGAAGGTGGCGGGCGGAGAAGCAAACCCGTTCGGGCAAGCCCGGCGGATCTACGACCACGTCATTGGCGCCATGGAGTACGATGCCGGCCAGCAGTCGTGGAAGGGAAGCACCGAACATGCCTTGGTCTGCTCGGTAGGCAACTGCAACGACATCCACGCCCTGTTCATCTCGCTGTGCCGCTCCCTCGGCATCCCTGCGAGGTTGGTGCTGGGGCAGGCATTCGAGCCCCCGGAGCCGGGTGAGGAGGAGTGCGACCTCTGCGGGTACCATTGCTGGGCGGAGTTCTTCGTAGCGGGCCTGGGATGGCTGCCGGCAGATGCCTCCTGTGCCTGCAAGTACGACCGCCACGGACTCTTCGGCCAGCTCGAGATGAACCACGTGGCGTGGTCGATCGGACGTGATCTCACGCTATCTCCTGCCCAGAACGGCGAACCGGTGCTGTTCCTTGCCGGTCCGTACGCCGAACTGGACGGCGCCCCCTTCGGGACCGTCCAGCGAAGCATCGGATTCACGGATCAGGGGAGCGCGTGACCGGACGCCTGAGCGCGCAAGCGGGGTAGTTGAAGCGATCGAGGGGCGTGCGTGCGTTACGACTGGAGGTGTTCGAGCTACTCGTGCACCCGGCCCGTGGCTCACTGCGACGCTCCTGCGATCCTCCGGTCCGGACGCTCGTATTCGCTCCACGTGGCGGTCTGGACCACCGGAAGCGGCTGTGGTGCCTCAGGCTACAGAGCCCAAGAGGTAAAGTACCCCACAACCCACGAGCGACCGGCGAGAAGGTTTCTGCCCCATACGGGAATTCTGCTGCCCGCGCGAAGCGCTCCACCTCGGATTTCGAGGGAGATCTGCGGGGTGAACTGGAGGATCGAGCGCCTCGTGTTTCGAAGTGGGACGTTCTCGAACACCGGAGTCGTCGTAGTCTTCATTCCCTCGGCGATGACCTGCATTCCGAGCAGGCCATAGTTTCCACCAGCCTGAACCAGGAAGAAAGCTTCGTTTCCAAAATCTCTGCGGAGATCCGGGTTGGGCTCCCTCCAGCGGTATCCCGCCCAGCCACCCACGTGGATGGGACTGGGGTGGAACGAGTGTCCGATTTCCGCCGCGAGCTCCCAGTCCCTCTGTCCGTCGCCTAGCGGGATCACCTCCGCATCAACGGCGAAATCGCCCATCGGAATCTTTACGCCTCCACGGAGGGCCACGGGCAGTTCGAAGTCGAAGTACTGCAACGGAGCCACTCTCAGGTGGAGTCGGATATCGCCAATCCCAGTCCGAAGCCGGTCTCGGAGAACATCGCTGTATTTCAGCCGGTGGTAAGGAACCTGGACCCAGGCATCCACCCCGGGCAGCATCCCCGCCACGAACGTCAGAAAGACGGAGGTGTTTACCGCGTGACCCTCCGCGAAGATTTCCCTCACGTTCCCGTCGAGCTCGAACTGCTCCATCGTGTCGATGTGGTACACGGTCACGTCCAACCAGCCGTGTCCCGGGGCTTCTACCCATTGAGCGTCGGCTCGCTCAGTCGCGGCGGCCATCGAGAAAACGATCAACAGGGATGCCCGAACATGAACCGGCATGGTCGCAGCGTGTCTCGTCCGTAGGTCCAGGTCCATGCGCGCCGACCTGCCCGTATCTCCGGAAGGGCGCGGAAGTGCTTCCCCTCGAGTGGGAACGGAGCGCCAATTCACTTTTCCCACAGCCGGGTTGTGGGATGGAATGCGGCCCAAGCGCCCCAGAAGGCCGTGTGCGCCCTCGTCACAGGAACCAGGCGCTCACCCTCGAAAGGGCCGGATATGGACAGTCCATCGAGCGTCCAGGTACTGTCGGTTTCCTCGTCCACGAACCCATGACCGGTGCCTGTCATGGTCACAGACTCCCCGCTGCTGGTGATCGGTCGGAAGGCTGTCCCCCCCTGAGCGTCATCACTCCAAAGCAGGACCAGTTCGTCTCCTTCATACGAGAACGATATGGCTTGCCTGGGCCCTGGTTGCTCTTCCAGCGCTCCGAAGGGAAAGGCAATCCCCGGGTCTCTACTGCTCGAAGGGAGACCGATCACGCGTTCCTTGCCGAAGCGCCGGGGATCAAGGGGGGACATGATCTGGGTAAGAAAGAACACCGGAATGGATTCATACGCACCGTACGGGTAGAGCCAGTAGTCGAAGAACTCCGGGCTCAGGCCTTGGCCTTCCACGTCGGAAAGAACCAGGGTTTCCGGGTGAAGATCGACCCAGGAGGCCCAAGTTGTCTCGACTGTAGGAGACACCCTCATCTTCCCGCTCTGGGGACATCCAGTTTTACGCACCTGAGTTATTGACGGGAGCCGCGGGAGCGGGTCCCCTCCGGGTTGGATTCCCCGACCCGGAGCGAGT
>SKKN01000031.1 GCA_007121455.1 Gemmatimonadota bacterium | reverse complement strand
GGTGGGGGCGGGTGCGGCGGGTCTCTATGTCTGTCTCGTGCCGGTGTTCACCGCGGTCCTGGCCATCCCCTTCCTCGGGGAAACCCTCCACCTCTTCCACCTCGGGGGGTTCGCCCTGATCGCCGGTGGGCTCCTCCTCTTCCGGGCCGCTACTCCGTCGCGGTGAGGGCCTCGGAGGTCCGCTCCCATTCGGGCATCAGCTCCTCCACCTCCCCAAGGAGGCCCGCCCGCTCCTCCTCGAGCGCGCGCAGCTCCTCTGCCGGCGTCTCGTCGTAGAAGCCGGGCCGGCAGAAGAGCTGATCGATCTCCTCGATCCGCGTTTCCGCCGCTTCGATTTGCTCCGTGAGCTCGTTCTGCCGCTGCTCGAGCATCCTCGGGCTCATCGTCGGGGCCGGGGGGGCGCTGCTGGCCCGCCCCTCGCCGCGGCCGTCCTTCGCCGCGGGCTTGGACTTCCTCGCTTCCTGCTTCTTCTCCCTCCGCTTCTCGCCCTTCGCCTTCAGGACCACGCGATCCACGTCGAGGTGATCGTCTCCGCGAAAGTGGACGTACTCGTCGTAGGTCCCCCTGTAATCCACGATCCCGTCGGACTGGATCTCCACCACCCGAGTCGCCAGCTCGCTCACGAACCACCGGTCGTGGGAGACGAGGATGAGGGTGCCGTCGAAGTTCTTCAGCCCTTCCACGAGGGCCTCGATCGATTCCAGGTCCAGGTGGTTCGTGGGCTCGTCGAGGACGAGGACGTTCGGACGTTCCATCGCCAGGCGGGTGAAGACGAGTCGCGCGGCCTCTCCACCGGACAGGCTGTCGAGCGGCTTCTTCGGGTCGTCCCCCGAGAAGAGCATGAGGGCCATCTGGCTCCGCACGAAGCCGAGGTCCTTTTCCGGACAGAACGACCAGATCCAGTCCTGCGCGGTCGCATGGGAGGTGTCGAGCCCATCCCGGAAATCCTGCGCGAAGTAGCCGGGGTGCGTCTCGTATCCCCACTCCACCTCTCCCTCGTCCTCCTCGAGGTCGCCCATCACGATCTTGAGGAGCGTCGACTTTCCGATTCCGTTCGGACCCATGATCGCCACGCGGTCTCCCCGCTTCACCACCAGGTCCACCCCGTGGAGCACCTCGTTGTCGCCAAAGGACTTGCGGATTCCGTCGATCTTCAGCACGTCCTGTCCGCTGTGGCGCCTCTGTTCGAAGCGGAACTTCGGATATCGCCGGGAGCTGACCGGCAGCTCCTGGAGGTCCTCCGCCTTGCGCTCGATCATCCGCGCCTTGCTCTGCGCCTGGCGAGCCTTGCTGGCCTTCGCCCGGAAGCGGTCCACGAACTTTTGATGGTGGGCGATCTCCCGCTGCGCGCTCGCGAGCTCCTTCTCCCGTCGTTCGAGGTCGGCGGCCTTCGCCTCGACGAAGGCGCTGTAGTTCCCGTGGTAGAGCTCGACGGTCTGGTAATCGACGTCCAGGATGTGGGTCGCCACGTTGTCGAGGAAGCGCTGGTCGTGGGAGATGACGACGACGGGCCCGGGGAAGTCGCAGAGAAATGTCTCGAGCCAGCGGATCGAGAGGATGTCCAGGTGGTTCGTCGGCTCGTCGAGGAGGAGGATGTCGGGGGAGCTCGCGAGGACCTGGGCCAGGAGCACCCTCAGCTTGAAGCCTCCCGACAGCGTACGCAGGGGGCTCCGGTGCGTCTCCGCGGGGATGCCCAGACCCTCCAGGATCGCCGCGGCCCGCGCCTCGGCAGCGTATCCGTCATGGAGCTGGACGATCTCCTCGAGCTTCGAAAACCGATCCGCGTCGAAGGATTCCTCGGCCTTCGCCAGCACCTCCTCCTTCTCCACCATCGCTTCCCACAGCTCCCGGTTCCCCATGAGCGCAGTCCCGAGGACCGATTCCTCCTCGTAGAGGAACTGGTCCTGTCGGAGCACCCCGAGGCGGACTCGCTTCGGGATGGAGAACGTCCCTTCCGTCGCGTCGAGATCTCCACTGAGGATGTTCAGCAGGGTCGTCTTGCCCGAGCCGTTGGCGCCGACGAGGCCGTAGCGCTCCCCGGGATTGAGCTGGAAGGTGGCCCCGGCGAACAGGGTGCGGTCACCATAGGACATGCCGAGATTGGATACGGAAATCATGGGAAAGAATCTAAGACATCTCGCCCGGGAGCCCAGGCTCCCTCCGTCCTTTCCGACGTGAGATCGAGCGGGGGCCAGGGCCGGGACCAGGGCGTTTTACCTCATCCGGACCCGGTCTGCTCCTCGAGCCGCTCCTCGTCGGCCGTATGAGCCAGCATCAGCGCGATCGGCTTCAACGCCGGCACGTGTGCACACGCGATGATCAGCGTCGCAGTGATCGGGACCGCCAGGATGGCTCCCGCCGGCCCCCAGACCCAGGCCCAGAAGACGACGGAGAGAAGGACGATGAGGGGTGAGATGTCCATGCGCCGTCCCTTGAGGAGCGGGTCGACATAGTTCCCGAAGAACTGCTGGATCGCGAGGATCCCGACGCCGGTCAGCACCGCTCGCTCCCAACCCAGCGCCACGAGCGCGATCAACGAGACCGCGATACCGGCGACGACCGGGCCGATGTTTGGAACGAAGTCGACCAGGAAGGTCAGCAGGACCCAGAGCAGCACGAAGGGCACACCCATCACCCAGATCCAGATGCCGGTCACGACGGCCGTGATGAAGGCGACGGCAGCCTGGACGAGAAGGAAGGCGCGCACCTGCCGGCTGATCGCCGCCATCGCGCTCCCGAATCCGCCCGCCGGAAGCGAGGTCCGGCTCTTTTCCCTCCAGTGATGGGCCTCCACGAGCATGAGGAGCGTGAAGAAGACGATGAGAACCAGGACGGTGGAGACGCCGGTCAGGGAGAGCGCGGCCGCACCGAGCCATTCGAGCAGGGGCTCGAGCATACCGTTGTTTTCTCCATCCTCAGGCATGGGAAAACCACGCGCGGCGAGCTCCTGCGAAATGACTTCCCATCGGTCCGTCACCTCCCCCACGATTTCCTCGCCCCGTTCGCTCGCGATCTCGAGAATGAGGAAGGAGATGCCGGCGAGCACTCCCGCCATCACGATCAGGATTCCGAGGATCGTGGTCGCTGTGGCGAGCCACTCGACTCGCTCCGGAAGCCGCCTTCTCATCCCTTCGTGCACCGGCCACACGAGGACGGCCAGGAAGAAGGCGAATACGAGCGGCATGGTGACGATGTAGGTCGCCCGGAGTGCGGCTCCGGCGGCGAGCGCGAGGCCCAGCGAGACGAGCACGATCAGGATTCGGGCCTGGCGCTCGGTCATCGAGCCCTTCCCGGCGGAGTCGGGGCTCCCCGTCTCACCAGGTGGCACACTGGCCCTGGCTGTTCCCGTGGATCGTGTTCCCGCTGCCGGTGGGGGAGGGGGAATTGCTCCTGCATTGGAGGTTCCCGTGGATCTCGTTGCCCGTGAGGGTGAAGGGCCCCCCGCTATTTTCGACGACCTGAACGGTTCCGTCGATCGTACTGTCCTCCAATCGAAGCGCTCCATGGTTCGAGCGGAAGTGGAGGTTTCCGTCGATGAGGGTATCCAGGATCTCCGCGCTTCCCCCCTCCTCGAACCGTAGGTTCCCATCGACGAACGAGCCGGTCAGCGTGAGGGAGCTCGCGCCCTCCGCATCGAGGTTCCCGTCCACGTCGACGTTCCTTGCCACGAGCGTGGCTCCCTCGTGCAGCGTCAGGTTGCCGTCGATCTGCACGTTCTCGAAGGTGCAGCTCGCCCCAGGTGCGATCTCCACATCGTCGGAGATGGCGGTGTTCGCGAGGTCGCAGAGGAGCGGCTCTTCCTCGGGCTCCGGCTCCTCCACCATGAAGTCGGGGTCGGACGTGGCGGAGGGCTGGAAGGGAGACCAGGGACTCGATCGTCCGGTCGGATCCACGGCCCGCGCCTGCCACCGATATGCCCGCCCCTCCTGGAGCTCTTCGATCCGAAGCTCCACCGTGCCTTGCGGCCCGAACCGCCCCCGGTGGGTCGCCGTCCCGCGAAAGCTTCGTTCGGCGAACCGCAGCTCGACCTCAAGCCGGAGCTCGTCCCACGGATCGGGGTCCGTGAGCCCGGCCTCCAGTGCGACGGATCGATCGGAGAGCATGGCGCCGGGTGTGAGCTCTCCCCCATGCTCGCCGTCGCGCTGCACGAGCCCCGATGGCTCGTCCGGGGCGCGCGGTACGGTCGTGAAGAGTGTGAAGGCTCCGAACGAGTCCGGAGCCCTGCTGCTCACCTCGACGGTGTGGACTCCCTCCTCCCCTCGTGGCATGTATACGGCACATACGTCCCCCACAGCCGGCGTGCACCCGTCCGCTTCGTAGATGACCTCGTTCCGGGAGTCCAGCAGGGCCAGGTGCGCTTCGAAGTCGTCCGTCTCGAGGACGAAGGAGAGGGAATCCTCTGGCCCCGGGTCGAGCGCGATGCGCGTCGCTGGGAGGCCACGTCCCCGGTGGGCCTCGCACGAGGTGACGGTGAGTGAATCGGTGAACGCCGCTCCGGGCTCGGTCGAACGCTCCTCACATTCCAGGTCCGAAGGGTCGAGAACCTCGAGGGACACGGGTAGCGACACGGAGGTGGGAAGCGCCCTGGCTCGGGCGAAGTAGATCGTATCCCGGTGGATCCCCGGCTCGAGCCCCTCCGGGTCGAGGCTGACGTGGATATCTGCAGGGGTCGTTCCCCGGTCCCGGTCCAGGGCCAGCCACGCCGCCCCCCCCGCCGTCCACCCCTCCCATGGCACCGCCCCGTCACCTCCGACTTCCTTCAGGTGGATCGTCGCGGTCGTCGGGCCCTCCCGGTGAGCCACGAACTGGTGGGAGAGGTCGTGCGGCGCTACCTCGAGCTCATGGAACTCGCTGGAGCTCAGGAGGTCTGTGAGGCCGCAGCCCGCCATCAGGGGGAGGAGAAGAAGGAGCACGCCCGAGCTCCGGGCTCGAACGTGACCCGAGGTCCCGGATCCGGAGCGGGGGGTTCTCACCATGCTTGGGTCCCGACGGGTGAGGGCGATCGGCGTGGAGGGGCGCTGGGGTCATCGATGTCAAGAGTCATGCCATATCGGGTGCCCAGGCGGCAGCGCGTGCGGCCACACCCCCGAGCATCCGCTCCCTCTTCGTCTCCGCGGCCGTGCTCGGCTTGACGGTCGCCACTCCGGCAGCCGATACTCCCGCATCCTTCATCCCAGGACCCTCTCACCTGGCCGCCCAGGAGGCGCCCGGAGCCGGGACCATGGCAGGGCGCTCCACCGTCTTCGCTCCTCGCGGAGCCATTGCTACGAGCCAACCCCTGGCGACCAGCGCCGGCCTCAGGGTGCTGGAGGAAGGGGGGAATGCCGTGGACGCCGCGATCACGGCCGCGGTCGTTCTCACCGTGGTCGAGCCCCACATGACGGGTCTGGGCGGCGACCTCTTCGCGCTCGTCTGGTCGGAGGAGGAGGGCGAGCTCCACGGACTCAGCGGGCACGGGCGCTCGGGCTCGCTGATGACCCGGGAGGCGATCCTGTTCCCGTCTCTCCGATCGTCGCCGAGGACTGGAGCGGCCAACTGGATCGGTTGAAGCAGGACGAAGGCGCGCGGGCGATCTACCTGATCGACAGCGAACGCACGCCGGAGCCAGGGGAGCGGTTCGCGAACCCCGATTATGCGGCGACGCTTCGGCTCATTGCGGAAGAGGGGCCGGACGTCCTCTACGGGGGGGAGTTGGGCGCCCGGGTCGCAGAGCGAGTTCAGGAGCTCGGGGGATTCGTCACTCTGGAGGATCTCGCGTGCCACGAGTCCCGCTGGGTGGAGCCGCTTTCCGCCTCCTTTCGGGGCCACCGCGTCTGGCAGATCCCGCCGCCGGGGCAGGGATCCGTGTTCTCGTCGTTCGGGTCGGGCGTCGCGGTGCCGGGAACCGGATTCCATCTCCAGAACCGGGGGTCGGGTTTCACGATGGAGCCTGGGCTCCCGAACACGGTGGGGCCGGAGAAGGAGCCGTTCCACACGATCATTCCCGGGTTCGTCACCCGGGTGGGAGAGGACGGCGTGGAGGAGCCATGGATGAGCTTCGGCGTGATGGGAGGAGCGGTTCAGCCCCAGGGGCACGTCCAGCTCCTCCTCAACCTCCTCCTCTTCGACATGGACCTCCAGGACGCGATCGATGCGCCGCGCTTTCGGCACACGTCCGGGATGAGCGTCGGGCTGGAGGCCCCGATCGGCCACGAGACTCGCGAGCCGCTTCGCGCGAGGGGGCACGACATCGGTCTCCTGGGCAGGTTCGGCGCCGGAGGAGCCCAGGCAGTGCTCCGGATGAAGCGCGGATGGGCCGCAGGGTCGGATCCCCGCAAGGATGGGCAGGCGGCGGGCCACTGAAGCGGCGTCATACCCGACCTCGGTGCGCTTCACGGAAGGTCGTGCTGGCACATGGTTTGCTGACTTTTCCAGGTGTCGTCGATGCCTGGTTCCCTTCCGGGCGGGCACGACGGCGGAGCGAGGATCCCCTCGTGCACCTTTTGCCCACGCGACCCGTGAAGGAGACGACATGCGCATCCTTTCCACCCGGATCCACGGCGCGCTCGATTATGTGATCGGTGCGGTGCTGGTGCTCGCCCCTTGGCTGTTCGGATTCGCGGTCGGAGGCCCGGTCCAGTGGGTCCCGATCCTCATCGGCGTAGGAGTGATCGTGTACAGCACCTTGACCGCCTACGAAATGGGGTTCATGCCGGTGATCTCGATGCCGGTGCACCTGATGCTCGATGTGGCGGCCGGCGTCGTGCTGGCGCTATCACCATGGCTGTTCGGGTTCGCCCAGATCATCGTTTGGCCGCATCTGCTCGTCGGGCTCCTCGCGATCGGTGGGGGCCTGATGACGGAAACCCAGCCCGCAGTGGTGGGACCGACGACCACGAGGGCCGGCGACTGATCACACGGTAGGACGGCGTGGCACGGAGAAACGACGAGGGGCACGGCTGCCGCCGTGCCCCTCGCATTCTGCTGCTCCCCGGAGAGGGGAGCAGGTCCGACCGGGAGGCCGGGGTCAGGGTTCGGGATCTTCCTCTTCTTCCTCTTCCTCTTCCTCGACTTCGACGAGACCCTCCGACCAGACACCGTCCACGTCACAGCTCGTGACATTGTGGAAGTTCTCCGGATTCGGGCCACCTCGCGTCTGCCGCGCCATGACTTCGGCGCAGAAGGCGTAGTCGCCTGCCTCGAGTTCGTTCAGGTCGACCTCGATCGTGTGCTCACCGGTTGCCGGATCATCGGGATCGAACGAGGCGTTGGCCCCGCCCGCGCCACCAACCTCGTGCACCGTCTCTCCGCCGTCCACGCTGGCGTAGAGGCTGATGCTGTGACGCAACCACTCTCCGTCATCGGTCCACGAAACGTCTACCTCGCCGAGTCCATCGCCGAGATCTCGGACCTCCTCCACCACCGGATCGTCCAGATCGAACGTCTGCCGGTCCGGACCGTCATTGTGACTGAACAACGGGTCGTCCGGCTGGAGGCCTTCCGGTTGGACCATCGACCCATCGCAGCCGGCGATGAGCAGGCCGAGGCCGAGGACAGTGCCCCCTACGACCGTGCGGAGCAGTACGGGTTTTCCACGAGCAAACATGTTTCTCCTCCCTGTGTCGGGAAAAGATGTGCACCCCTCCCCTGACGCGGGAATCTTCCGGGCGCGCCCGGTGCCGCGCGTGGGAGCACACTCGAGCGCCAACCGGCCCGTGGAGTGGGTCGGGCGACGCACGCGTGATGCTCCTGCGTACGAGTTCGTATCGGGGGAGTGGCGAAACCGATTAGGAAGAGGTCCTTCCCTACACAGCCTCGAGCCGGAAAGGCCAACCCGAGCGAACCGGTAGGCCCAGCCTTGCAGGCCCTGGCTCACATAATGATGCGTAATTCACGGGTGCACAAGATCGTTTCCGTCGCGGATCGTGTGCGCGCGGCGGACGAGCGAGGTCAACAGGGCACCGGCACGAATAAAAAGGCCGCGCCGCCCCGAAGATCATACCGGGGCGCGCGCGGCCTTCTCAGCCGAATGGAGCCTCCCTCGCCGCTACGCCGGAGCTCCCTCGGTCTCCAGCTCCGGCGTGTAGCCTCCCTTGCGCGCGGCACTCGTGACCCGCGCACGATGGAGGAGCGCCTGCTGTGTGCTCTTGGCGTTCTCTGCCTTCCCGGCCCAGGCCTTTTGAGGTGCGGCCTGAAGGCCTCGGCCATAGGAGAACGTCAGCTCCCATGGCACGCCGACCTCCGACGCCAGGCGGTTGATCGCGTCGAGGTTCTTCGTCGCCTCCTCGTCGCTCTGCCCGCCGGAGAGGAACGCGATTCCGGGTACCGCGGCAGGTACGGCGCGCCTGAAGCACCGGATCGTCGCCTCGGCCACTTCGGCGGAGTCGGCCCGGGCGGAGGCCTTTGATCCCGACAGGACCATGTTCGGCTTGAGGACCATCCCCTCCAGGTCGACTCTCTGGCGTGCGAGCTGGTGGAAGACTTCGCGCAGCGTCGCCTCCGTCACCTGGTAGCACCGTTCGATTGTGTGCGAGCCGTCCATCAGGACCTCCGGCTCCACGATCGGCACGAGCCCCGCTTCCTGACTCAGGGCTGCATACCGCGCAAGGGCATGCGCGTTCACATCGATCGCATAATCGGTCGGGGTCTCGTCGCCGATGTGGATGACCGCGCGCCACTTGGTGAAGCGCGCTCCGAGCTCCCTGTATTCGGCAAGTCGGTCACGAAGTCCGTCGAGCCCTTCCGTGACCGTCTCGCCGGGTGAGCCGGCCAGCGGCTTCGCCCCTTTGTCGACCTTGATCCCGGGGATCACATCTGTGTCCTGCAGGATCTTCACCAGCGGGGTCCCGTCCGCGGCCTCTTGCCGGATCGTTTCGTCGAAGAGGATCACCCCGCTCACATATCGAGCGAGGCCCTCCGCGCGGAAGAGGAGCTCCCGGTAGTCCCGCCGATTCTCCTCCGTGCTCTCGACGCCAACGGCCTTGAATCTCCGTGTGATGGTTCCGGTGCTTTCGTCCGCAGCAAGCAGGCCCTTGCCCGCCGCGACCATCGCCTGAGCCGTCTTGTTCAGCTCCGCTCCCTGCTCGCGTACTTTCGCCATGTCGCCCCCTTCACCTCCGGTGGTCATTCGTGCCTCCCCAGCACCTTCTACACGATAACCATAATCGGGCGCTGGAACATCGGAGGGCCCTCCGCGCGTCGGAACGGAGGAGCCGGCAGGGGGTTGGTCGAAGATCGGCCACCACGACGACGAGGAGGTACCGTGAGGATTGCCGTCTTCAGCACGAAGCGGTACGACCGTGAGGCGCTCGAGCGTGCGAACCGAAGTCACGGGCACGTGATCTCCTACTTCGAGCCCCGCCTCACTTCGGAGACGGTGGTTCTCGCCCGTGGCTACGACGCCGTGTGCCCCTTCGTGAACGATCAGGTGACCGCCCCCGTCATCGCGGCGCTGGCCGAGGGAGGGGCGCGACTCCTCACGCTCCGCTCCGCGGGGTTCAACCATGTGGACCTCCGGGCGGCGCACGAGCACGACGTCGTCGTGACGCGGGTGCCGGCATACTCCCCGCACGCGGTTGCGGAACATGCGGCCGGGATCATCCTCACGCTGAACCGGAAGCTGCACCGCGCCTACGCCAGAGTGCGAGAGGGGAACTTCTCCCTCGACGGGCTGCTCGGCTTCGACCTCCGCGGGCGGACCGTGGGGGTGGCGGGGACGGGGAAGATCGGCACGGTGTTCTGCCGGATCATGGCGGGCTTCGGCTGCCGTGTTGTGGCGCACGATCCGTACCCGAGCGACGAGGTGCGAGAGCTCGGGGTCGAGTACGTGGAGCTCGGAGCCCTCTTCGAGCGATCGGACATCATCGCCCTCCACCTCCCGCTGACGCCCGAGACGCATCACCTCGTGGACGCAGAGGCGATCGAGAGGATGAAGAAGGGGGTCATGCTCATCAACACGAGTCGCGGCGGGCTCGTCGACACGCGGGCGATGATCGACGGCCTGAAGAGCGGAAAAGTCGGGGCCCTCGGGCTCGACGTGTACGAGGAGGAGGCCGACCTCTTTTTCGAAGACCTCTCGGGGACGGTGATCCAGGACGACGTCTTCGCCCGGCTCCTCACCTTCCCCAACGTGTTCATCACGGGGCATCAGGGGTTCTTCACGCGGGAGGCCCTCGACAACATCGCCGGGACGGTCCTGGCGAATGCCTCGGCCTTCGAGAAGGGCGACGGCGACCTGCACGTGGTGACGCTGGAGGAGGTGCGAGGCCGGTCGTGAGTCCCGGGCATGGGTGCCCGTGAGCGCTTTTCTGGCGGGTCTGCCCATCCTGGTCATCCTCGCCCTCATGCTCGGCAGGCGCTGGTCGGCGGCCCGGGCGGGGGTGACTGGAGTGGGGGTCTCGCTCGCCGTCGCGGTGTTCGTGTTCGACTTTCCCCGCCCCCTTGGGCCCGAGGTCGACCTCGGGCCGGCCCTCGGAGGCGTCTCTGCGGAATCGGGCTTCACCGCCCTCACCATACTCTGGATCATCGGCCCGGCCCTCGGGATCCACCAGCTCCAGCTCAGGACCGGTGGTGCGGAAGTCCTCCGGGAGGCGCTCGGACGCTTCGCCCCGGACCCGCGCATCCTTGCGCTCCTCGTTGCCTGGTTCTTCGTCCTGTTCATGGAGGGGGCGGCCGGCTTCGGGGCTTCGGTCGCACTCGCGGCCCCCTTCCTGGTGGCGGCGGGCTTTCGGCCGGTGGAGGCGGTCACGATCACGCTCGTGGGGCACGTCGTGGGTGTATCTTTCGGCGCGGTGGGTACCCCCGTGATCCCCCAGGTGGCGGTGACCGGGCTCAGCGGCCTCGAGATCGCTCGAGCCACCGGTCTCTACCACTCGCTCCTCGGGTGGATTCCTCTCGTCGTGATGGTGGGGATGGTGGGCCGGGCGGTGCCGGAGAAGGGCTCGGGCTCCACGGGCGGAATCTGGGCGTGGACCGCCGCGGCATATGTCTGTTTTCTCGTGCCGTACACGATCCTCTGGGCTTGGGTGGGGCCGGAGCTCCCGACGATGGCGGGGGCTCTTTTCGGCGGAATGCTCTTCCTCCTTCTCCTTCGGGTCGTCGGTGGACTCCGGGAAGGGTCGGACGCGGGCGGCCGCGATGCAGCTCCGGTGGACGACGGCCCCTCCGGCAAGGCCGTGCTCCGGGCATCCGCGCCCTACCTCGTGCTGGTGGCTCTCGTCCTCCTGAGCCGACTGGTGCCTCCGCTCCGCGACCTCCTCCAGACGCCGACATGGGCCTGGGAATGGGAGGGGACGTTCGCGGGCTCGATTCAGCCCCTGTATCACCCGGGGACGATGCTTCTCCTCGGTTTCGTGGTGGGCGCGTGGTTGCAGCGCACCTCGAGGACGGTCATCACGGGTGCGGTGGTGGAGGCGACCCGGACCCTCGTTCCCGTGGCCGTCGCGCTCGTGGCGATGCTGGCCCTCTCCCGGGTGATGGTCCACGCCGGGATGACCGAGGTGCTCGCAGCGACTGCCGCCGAGGGCGCCGGAAGCCGGTGGCCGGTATTCGCGCCCTTCGTCGGCATGCTCGGCACCTTCGTCACCGGCTCGGCGACGGCCTCGAACATCCTCTTCACGGATTTCCAGCAGAGCACGGCCCGGACCGTGGGGCTCCCGGTGATGGACACCGTCGGGACGCAGGGCTTCGGGGCGGCCGTGGGAAACATGGTGTGCCCCCATAACGTGGTGGCGGCCGGGGCGACGGTGGGGCTCCAGGGCCGCGAAGGGGAAATCCTGCGTCGTACCCTCTGGGTCGCCCTCCTCTATACCGGGGCGGGCGGAGCGCTCGCCCTCTGGCTGTCGAGCTGACCTGCGCCCCGGCGCCCTCTTTTCATCTCAGGTGGAGGCGATCTCGTCGATCTTGGCGGCGAGGATGAAGTCGCTCTCGCTCAGCGCATCGATCGCGTGGGTCCAGATCTTGACGGAAGCCCTGCCCCAGGTGAGACGGATCTCCGGATGATGGCCCTCCTCCTCCGCCACGGCTCCGACGCGGTTCGTGAAATCGAGCGCGCCGACGAAGTCGTCGAACTCGAAGTCGGCGATCAGGTGATGCTCGTCCTCGACGTGCCAACGGGAGGAGAGCTCGGCGGAGAGTCGCTCCAACTCCTCACCGGTGACGGGTGGCGTGGATCCGGTGCAGGGCTCGCACGAGCGGGATGCCAGTTGCGTGGACATGGATTCTCCGGTTCAGGACGCGTTGGGCGGACACCGGTTCGTACCGTTCGCGCCGCTGCGGGTTTCAGGGATGGCACCCCTCCGACGGCAAAACGCCCCGCGGGTGAGCTCCCGCGAGGCGCCTTACCGTCGGTAGGGCCGGTGAGCACCCTGCCGGCGTAGATCCTACCGGCTACTCGTTCACGACGAAGGTGATCGGGTCGGCCTGGTTGATCGGCTGCTCGCCTCCGTGGATCAGGAAGCGCACATCCACCTCGCCCGCCGACTCCGGGTAGAGGTGGATGTGGTCACAGTGGAAGATGCCGACGACCGTGCCGTCCTCCCGCTCGACGAACTGCGCATCTCCCTCGGGGTTGTCCGGATGGGCCATGTTCGGCCATGCGAGCACGCCTTCGTTCGCCTCTACCGTATAGCGGGCCGAGACATGAGTGCACACGCGCTCTCGTGTGTCGTCGTCCCGACTGATGGTTCCCTGGTCGGCCTCCCTGCCTCCGTGGGCGAAGTACTCGACCGTGAGGGAGGCGTTCGAGCCTCCTGCTTCCAGCGGCTGCAGCCCTTCGCCCTCCACGTCCCGGGGGGCCTCGATCCGCGTGATCGGATTTCCATCGGCGTCGGCCCAGCCTTCACCTTCCGTCCATACTCCGAGTGTCGCGCCGGCCTCGCCCCGGGTCTGCAGCTCGATCCGCGCGGCCTCATCGGCCTCGTGCACCCGGATCGTGATCGGGTCCGTGTGGTCGTCGCTGTGGTCGATGTGCCAGAGGTGGAACTCGAGCTCCACCTCTCCCGGCGCTTCGGGATAGAAGTGGATGTGGTCGCAGTGAAAGATCCCGACCAGATTCCCGTCGTGCTGGTGCGCGAAGTGGAAGGGGCCGTTCGTGCTCTCCGGATGGCGGACGTTCGGCCACGCGATCGCGGTCACGTCATCCGTGGTGGGATAGTATCGCGCTTCATACTCTGTGCACTCTCTCTCCCTGGTCACATCGTCCCGGCTCAAGGTGCTCATCTCCACCTCGGACCCGTCGGGATTGAAGAACACGACGCTGAGCGACGCGTTCTGGCCTCCGGCCCGGAGAGGCTGGAGTCCCTCCCCCTCGACGTCGACGGGCGCTTCGATCTCCGTGATTGCGTTGCCCTCCCCATCCGTCCAACCGTCTCCGTCGGACCACACGGCGATCGTGGCCGAGGCGGCGCCGCGGGTCTGGATCTCGACTCTCCCCGCATCCTCGTGGCCGTTGTCGGGAGGATCGTCGCCGTTGACCCCGACGGGGTCGCTGTCACATGCCGTCAGGGCGAAAAGGCCCGTGAGGGCGAATGCGCTCGCTGTTCTGAACGCGCTTCGAGCATGCCTGCGGTCATGATGCATCTTGTGGGTCCTCCGTTCGGTTGGATGAACTGGACGAAGTGGTCGGTAGCTTCGTCCCGTGGTGCCGCAGCTCAGAAGTGCACTCGATAGGTGAGCTGCAGGTTTCGTCCCGGCTTCGGCGCGATGTCCTTGATCCGGGAGAGGTGGTCGTGCGCCTCACGGTCGGTGAGGTTCTTCGCCTGCAGGGTGAGGCTGTGGTTCAGGAACGCCCCCTCGTGGCGCCAACCCACGCTCGCGTTCAGGAGTCCGTATCCGGCGGTGGTCTCCTGTGGATCCACCGTGGAGTCGCCGACCCGGACCGGCGTGGGAACGCGGTCCTGTGCGGCCGCCCCATTGATCCCGAGCGAGCCGGTGAATGTCCGGCCCTCGTACCGGACCTCGACACGGCCGGAAAGGGGAGGGATGAATGCGAGGGGGTCGGAATCGGCCCGCCGCCACGCACGGGTGTAGCTGGCGGTGGCGTCGAGCACCGTTCGCGGAAGCACTTCCCACTGCACACGACCCTCGGCCCCCATAAAGTCTGCGTCATCACTCCTCGCCTCATAGACGGGCGTGACGCGGGGAGCGACTCCTTCCCGGATCACCCGCACGGTCTCTCCCGTCTGCAGGTAGTTGATGAAGCCATCGACCCGGTTGTAGAAGGCGGCCAGCTCCACGCTCAGGTCCGGGCGGGTGCCCCGGAGGAAGAGGTCGAATCCGAGCCCCACCTCGGGATCGAGGTCGGGACTTCCGATGTCGAAGGAGAAATCCGCGAGGTGCGGACCGTCGGAGAAAAGTTCTTCGATCGCGGGGTTTCGCACGGAGCGGGCCACGCTGCCACCGACCGTCCACTCCGGCGAGACCTCCCAGAGCGTTGCGAGCGAGGCCGACACCGAACCGAAGCTCCGAGACGCCACGGGCTTGCTGATCCTGCGCTCCCGTGTCCGCACGACGATCGAATCGGTCGTCTCGGGCGTCGTACGGCGGTGGTCGTAGCGGACGCCGGCCTGAACACGAAACGGCTCCCACCCGAACTCCTCGAAGACGAAGGCCGAGAGGGTTCCTTCCTCTCCCGACCGGGTTCCCGGGGACGTCCCCCCCGCCCACAGGTCCCGGTGTTCGTAGGATAGGCCAAGCGCACCTTCGAGCCGGATCTCCGGTCCCTCATGGTCGTGATGGGTGTGGTCGTGATGTGCGAGAAGGCTCACGTCGCGGGTGGTCTGGTCGAAGCGGGCGCCCAGAACCTGCTCCCCGCCGACCGTCCCCTCGATCTCGTCGTGGACGTACCGGGTCACGTTCGCCTGCATCTCCACGGACTCGAAGAACCCGAGGAGGGGCTCGGTGATCGCCGCGCGGAGACGGCCGCTCGTCCGCCGGGTGTCGATGTCCACGCCGCCCGGATGGCCGCCGGGGATGAGCTCTCCGTTGAACTCGCCCGGCACCCCGTAGAGGTTGTCGTAGTACCGGAACGCGCCGCCCACGTAGCCCCAGTCCGCCACGAAGCTCGCCCCTGCGCTGGCGTTGTACGCCTCCATGTCCGTCCCGTCTAGGGGGCCGGCCGGTGTTCGGGTGGAGCCCATGTTCCGGCCGGAGACCTCCCCGCGTAGCGCGAGGGGTCCGGCGGGTGCGAGGAGCACGACGCTGCCTCCCGCCCCGTCGTTCACGGACTCGAACTGGGACGAGACGGTGCCCTGCACTTGGGAGGGGAGCGAGCGGGGAACGTCGTCCCGGATCACGTTGACGACGCCGCCGAGCGCATTCGAGCCGTAGAGGAGCGTGGCCGGTCCACGGACGACCTCCATCCGCTGCGCCGTAAGGGGCTCCACCATGACGCCGTGGTCCGATCCGCTCTGATACAGGTCCCCGGTGCGGTTGCCGTCCTCGAGCATGAGGACACGGTCTCCGCTCATTCCCCGGATCGACGGGCTGGCCGCACCCGGCCCGTTGTATTGCATCGCGAACCCGGGGACGTTCTCCAGGGTCGCCGGTACGCTGCTTTCCAGGTTTCGCTGGAGCTCCGCACCGGACATCGAGGTCGTGGGACGGTAGACGTCCCCCGCCCGGCGTTCCCTCCCGGTGCCGGTGACGACGATGCCCGCGATGTCGAGGGGCGTGGAGGTGAGGGCGATCTCGAGGGTGGCGACCCCGTCCGACTCCACGGCGACCTGCTCCTCGGAGTCGATGTAGCCGAGCCGCTGCGCCGTGACGTTGTAGGAGCGCCCCGCGAGGCCCTCGAAGACGACGATACCGTCCCGGTCCGTAATGCCGGTCCGGTCGACCTGCCGGATCCGGACCGTCGTGCCGGACAGTGGCTGACCGGTCTCCTCATCCACTACCAGCACCCGCAGCACCCCTGTCTCCGGGCGAGGCCCGAGCTCGGCAGATGCGGCGGAGGCTGGACCGAGGGTCAGGGGGGCGATCAGAAGTGCCAGGAGCACGGCGGAGCGTGCCCAGGCGGCCGACCTGTGTGTGTACCCGGAATGCTTTCTGACATGCACCATCATTCCCGACCCTCTCCAGAACATCCGGGGTGAGAGCCCCGGCTACCGGATTTCGCGGAAGAGCACTTCGACGAAGCGGCTCCGCAATGGATGTGAGCTGCGGGTCAGGAAGCCGGCGGAGCTCGGGGGCGATGGTCGGTGGGAATCGGCCCTTCCACGCCGGGGCTTTCGACCGGTCGGTCGAGGGACCCCGGTCGCGGGGGCTGGGTGGTGTGGGGGAGGACGCCGACGGAGGCCGGGAGATTCAGGACTTTGCAGGTCAGGCAGTCGAGATGGTCGTCCGGCTCCGAGTGCGAATGTCCAGAATCGTCATGGGTGGACCCGGAAAAAGCCCACCCGGCGATCTCCGTCACGTCGTCGCCGCTCCCCGCGATATGAAGCGCGGGTGCGACGACGCCCGAGAAGGCGAAGACCGCTGCGGCCACCACGAGGGTGAGCCTGAAGACGGAGGTGCCGTACTGATTTTCCATTCGCATCAAGGCCGGATACACGGTGCCTGCCAGTTGGGTTCCGCCTGACGCGAATGGCCGCCGACTCACCCATTGATGTATGAGCATGTATTCATATATTCTCCCCATGACGAAGCTCGACTCCTGTGACGTTCCGCTCGTGAACGAAGAGGCCGTGTCCGAGGTGCTCGGTGCGCAAGCCGACGATGTCGACGTGGCGCGCCTGGCCGAAACCTTCCAGATGCTCGCGAGCCCGAGCCGGCTCCGGATCGTGGAGGCGCTCGCGGGTCGCGAGCTCTGTGTGTGCGACCTCGCCGCGGTCGTGGGCATCAGCGCGTCGGCGGTGAGCCATCACCTCCGTCAGCTTCGACAGATGCGCATCGTCCAGTTCCGGCGGTCGGGCCGCATGGCGTACTATCGGCTCGACGACGAACATATCGCCGCGCTCTTCCGCACCGGGTTGGATCATGTCCGCGAGTAGCCGAAACGGGGGCCGGACGACCCTCCGCTTCCGCATCTCGGAGATGGACTGCTCGAGCTGTGTCCAGAGAATTCAACACCGCCTCGAGAGGCTGGAGGGAGTGGGAGAGGTCCAGGGGAGCCCCGTGGCTCGGATCCTGACCGTCGAGACGGATCCAACGGCGACTGATTCCGGGAGGATTCAGGACGAGGTGGGGCGCCTGGGATACCTCGCGCACCCCCTCGGGACCGAGAGAGGGGGCGGCGGTCCCACCACGAGTTGGACCGGCCGAGAAGCCAGGATCGCGTTCGGTTCGATGGCCCTTTTCTCCGCCGCGATCCTCCTGCGCGTCGCCGGCGTCGGCCCGCCGGTCTTCGAGCTTCCGCTCCACGAGGTGCGCCTTCCGGATCTGTTCTTCCTCGCTGCCGCCCTCGTGGGAGGATGGAACTTCTTCCCGAAGGGGGTGCGTGCGGCGAGGACCCTCTCGCTCGACATGAACTTCCTGATGACCGCGGCGATCCTCGGCGCCGTGGGCATCGGAGAGTACATGGAAGGCGCGGCGATCGCATTTCTCTTCGCCCTCGCCGAGCTGCTGGAGAACTACGCGGTCGATCGAGCGCGGGCCTCCGTGGAGCGTCTCATAGAACTCGCTCCGGAGGCGGCACGGGTCCTTCGGGGTGGAGAGGAGGTCCGGGTTCCGGTCGAGGATCTCGTTCCCGGCGACGAGGTGGTGGTTCGGCCCGGAGAGCGGGTCCCCGCGGACGGGGTGGTGGAGGAGGGGCCGACGGCGGTCGATCAGTCTCCGATCACGGGCGAGTCGATGCCCGTGGTGAAGCGGAAGGGAGACGACCTGTACGCCGGCACGATCAATCGGGAGGGCTTCCTCAGGATGTGGGTGGTGAAGCCCGCCGCCGACAGCGCTCTTTCGCGCATCATCCGGCTCGTCGAGGAGGCGGAGGCCAGCAAGACGCGAAGCGAGCGGTTCGTGGAGCGGTTCGCTCGGTACTACACGCCGACGGTGACCGTGGCCGCGGTTCTCCTCGTGCTCGTGCCCCCGCTCCTGTTCGGAGCTCCGTTTCTCACCTGGTTCCTCCGCGGACTCACCCTTCTCGTGATCGCCTGCCCCTGCGCCCTGGTGATCTCGACTCCGGTGGCGGTGGTGAGCGGCATCACCGCCGCCGCCCGAAACGGCGTCCTGATCAAGGGGGGGATGTACCTGGAGGCGATGGGCGAGGTGAAGGCGATGGCACTCGACAAGACCGGAACCCTGACCGTTGGGCATCCACGGGTCGTGCAGGTCCTGGCCCTCGACGGAGTGTCCGAGGAAGAGTTGCTTGCACGGGCGGCGGCCGTAGAGGGGCGCTCAGAGCACCCGCTCGCCCGTGCGATCGTCGAGGCCGCGGGAGAGCGGGGCCTCGACGCTCCCTGGTCGGTGAGCGGGTTCGGCGCCTCCACGGGGATGGGGGCGCAGGCTCTCCTGGACGGCGTGGTGCATGCGGTGGGCCGCCCCGAGTTCCTCGAAGTGGCGGATGGAAGGGATCCTCCGCCCGGCCTCCTGAACGGGACGGGGACCTACGTGGGGGTGGCGCGCGACCAGGAACTCCTCGGATGGATCGCCTTCGCCGACCCCATCCGCGGCGGGGCCGCCGAGGCCGTGCGGGAGCTTCGGAGGCTCGGCGTGGGCCCGATCGTGCTCCTCACCGGGGACCGGACGGAGACGGCGGAGGCGGTCGGGAGAGAGATCGGAGTGGACTCCTTCCAGGCGAACCTCCTCCCCGAGGAGAAGGTGAAGGCGGTGAAGGAGCTCGAGCGGGCCCACGGCACCGTCGCGATGGTGGGAGACGGGGTGAACGATGCTCCAGCGCTCGCCGCCGCGACGGTCGGCATCGCGATGGGCGCCGCGGGGAGTGACACGGCCCTGGAGACCGCGGACATCGCGCTCATGGGCGACGACCTGGTGCGCCTCGGATACCTTCGCCACCTCTCCCGCCGTGCGGGTACCGTGATCCGTCAGAACATCGCCACCGCGATTCTGGTCAAGGCGGTCCTCGCTCTGGGCGTCCCGCTCGGAATGGTCTCGCTGATCACCGCCGTCGTGGTCGGGGACCTCGGCGTCTCACTCCTCGTGACCCTGAACGCGCTCCGACTCGCGCGGCTTCGACCGGCAGGGTCGTAGGTCGGGATCCCCTCCCCCGCGTCGACGATCCGTTCAAAGGGTCGCAGGGGCCCGGGGGGCCTCGGCGTCGTCCGGGAATCCCTCGGGCGGAGGCTCCACCCGCACGTTTTCGAGCTCGATGTCCGAAACCCACTCGAGCGCGCCTTCCTCGTACAGTCGGCCGTAGTCCTCGAGCGTGTCCGTTCCCGGGGCGACGAAGTTCTCATGATCCTGGACCACGAGCCCGTCGACCAGCCTCCGATTCACTGCGCGCCGAAAGCGGGTACCGCCGTCCCCGACGTGATAGAGGTAGGCCAGGTAATCGAGCGTCCCCTCACCCTGGTGGAACCAGTAGAGGAAGCGGTCCTCCCAGTCCCGCCCCCCGTCCTCGGGACGGAAGGTGACCTCGACCCGGTCATAGCGCTCTCCGTCGACGATCTCCTCGCCGAGGTAGCGGGCAATCACTGCGGGGTCGTCGAGGCGGAATGGGAGGAAGGCGAAGTAGAGGACGGAGTTCACCCCTGTTTCCACCGAAGACCGCTCCGAGTCCGTCAGCGGCACCGGGGCACCGTCGATCTCCCTGAACGTGCCTTCGTTCGTCAACACCTCCCGCACATGTGCTCCATCCGCTTCGTACCTCCGCTCCTGCCGGAACCAGCCGTTCTGGTGGGTGACCGCGAACTGCCGGCCGCGAAAATCGAAGGTCACCTTCGCATCGCTCAGAGCGTCGACCCCGTGCGCCTCGATGGACCGTTCGATGATTCTCTCCGGGTCCGGATCGGACGCGCAGGAGAGGACGAGGAGCGGGAGGAGGAGCCCGCCCATGGCCCGGAACGCAGCACCGCGGATGCCGCAGCCGAGAGCACGGCGGTCGGAGGACGTGGCCTGCGGGTGAACGGCTCGGGTCATCATCATCGGGGCGCCTCTCGGGTCTTCGGGGACCCGAACGATCCCCGGTCCTGCGAAAGCTGAACCGACTGCGGCCTGACAGCAAGCGGTCCGTCCCTTCGGCACGAGGGGCCGCGTCGGAGGTTGTTCAGCCAACGTCCGCACATGTACAATTCCCCCCAACCTTTCTCGGACCACCCCCTCGCCGGGGGGAGCAGCCATGCAACCCCGTTTCATCCTCCGCCTCCCCGATGGGACCGACCATCCCCTCGACGATGTCGAGGCGCTGGCTCGGGAGATGGAGGAGGGTCGGGTGCCGCCGACGAGCCTTCTCTTCGATCGGGGCACCGGCCGGTGGGAGACGGCAGAGTCCGCTCCTCTCTATCGGTTCCTGGAGGAAGAGCTGGCGCGGAGGAGGGAGGAAGAAGAGGGAGGGGCAGCGAGCGGTCTCGGGTTGGATCTGGACGCGTTGGATCCTCCGCTCGATGATTCCGATACGGACCCCTTCGGGATGGAGCTCGACCTCACTCCGGATCCGGTGGCCGATCCGGCCCCACCCTCCGACCCCGAGGCGGCCGAGCCCGAACCCCGGCCCAGCTTCGGATCCAGCCCCGGCCCCAGCTCGCACGAGCCCAGATCGGAGCCCCGCGAGCCCGACCCGCCCGAGCCGCTCGCCCTCGAACCCCTCGGCTCGGAGCCGCTGCGACCTCCGCCTCCTCCGCAGAAGGCTTCGTTCCGTTCGGAGCCGTCGCCCTCTTCCGAGCCGTCGCCCCGCTCGGAGTCGTCGCCCCATTCGGAGTCGGCGGGTCGGGGAGGTGTGGCGGGTGGGTCGAGGGCGGATTCGAGCGTCGAACGGCCCCGCCTCACAGGATCCCGGCGCGCCCTCCTCCTTCTGGGATTGGGCGTCGTGAGCATCGCCGCCGCGATCGCCGTCTCCTCCTTCCCCGCAGCGGACGGGCGGGAGGCCGGCTCTTCCGGCGATGCCGCGAACGGTTCGACGAGCACGTCGGGCCCGGAAGGGCTGCGCTACGAGTCGCACCCCATCCTCCCGGAACCACTCCTGGAGCGAGCCTGGTCCCTCCGGAGCGATGTGCGGGACGACCTCCGTGAGCATCTGGGCGCCCTCAGAGTGGAGCGAGAGCTCGAAGAGGGCCCACCGTTCGAGTGGCTTTCCGGTCGGTACTTCTCCGATGCCGGCGCCTTCGGCCACGTCCGGGACTACTGGCAGCGGTATGGAGCGTTGGTGGAGGAGATGAGGGACTCCGCCCGCCCACTCTTCATCGCGGCTCTGGAGGAGCGGGTCGCTCCCTCGGATCCGGAGCAGGCAGAGGAGATCCGGAGCTACCTCGTAGAGGAGTTCGACGCGGGGAGCGCGGCTCGGGAGGAGCGGTTCCGAGCCCTGGAAAGCGTGGCGGACGCCGCCCTGGACCTCCACGACCTCCTCGTCGAGCGTACGGAGGAGATCGCCTATGTGCCGGCGCTCGGGCCGGGGATCTCACCCGAGCCCGTGCTGGAGGCCCGGATGGGCGACCCCCTTCTCCAGCGGGAAGTGGAGGTTCTCCTCGACCGCATTCTCGCCCACATGGCGCAAGCGGCGGGGGCGGAGCGGATCACACGGGCTCACGTCCTCGCAGCCCTCTTCGAGGACCTCGTTCCTCGCTGACGGCGGGACTCGGATCCACCTCGAAGAGCACGTACCGGTGGATCGTGCGGTTGAGCCACCGGGTTCGGACGACCCTTCCCCCTTCCTTTCGGAAGGTCTCCTCCCACTCCTCGACCGTTCGGAAGTGGAGGTCCTCCTCCATTCCCCTCAGCACGCCCCCTCCCCGGAACCGGTTCGCGGCCCGGTCCATGATCCGAAGGAGGCGAAGCCCTGCCTTCGAACGGTACGTGGATTCGGTGACCACGACCGTCCCTCGCGCCACTCGAAATGCTTCCCGCACGACCTGATCCGCGTCCCGCGCGTGGTGGAGGACGAGGGAGAGCACCACGTGGTCGACGCTCTTCGAGGGAAAGGGTAGATGTCGCCCATCGTAGACGGCATAGGGCACGCGGGCCTTCCGCATCGGCGCGACGTCCGCCGCGACGACCTGGCGGCCCCGCTTCGCGAGCGCGGCCGCCACATATCCTTCTCCGGCTCCGAGGTCGAGGACGCTCTTCCCCTCGAGATGAGGTGCGAGGTGGCGCGCCTTCCGGCGTCCTGCCCAGCGGAGCAGGCCATCGTATGCGGCCGGAGCGAACTGACCGAGCAGAAGGAGGAGGAATCCGAGCCAGACCAGAGCGGTGAGCGTGAGGTGGACCCGGGTCGGATCCTCCACTTCCCAGTAGGTGAAGTACGTCCCGAAAGAGGCAAAGGAAGCCCACAACCAGGCGGGACGGAGGAGGGATGTGAAGGGGAGGAAGGGGAGCACCCAGAGGAGGTACCAGGGGTGCACGGTCGTGGCCAGAAGGAGATAACCGGTCACGATGAGGACGAATCCCCGGATGACCGAACCTTCGTCCCGGGCGGAGTGGAGGAGCGAGACCGCGACGAGCCAGAGGAGGAAGGCGACGCGGAGCGCGGGGCCCAAAGCCGCGGAGGGGTCCTCGCCCGTCCAACGGACGCCGATCTCCTTCAGGAGGAAGTAGAGACCGGCGTTGAACTCGAAGTGCCTCACGTAGAGCTCCGCCGAGGTCGTCACCCGGCTCCAGAGTCCCGGAAACCAGAAGGGGAGGAGGAGGGCGACGGAGAGGCCCGCGGCCGTTGCAGCGGCGATCGCCGTCCGCCTCCACCCCCAACGAAGGGCGGAAAAGCGAAGGAGGAGGAGAGACCAGGCGAAGGGGACGACCTTCACCATCCCGGCAGCGGCGACCCCGAGCCCACTCGCCCAGGGGCTTCGAGAGGAGAGTCCCCACACGAGGAGTCCCACCCCGAGCATCATCGCCCCCTCCGAGTGGGCGTTTCCAGCCACGGCAACCAGCACGAGCGGGTTCCAGGCGTAGAGGACGAAGGGAGCGAGACGGCGGCCGGTGCGGCGAAGCGCCTGGAGGAGGAGCGCGAGCCCGGTGATCTCCAGGAGGAGGATTGTGGCCTTCAGGACGTAGAAGGAGCCGGGCCAGCCGATGTGGGCGTGCGCGGCTCCGGCCGGGAGGAAGAGGATCTGGGAGAGCGGAGGGTAGATGCTGAAGTAGAGGGGGCTGTTCATCTCCGTGAAGAGCCGGTCCCCCTGGAGGTGAGACAGCTCCGCGTCCGCGGGGACCCGGGCGTACGGATTCTCCCCCTGGCTGGAGAGCCAACCGTCCCAGATGTAGCGGAAGGCGTCGTCGGAGAGGTCGGGTACGGTGGGGAAGAGCGCGACCCGGAAGGCGATGGCCCAGAGGAGGAGCGTGCGGGGATCGTTCAGGACACCCTCGCGGCTCCGCGCCGCATGGAGCACGATCAGGAACGCCAGCCCGTAGAGGAGGGAGAGCACGGGAAGGGCGCCCCGCTCCAGGCCGACCCAGGCCATCGCGAGGACGAGACCCAGCAGAAGGGGGGCCTGCGTCGGGACGAAGGCGCGGAGTCGCCGCATGCCCGTACCGTCCGGGGTGGTGGGTGGGTTCCTCAGCGGATCGAGGAGAGCTCCACTCGGAGGGGAGCGCCTGCGTACTCCTGCCGCACGAGGATGTGTGGGACTGACTTCCGGAGGTGGAGGACGAGGGGCGCCGGCCCGCCGACCGTCTCGACACGGTAGGTGTCGAACGTGCCGGCCCCGACCGTCAGCGTCTCGGTTCCGGTGACCCGGAACGTGACGGGAATGACTTCGCCCGCGATCAGGTCGAAGGCGGTGAAGGAGAGCTCTTCGCCTTCAGCGAGAGATGAGGCCGCCAGCACGTACTCGTCCATGCCGGGCAGGAGCACGTCGGCCGACAGCGCCTGGTCGAAGGTCCTGGAGCCTCCAGCCTGGGGGGGAAGGTCCGCCCCGCCCACGAGGCGACCGTCCTGCAGCCGGAGGCTCGCCGAGACCCGCGCACCCTGCTGGCTGCTCTCCTGCTCCAGGGACTGAGCTTCCAGCCCGTCGTAGCTGAACCGGAGCTCCTGGTCCTGGGTGATCACCTCCGTCGCCATCTCCGCTCGTGCCACCCACGAGTCCCGATCGCGCTCGAGCGAGTAGGTGATCGAGCCCGCGCTTTCGTCCTGCATGAATACGTCGTAGGTGCGCACCATCGGAGTGAGCAGGGACCCGTCCCGCATGCTCGAGATCGCTTCCCCCAGCACCTCCTCCCGGGAAAGCGGGTTCCCCTCCACGTCGTAGAGGAAAACTTCGGCGATGCCGTCGAGCCCGGCGAGAACTTCCTGCGCGTCCCCCACCACGATCACCGCCAGCCGATCCGGATGGATGTGGCCGCGCGCCACCCGACGGACATCCTCCGGGTCCACGGCCCGGATCGCCTCGCGGTACCCCGTCAATCGCTCCGCGGGGAGGCCCAGTAGGCGATTCTCGGCAATCTGGCCCGCGATCTGTGAGGCGGTCTCGATCGTCAGCGGGAAGCTTCCTGCGAGATAGGAGATCGCCGCACTCACTTCCTCTTCCGGAACGGGCTCGTCCTTCAGTCGTTCGATCTGGTGGAGGAGCTCCACCACCGTGCTGTCCGTCACCTCGGTCCGGACGTCGGCCAGGGCGAGGAAGAAGCCTTCTTCCGCACGCCGCCCGATCTGGGAGTAGGAGCCGTAGGTCCAGCCCTTTTCTTCCCGAAGGATCCGGAAGAGGCGGGAGTCGGAGCCTCCGCCGAGAACCCGGTTCATCACTTCGAGGGGGATGAAGTCGGGGTCCTTCGCTTCCGGCCCCACATGGCCGACGAGGACGGTCGACTGCACCGAACCCGGGCGATGGACGAGTGAGATTCGGGTCTCGTCCCGCATCGCAGCCGCGGGGAACTCCATTGGGGACGGTGCGCCGGGTTCCCATGCGCCGAGGTGGGTCCGGGCGAGCTCTTCGACTTCCTCCAGTCCCACGTCGCCCGCGACGACGAGGAGTGCGCGGTCCGGGCGCAGATGGGCGCCGCGGAATTCCGTGAGGTCATCTCGGGTGAGGGCCTGGACGGTGCCCGACTCCGGGGAGGGGCCGTACGGATGGTCCTCTCCGTACACGTCGAGGAAGAAGCGGCGGACCGCGACCTGTTGGGGCTGTCCCAGGGCGGCCTGGAGAGAGGAGAGCGTTCGGCGGCGGTGGAGCTCGATCTCGTCCTCGGGAAAGGTGGCGTTCAGGGTGACGTCCGCGAGGAGCTCCATGCCGAGAGGTAGATGCTCCGCGAGGCCGCTCACCGACACGGTGAAGAAGTCCCGGCCCGCCGAAGCGTTCAGTGAAGCGCCCACTCCTTCGATCGTCTCGGCGATCTCACGGGCGTCGCGGTTCTCGGTGCCTTGGGTGAGGACACCGGCTGCCATCGAGGCGAGCCCTCCCTTGTCCGCCGGATCGAGGCTGGAGCCGGCCGGGATGTACAGCCTCGCGCTGGCGACGGGTTGGTTCCGGTGCTCGAGCACGATGATCTCGAGTCCGTTCGGCAGAGCCGTCTCCTGGAACGCTGGAAACTCGAGCGGCCGTTCCGGAAGGGGGGGCGGCGGTTCCGTCACCTGTGCGGTGGCCTCTTTCGCCACGAGGACACCCGGGAGCGATGCCAGCAGGACGAGGACGAGCTTCCGGGTCCGGCAGTCGATCGAATCAGCCATCGTCGTGCTCCTCGGTGGCGGGTCCGGGAATGGTGAGGATGACGGCCCGGTTTTCCGGAAGCAGGTAACGGGAGGCCGCTTCCCTAACGTCGTCCGCGGTCACCGCGAGGTAGCTGTCGAGATCTCCTCGAATCGCCTCCGGGGTTCCGAGAAAGTGGTTGTACCACTGGAGGGCATTTGCCCGCCCCATCACGGTCTGTCGCTGAAGGGTCTCCGATGCGCGACGGCGGTTCGCCGCACGCTCCAGCTCCGCCTCCGTCACCCCTTCACGGGCGACCCGCTCGACCTCCTCGTCGAGGAGCTCGACCAGGCGTTCCGCCTCGACGCCCTGGTTCGCGATGGCGAAGAGGACGAGGAGCCCGGGGTCCCGCCGGAACATCGTGTAGGAGACGGCATTCACCGCCGCCTGCTCTTCCCGCACGAGGCGCTGGTGGAGTCGGGACGTCTCACCCGTGCCGAGGATCGAAGCGAGAAGCGTGAGCGCCTGGCTGTCCGGATGGTCCGCGGCCACGGCGCCGTACGAGATCATCGTGGCGGGGAGGTTCGCATTCGGGTCCCGCACCTCCTGCTCCACGGGGAGATGGGAGAACGGATCCGTGCATTCCACGGTGGGGGGCGGATCGCCGGCGGGGACGGCGCCGAAGTACTCGTCGATCAGCGGGCGAACGACCTCGGGGTCGAAGGCCCCGACCACGGAGAGGGTGGCGTTCCCCGGGACGTAGTAGGTATCGAAGAAGGCCTGGACATCCGCCAACTCGGCCGCGTCGAGATCGTCCATCGATCCGATGACGGAGTGGGCGTAGGGGAAGCAGCTCACGGAGTCGTAGGCCGCATAATAGAAGGCCTGGAGCTGGGTCGTTCCGTAGGGGTTGTTGTCGATCCTCTGGCGCCGCTCCTCCTTCACGACCTCCACTTCCCGGCGCAGGTTCTCCTCCGTGACCTGGAGGTTTCGCATCCGCTCCGCTTCGAGCCACAGCGCCAGGTTCACCCGCTCGGGGGGCATCGTCTGGAAGAAGTTCGTCCGGTCCTCGGTGATCGAAGCGTTGAGATTCCCTCCGGCGCGCTCGACCAGAAGCTGGTGCTGCCCGGCGCCCACGTGCTCGGAGCCCTCGAACATGAGGTGCTCGAAGAGGTGGGCGAATCCCGACCTTCCGACAGGCTCGTGACGGCTTCCCACATCGTACCAGAGATTCACCGCGGCGGCCGTGCTGAGCTCATCGGGAGCCAGGATCACGGTCAGCCCGTTTTCGAGCTCGTACGACTCGAAGTCGATCGCCCCCCCTCCGCGCTGCTCCTGGGCAGGAAGCGGGAGAGCAAGCGCGAGGCCCGCGGCGGCGAAGCCGAGGATCACCCGTGCCCCGAAACCGTTCAGCGACCCGTTCCGTCTCCACCTCATCCGGCGCTCCTCCTCGTGTGGCCTTTCAACGTCACGGCAACCTTCCCGGCTGATACGAGCGGAGGCTCGCGCAGTTCCGGCCTGCCTCCGGGGGTCTGGCCCCTGCTCGACCTCCGTTCTACCCTTGGTCTCCCGGAACAGAACCATCGGACTCGGGAGGCTGTATGCGACGAGGCGGGCGGAAGCTGGAGAGAAATAGGTGCAGGTTCGTTGCCTCCGGGAGCAGCCGCGCCGCTCCGGGCGCGTCATGACCGGCCACGCCCCTCCCGAGCACGCAACCACCTCGCAGGTGCCGCCCCGGGCGCTCGTGCTCTCCCTCCTCGCGCTCGCCGTTCCAATCATCGGTGTCCTCCTTTTCCCCACGTCGGTCACGGAGGAAGTCGGGGTCCTGCTCTGGCTCACGGTCCTCGTCCCTCCGTTTCTCCTCACCTACTACCGCGGCTGGCAGGGGGCTTCGGTCGGCCTGGCCGCGGGGATGGCCGTCCTCACGTTCGCGCACCTCCTCGTGGAGGGAGCGGGCGTGGCGACGCCCAATTGGGCATTGCTGATGGTGACCGTGGTTCTCTACGCGGGGGTCTGTGTCGGGGCAGGAGTCCTCGGGGAGGTGCTTCGGAGGGAGCGGAGACGGGCGGAGGAGCAGGCGCTGACCGATTCGCTCACCGGCCTCCCGAACCGCAGACATGCTGGCATCGTGCTGGGGGCAGCGTTCGCGGCGGCAACGCGGGGGCGGCCGCTCGCAGCCATCTTCTTCGACGTCGACCACTTCAAGGCGTACAACGATACGCACGGCCACGCGGAGGGGGACCGCGTGCTCGAGACCCTCGGCCAGGTCTTCACGCGTTCGACCCGCCAGATGGACATTTCTGCCCGATACGGCGGCGAGGAGTTCGTGTCGATTCTCTCCCACTGCCCGCTCGAGGGTGCGATCGCGTTCACGGAGCGGGTACGGCAGGAGCTCGCGAGGACGGAGTGGCCCCTGGGCCCTGTCACCTTGAGCGCGGGAATCGCGCTATACGACGAGTCGATGGGCTCTCCGGAGATCTTGATCGCGGCGGCGGACCAGGCGTTGTACGGGGCGAAGGAGGCGGGGCGCGACTGCGTTCGGGTGATGGGACCCGACGGGACTCCGGTGCCCCCGGAGGAGCTGCTGAAGGCCTCGGGCCCCTCCGAACCTCCGACGGAGCTCGACCCGGAGGATCGGAGGGGCCGCGACACCCACCGCGTCGAGCGGGCGGGGCCCTCCCTTCTCTTCGAGGACGAGGTCGGCCCCCCTGCGTTCCTCGACGAGGATGAGGAAGGGGGGGAAGGGGAGGGGGGCTCCGGCCGCACCGTGGCGGATTCGGGCGACCGACCCCCGGAAGGGCGGCGCATCCTCGTGGTGGATGACGACGAGGCGGCCCGGCGGTCGGTGGGGCGCGTGCTGAGGCGCCTGGGCTACGACGTCCTGGAGGCGCCTGGGCCCCTCGCAGGGCTTCGAGTCTTCGGAGAAGAGGGGGGCGCGGTGGACGTGGTCGTGACGGATATCATCATGCCCGAAATGACCGGGCTCACCATGGTGGGGCGGATGGTGGCGACGCAGCCCGATCTCGGGGTCGTCTACATGTCCGGATACCTCCCGGGGGAGGTGGCCTGGAAGGGAGCGCCCGGAGCGGTCACCGCTTTCGTCGAAAAGCCCATGGAGGTGGAGGAGCTGGGGTGGAAGGTGCGGGACGTGATGAGTGCGACGTCCGGCTGACCCCAGGCCTACCTGCTTCCGGACTCGGTGACCGCTCGCCCGACGACGACCAGCCGGTGGCCGAGGTCGTAGACTTCCCCGTCGTGCAGGAGGAGAGGTCGGCCGACGTCCCCAAGCCCGTTGTAGATCGCAACTCCGCTCCGGCCCAGCACCTCCGCTCGATTCCCACGCACGACCAACGCGGTTCCCTCGTCCACACCGATCCCGAGGAGGCTCGGACGGGTGTGGATGAGCTCCCAGAGGTCGTCCTCGCGGTTGCGGGCGAGGAGGTGCTGGTCCACCGCGGCGTTCAAGAGAAAGCCGAACCCCTCCTCATACCCCTGCGCCATGAGGATCTGATTTGTGGCCGGGTCGCCGCGGGCGAGGTAGGAGGCCTGGATCGACGCGCCGGCGGAGGTGCCCCCGATCACCCCCCCCCGGTTCAGGACATTGAAGAGCTCCCGGTGGGTGCGTGTGTGAAGGTACGCATCGACGAGCCGCCACTGCCGCCCACCGACCAGCCAGATGCCGGTGGCGCCTCGGAGGCTCCGAACGAATTCCTCCGAATCGGCCTCCCGGCGGTCCCGGGTGTGGAGGAGCAGCACTTCCCCGGCGCCGGCGGCCGTGATCTGGTGCAGGGCGGAGATCCCGGCCACGATGTCCTCGTCGGTCGAGGCGGTCGGGATCACGACGATCCGGGAGCGAGAGCCTCCGGAGAGTTGAACGAAGCGGTTCCAGATCTCGGGGCCGAGCTGGCCGCCACCTGCGAGAACGAGAGCACCTCTCGCCGGTCCCACCTGGGGTACGCCTTCTTCCGTGACGGCGGGCTGGGAGGATTCGGCCCGGTTGGGTGCACACGCGGACGCGCCAAGGACGAGGAGGAGAAGGAGAATCCGCCCTGGACGCACCGCGGTCACGGCTCCGTCAACCGGTGAAGTAGGGGTTGTCTCCTGCCGTATGGTCCGTCACGTCATGGATCTCCGTGACCTCGGGGACGGACTGGCGAATCATCTTTTCCACCCCCTGCTGAAGCGTCAGGCGGGACATGGCGCATCCCTGGCACCCGCCGGACATCTCCATGTACAGCTCCGTTCCCTTCACCTCCACCAGGTCGATGCGGCCGCCGTGGGCTGCGATCGCCGGATTGACCTGCTGCTCCAGAACCGCCTGCACCTTGTCGGCCAGCTCCCCCGACGGCGCTTCCACCTTGTGGAGGCTCTTCCCCTCGGCGGGCCGGATCTCGAAGCCGCTCTCGTTGAGCCGCTCTACGAAGTCGACCGTCGCTCCTTCAAGGCGGTCCACGCTCTCCTTCTCCACGATCACCTTGAAGCCCTCGGCGTCGAGGGTGAGGTCTTCGGGGCCGGCCTCTTCGACGCCGACGAGGGAGAGTTCGAAGGCGGGCGCCAGCGGACTCCCGTTTCGAAGGGTGATGCGGAGGGCCTGCAGGTCGCCCTCCCCTTCTTGTATGAAAGAGAGGACCGTGTCACGGGCCTGCTCGGTGAACGTCAGCATGCTCGGTTTCCTCCAACGATCGATGCTCGAGGGCTGCGTCCGCGCGAGACGCGGACGGCAGTTCTTTCGTACCCTCGACCGTCCGGTGGGTTCTCGGTCGTGCGCTACCTTCCGAGGTCCCGTAACGGGAGGGCCCGATGAGTGTACGGATCCATAACCGGGCGAGGGGGCCGCAGGCAAGCGGTCGCCTTGCTGAGGATCCGCCCCTCTCCTAGGTTTCGGGCCTTCCAGGCTGGCTTTCCTCCCGGGGGGGCGCGGCCGGTGCCATCCACCTCATCTTCCCGGAAACCCGAGGTTCATGTCCGATACCACCGTGATGGACAAGCTCGTCTCCCTCACCAAGCGAAGGGGATACATTTTCCAGTCCTCCGAGATCTACGGAGGCGCAGGGTCGGTCTGGGATTATGGCCCACTGGGTGCGGAGCTCAAGCGAAACGTGAAGGACCTCTGGTGGAGCCGGATGGTCCATCAGCGCGAGGACATCGAAGGGCTCGATGCGGCCATCCTCATGCACCCGAAGGTCTGGGAGGCGTCCGGGCACGTCGAGGGCTTTACGGACCCGCTCGTGGAGTGCACGAACTGCCACCGGCGATTCCGCGCGGACCTGGAGGGGGTCGAGGCGGGCCAGTGTCCCGTCTGCGGCACGAAGGACGCCTTCACGGAACCGCGGAACTTCAACCTCATGTTTCGAACGTTCATGGGACCGGTGGAGGATGCCGGAGCGCAGGTCTATCTTCGTCCGGAAACCGCCCAGGGCATCTATGTGAACTTTCTGAACGTCCAGGGGACGGCCCGTCAGAAGGTGCCCTTCGGCATCGCCCAGATCGGAAAGGCATTCCGGAACGAGATCACCCCGGGCAACTTCATCTTCCGGACTCGAGAGTTCGAACAGGCGGAGATGCAGTATTTCGTGAAGCCCGGGACGGACGAGGAGTGGTTCGAGTTCTGGAAGGCGGACCGGATGGAGTGGCACCGGTCGCTGGGGATCCGCGAGGAGAACCTCCGGTTCCACGAGCACGGTCCGGACGAGCTTGCCCACTACGCGAAGAAGGCGTTCGACATCGAGTATCGGTTCCCCTTCGGCTGGAAGGAGTTCGAGGGGATCCACAACCGCACCGACTTCGACCTCGCGCGGCATCAGGAGTACTCGGGCAAGCGGCTGGAGTACATCGATCCGGGAGGAGGGGAACGGTTCATCCCCTACGTCGTGGAGACCTCGCTCGGAGTGGACCGCGTCCTCCTCGTGCTCCTCGCGGACGCATACCGGGAGGAGGAGGTGGAGGGCGAGGAGCGAGTGGTGCTGGCGCTCCATCCGCGTCTTGCGCCGGTGAAGGCCGCCGTCTTCCCCCTGGTGAAAAAGGAGGGGCTCCCCGAGATGGCGAGAAAGCTTCAGGAGGGCCTTCGCCGGGCTTCGATTCCTTCCTTCTACGACGAGTCCGGGTCCATCGGGCGGCGGTATCGTCGCCAGGATGAAGCCGGTACTCCCTGGTGCGTGACGGTGGACGGGCAGAGCGCGGAGGACGGGTCTGTGACGATCCGGGACAGGGACACGCTCGAGCAGATCCGGGTGGCGATGGACCAGGTCGCCCCGTGGATCCGGGAGAGGCTGGTGGACTCGGAGTGAGCAGCGGCTGATCCCAACCACGCGACCGAGGAGTCGAGGGGAGCATGGCCGGAGAGGAGAGGGAGCAGTGGGGAAGTCGGGTTGCGATCATCGTGGCGGCCGTGGCCATGGCGGTGGGCACGGGGAACATCTGGCGCTTTCCTCGTGTCGCGGCCGAATGGGGCGGTGGAGCCTTCCTGGTCGCGGTGACGGTGGGGGTGGTCGTCTGGGCGGTTCCCCTCCTCATGTGCGAGTTCCTGATGGGGTCCCGGAGCCGTCTCGGCAACATCGGCGCATTCCGGGACTTCATGGGCCCGCGCAACACCTGGGCCGGCGCCTTCATGGCGTGCGTCACCATCGGGATCATGTTCTACTATTCCGTGGTGGCGGGCTGGTGCATCCGGTATTTCGTGGTGGCCGCCACCGGCGGGATGCAGCCGGGGATCGAGGGGCAGGCCTTCTGGGATGAGTTCATCGGAAGCCCGGTGGAGACGATCGGATACCATGCCGCGGCGGTCGCCTTCACCGCCGGCGTGGTCTTCCGCGGGATCAAGGGAGGTCTCGAACGGGTCCTCAAGATCTTCCTCCCGGCCCTCCTCTTCATCCTGCTGGTGCTCGCGGTCCGGGCGGTCACCCTGCCGGGTTCGGGCGAGGGGCTGAGATACCTCTTCGTACCGGAATGGTCCCTCCTCCTGAGCGGGCGGGTCTGGCTCGAGGCCTTCACGCAGGTGGCATGGTCGACGGGTGCCGGGTGGGGACTGATGATGGTCTACGCGGTGTACGCTCGCGACCGCGAGGACATCGGTGTGAACTCCGGGATCATCGCCTTCTCGGACGTCCTCGTCGGGTTCGTCGCCGCAGCGATCATCCTGGGGACGCTTTTCGCCGTCGCTCCGGACGAGGTCGCGGCCGAAGCCCTCGCCGCCGGGAACGTGGGGCTGACCTTCATCTACATCGTCGACCTGCTGGCGACGATGCCGGGCGCGGCGGTTCTCTCGGCGCTCTTCTTCCTTGCGCTGGCCCTCGCGGGAATCTCCTCCTTCATCGCGATGTTCGAGTTGGCGACGACGAACCTGATGAACTTCGGGGTGGAGCGTCGCCGCGCGGCGGTCTGGGTGGGGCTCGCGACCTTTCTCTTCGGCATTCCGTCTGCCGTGAACATCACCTTCCTCGACAATCAGGACTGGGTCTGGGGCGTCGGATTGCTCATCAGCGGCCTCCTCACCGCGCTCGCGGTGACGCGGTACGGGATCGAGAAGGCCCGGGCGGAGATCAACGAAACGAGCGACGTTCACATCGGCCGCTGGTGGTCCGTCTGCATGCGGATGATCCCGGTGCTCTTCGTCGGTATCTTCGGGTGGTGGGTGTACCAGTCCGTGGTGGATCACCCGGATACCTGGTGGAATCCCTTCGAGACGTTCAGCACCGGCACGATGGTCGTGCAGTGGCTGGTCCTCTTCCTCGTGGTCTTCGCTCTCAATGATTTTCTTGCGCGCCGCGTCCGGGCCGGGCCGATGACCGAGACGACGAGCTCGTCCGATCGTTCCCGCGTCTGATTCGATGGAGGAAGCGAACATGGACATCGAACTCCTCACCTGGATGCTCTTCTTCATCGGGGGGTACGCGGCGGTGCTGGGGCTCCTCCTGCGAAAGGCGATCTGGAAGGATCCCAAGGACCCTCTCGACGGTCCGACGGGCTGAGCACGGCCCCGTTCGCAGCCCATGGACTTCGAAACCTTCGACCGGATCGCCCACGAGATGTGGAAGGAGATCCCCGAGCAGTACAAGGAAGGGATCGACGGGTTGGTGGTGAAACGGGAGGTGGAGGCTCATCCGGACCACGAGGACTACTGGACGATGGGGATGTGCTACACGGAGCCCTATCCGTCCGGCTACATGGGGCCGGAGACGACGCGCTCCTTCCTGGCGCTCTACTACGGCTCCTTCCGGAAGGTGGCCGAGCGGACGCCCGAGTTCGATTGGGAGGGGGAGATCTGGGAGACGATCACTCACGAGCTCCGCCACCACCTGGAGTTCCTCGCGGAAGACGACGCGCTCGAGGGCGTGGACTACGCGATGGAGGAGGCGTACAAGCGGGGCCAGGGGATGGATTTCGATCCCTTCTACTACCAGGTGGGAGACGAGGTGGAGGAAGGGCTCTTCCGGGTCGAGTACGACTTCTACATCGAGCAGGTCTGGACGGAGGAGGAGTTCCAGCGGAAACGCGAGCTGGAGTTCGAGTGGGAGGGAGAGCGCTTTACCATGCCCAGTCCCGGGGATCTCGGGGACGTGCACTACGTATGGATCAGCGGAGCCGGTCCGGAGCGAGGCTCGCTTCAGCTCGTGCTCGTGCGGGAAGTTCCCCTGCGGGAGCGCTTGCGTCGGCTGTTTCGCAAGGTGTCGCCGGACCTCGTCGAGTCCGAGGCCGAGGCGAGGCGGATCGGACCGTGACCGGCACGGAGCTCCTTCGATGACCTCGACCCACACCCCATTGACCTCGACCCGGGCCGCGTTCCGATGACCTCGACCCACGACGTATCGACCTCGATCCCCGCCGCGTTCCAATGACCTCGATCCACGACGCCCATGGTCGGCGGACCCCGTTCGAGCTCTCCCTCCCGAGCCGGGAGTTCGCCGTGGGGCATTTCCGAAGAATCGAGGAGGATGCAGAGGAGAAGGGGGTCGACCTCCGGGACCTCGGGTCCTTCGTCCTCCTTCCATCGACCGGAGCGCTCGTCGAGGAGCTGCGCGGGGGTGGGGAGGATCCCGAACTCCTCCACCAGTACGGGGCGCTCGCCTTCCACGGCTTCCATTTCTGGAGAGCGGGTGAGCCGTACTTCCTCATGGAAACCGGGGTGGCGCGGTATCTGGTCGAGGCGGCCCCCTCTCCCACCGAATGGGAGCCGCGGGCTCCGGCGGATGCCGGGTACCTCCAACTCCCGCGCCATCTCTTCTGGTCCGGGCCCGAGGAGGAGGGGCCCGCGGAGGCGCTGGATGGCTACTTCTGGACCGTCGGGACCGGGGAAACGATATCCTTCCTCGTGGCAATGGGAATGAGGGACGATCGGCCGGGCCTCAGCGTGATCGCGCTCCCGCCTCTCCCTCTCCGCGATGCCGGGGCTTGGCTCGGGGAGAAGGCGCGCCCCGAAGGCGAGGACTTCTCGACGACCTTGCCGGGGGGATCGCTGGATCGGCTCTATTCGGTGCTGAACACCGGAGAAGTTTTGAAGCTTGGGGCCCGCACGTTCTGGTACCTCGACCGCTTCCCGGAGGTGGTCGGGCCTGAGGAACGATGGGCCGGGCGTGAGGCGGAATCGGATCCGAGGGGCTCGAGCCTTCCATTCCGGAAGATTCGACTCGCCCCCGAGCCGGAAGGCGGATCGGAAGGCCGAGCGGAAGGCGGATCGGACGCTGGCGACGAAAGAGAGGACGAGGCGTGAGGGCGAGCGGGGCGAGAGGACAGGGGACGAACGGGGCGAACGGGGCGAACGGGGCGAAGGGGGCGAAGGTGACGAAGAGGGTGAAGGGAAGGGAATCGAGGAAGGCCCGTCGCGAGCGAGCCGGAGTCGTGTACGAGCTTCTCGTGGAGGAGTATCCGGATGCGACCTGCGCGCTGACGCACAGGAATCCGTACGAGCTCGCCGTCGCGACGATTCTCTCCGCCCAGTGCACGGACGAGCGTGTGAACATGGTCACGCCGGAGCTCTTCCGGCAGTGGCCCGAGCCGGAGGATCTGGCGGGGGCGCGTCAGGAGGAGCTCGAGGAGGTCATCCGGTCGACAGGGTTTTTCCGCAACAAGGCTGCGAACCTGATCGGGATGGCAACCGCGGTCGTGAGGCATCATGGGGGAGAGATTCCGCGGAGCATGACCGACCTGAAGAAGCTTCCCGGGATCGGCCGCAAGACCGCGAACGTGGTGCTTGGGAACGCCTTCGGGGTCGACGAGGGCATCGTCGTGGACACACACGTCCGCCGCTTGTCGCGGCGGCTCGGCTTCACCCGCGAGGAGAATCCCGAGAAAGTCGAAAAGGACCTCGTCGACCTCTTTCCCCCCGAGCGGTGGACCATGCTGGCGCACCTCCTCATCTGGCACGGACGGGCGGTGTGCAAAGCACGAACCCCCCGCTGCGAAGTCTGTGTCCTCTCACGTCTCTGCCCCTCCTCGAGCGTCTGAGTCCCGGGAAGCGCTCGACCGCGCACCCCCCACCTCCCACGGTGGGCCCAGCCCGGGCCCGGGCGGCTGAGCGATCCGTCCCAAAGAGCCATGGACGGATCTGGAGCTCACGCACTTGCGGGATCCCGGACATGTGCCGGACCCCGCTCCCGGGAGACCCTGCTGCCCCCCGGACGCACGAGG
>SKKN01000056.1 GCA_007121455.1 Gemmatimonadota bacterium | reverse complement strand
GGGATGGGGGAAAGGGGGCCGTCTCGGCTCCCACCACCCTGGATCCCTCCGCAAGCAGGCCATAGAGCCGTGATAGTTACCGATAGTCACTCAAATCGGCGTGGTGAATAACCCGGGATGACGGATCGAGCGCCGCTGCATCCGCTCCAAGGTCGTTGCTCCTCCTCGTCGTAGCGGTGCTATGCCCCGTCGTCGCGCCCACCTGGAGCGGCGCTTCGACACTCTCGGTGCTCACGTGAGTTCTGCGACACTACACTATGTCTTCGCATCCGCCTCCGCACTTCTTCGGGCCTCCCGCGCCCCACCTCCCCCCATCCGACGCACCTCGAGCACGAGGTTCTGAAGATCCGCCGGCGACACTCCGGACACCCGTCCGGCCTGCGCCAGGCTTTCTGGACGCACTTGCGCGAGCTTCTCCCTCGCCTCCTTCGACAGGGTTTCCATCTCCGCAAACGGAGCATCTGCCGGGATGCGGAACTCTGCACGCGCCCTGAGCCGCTCTGCCCGCTTGGCTTCCTTCCGCACGTACCCCTCGTACTTGACCTCGACTTCCACGGCCGCCAATGCATCCTCCGTTCCGTCCCCCTCCAGTGCCTGACCCCCCGCCCACAGCAGACCCTTCGCTGGGACCTCCGGGCGGCGGAGCAGGTCCACCGCGAGCGTGGGGCTCTGTATCGGCGAGCTTCCGACTTCCTCGAGGACCTCATGCACGCTCAGCGGGGGAAGCAGAGTCTCATCGAACCAGGCCCGGATCCGTCGTTCCTCCCCGAGGCGCCGCTCCAGTGCCTCCGCCTGGCTCGCCATCAGGAGACCGACCTCCCGGGCGCGCGGCCCCAGCCGCGCAGGGGCATTGTCCTGCCTCAGTAGCAGCCTGAACTCGGCCCTCGAGGTGAACAGTCGGTACGGCTCATCCACCCCCTTCGTCACCAGATCGTCGATGAGGACTCCGATGTACGCCTCATCCCGGTCCAGCACGACCGGATCCCGGGCCTGTACCCGCAGCGCCGCGTTTGCACCGGCGATCACACCCTGGCCCGCCGCCTCCTCGTATCCGGTGGTGCCATTGATCTGGCCGGCAAAGTACAACCCCTCCACTTCGCGGACCTCGAGTGCATGCGTGAGCTGGTGCGGCGGAAAGTAGTCGTACTCGATGGCGTATCCGACCCGAGTCATCCGCACCTCTTCCAACCCCGGAATAGTGCGGAGGAACTCGAGCTGGACTTCGGCAGGGAGGGAGGTCGACAGCCCATTCACGTAGATCTCGGTGGTTTCCAGGCCCTCCGGCTCCAAAAACACCTGATGACGCGGCGCATTCGGGAACCGCACGACCTTGTCCTCGATCGACGGGCAGTACCGAGGGCCGCGCCCGGAGATCTCTCCGCCGTAGAGGGCGCTCTGATCGAGGCTTCGCGTCACCACCGCCTTGAGCCCCTCACCCGCCCACCCGATCCAACACGGTCGTTGTTCGGGGATCTCCTCCCGGTGGTATGCACTGAATCGGAAATCCTCCGGATCCCCCTCTTGAAGCTCGAGCCGGGAGAAGTCCACCGTCCGCCCATCGATCCGAGGAGGGGTGCCCGTCTTGAACCGCTCGACCCGGAGCCCCCGGGCCTCGAGCGCCTCCGCGAGCTCGAGGGACGCCGCCTCGCCGGCACGCCCCCCACCGACGCCGACGCCGCCCCCCACATGGATCTTTCCTCGGAGGAAGGTACCCGCCGTCACCACTACCGCCTTCGCATCGAACTGGAGCCCGCCCCGCGTCCTCACTCCTCGAACACCGTCCACGTCGACCAAAAGCTCCGTCACCACCTCCTGGAAGAGCTCCAGGTTCGGCAACTCGTCCAGAATGCGGCGCACCGCCCGCACGTACAATCCGCGATCGCACTGCGCCCTCGGCCCCCGTACCGCGGGTCCCTTGGAACGGTTGAGCATCCGGAACTGGATCCGCGACGCGTCCGTGGCGCGTCCCATCACGCCGCCGAGCGCATCCACCTCCCGCGCCACGACCCCCTTTGCCACCCCCCCGATTGCGGGATTGCAGCTCATCTGCCCGATGCGCCCCAGATCCGGTGTCACCAGCAGCGTCCGCGAACCGAGTCGGGCCGCCGCTGCGGCCGCCTCGGCGCCCGCGTGGCCACCGCCGATGACGATGACGTCGTAGCTCTCCCTCATCCGTTCGCTTCTCCTCGCCTCCGGCCTCCACGTCGACCGCTCATCTCTCTCCTTCCGCCCACTTCCTCGCCCGTTGCTCAATGCCGGATCCCGAACCCCCCGCTCTCCCCGGACGCCGGTGCTTCCTCCTCCAAGACCTCCTCGACCGTCGCCGAAGGCGGTCCTTCGCGCAGATGGGCACCGAGGTCCCCCACCGCGTCCTCCGGACCCTCGGCGAAGACCTCCACCGCCCCATCCTCCCGGTTCCGCACCCACCCGGACACCCCAAGTTGCCCGGCCGTCTTCTGCGTCCACCAACGAAAGCCCACACCCTGCACCCGTCCCCGGACCACGAATCGTCTGGCTGCTGCGTCGTTTCCGCTCATGCCCGCACCTCCTCTCTTGCCCCTACGCCCCCTCCGTACTCCACCCCTCTACTTTCCGATACAGAACTGGCGAAATACTTGATCCAGCACGTCTTCGGTCGACACCCCGCCCACGACCTCCTCGAGCGCCGAAGCCGCCTCCTTCAGATGTGCCGATGCCACCTCCGGTGGGAGCCCGATCTCCGTCAGCGCCCTCCGAAACTCCGCCACCTCATCCCGCGCACGCCGCACCGCGCGGCTCTGCCGGCGCCGCGTGAGCACCGGCGCGCCCCCCTCCGCCCGGACCAGCCCCTCGTAGACGAGCTTCGGAAGCAGCTCCCGCATGCCGTCCAGGCCCTCGCCCGTCAGCGCCGACACCGACAGGCGCCCCGCGGGCCGAGCTACTCCACCCGCGGGCGGCGCCATCTCCACGGCCAGATCCGCCTTCGTCCGGAGGACCACCACCGGGCACTCCAAACCTCCAGCCACGAATTCGGCATCTGCCGCACTCCACGCCTCCGCGGCCGGAACGCAGAGAAGCACCAGATCCGCACGCGCGACGTATCGCCGCGCCACCTCGATCCCCACCCGCTCCACACGCTCCCCCCCCTTCCGTACGCCCGCCGTGTCGACGATCCGGAAAGGGAAGCCTCCGAGCGTCACCACCGCTTCGAGCGCATCGCGCGTCGTCCCCGGCACCTCGGTGACAATCGCCCGTTCTTCCCCCAGCAACGCATTGAACAGGCTCGACTTCCCTGAATTCGGCCGACCCGCGAGCACGGTCAGCGCCCCCTCCCGGAGCAGCTCCCCTTCCGGCGCCGTGGCGAGGAGGTCGTCCAGGGCCTCCAGGAGCGTGCCCGCTTCCCCGCCGATCGCATCGACCGAGACCGGGGCGTCGTCCTCCTCCGGGAAGTCGATATGATGCACGAGGAGGGCCTCGAGCCCGATCAGGGCCTCGCGCAGCCGGCCGATCCGCATGGAGAGACCCCGGTCCAACTGATGCACCGCGGCCGAGTGGAGGGCACGGCTCCTCCCCTCCACCAGGTCCAGGACGGCTTCCGCCTGCACCAGGTCCAGCTTCCCGTTCAGGAACGCCCGGCGCGTGAACTCTCCCGGCTCCGCCTCCCGCGCGCCAGCCGCGAGGCATGCGTCGAGGACGAGGCTGGGCGCAAGCCACCCGCCGTGCCCGGAGATCTCCACCACGTCCTCACCCGTATAGCTCTCTGGAGCGCGGAAGACCGTCACCACGGCCTGGTCCACGACCGTGCTGTCCTCGGGGTGGATGATGCGAGCGAAGCGAGCACGCCGGGGAGCGGGCACCTCCGGGAGCTCGGGCGCCACGAGGAGAAGGACCTCGACCGCCTCCGGGCCGGAGAGACGCACCACGGCGGTCGCGCCTCGGCCGACCGCGGTGCTGAGGGCGGCGATGGTGTCGCTGGGAATCGGACCCCGAGCCACCTCTGTCCCTCCTCGTCAGTCTCCTGGCGTGGGCGCCAGGGCCTTCTGCTCCGCCTGGGCCTTTCGCCGCTCCTGGGCGATCCAGTACGACTGCGGCAGCGTCGCCATGTTCGCGGTGAAGTAGTAGAGGTTCAGCCCCGACGGGAGCGCGGAGAAGATCACCACCATGAAGAAGGGAAGGATCCACATCATCATCTTCATCTGCGGGGGCACCTCGTCCATCACCCGAATGTTCATCCATTGGAGGAGGAACATCGAGAGGCCGAGCAGGACCGGCAGGATGAAATACGGGTCCCTCAGCGAGAGGTCGGGCAGCCAGAGGAAGGGCACCCCCCGGAGCTCGATCGTCTCCCGCAACACGAAGAAGAGGGCGATGAGGATCGGGAGCGGGATCAACATCGGCCAACACCCGCCGATGGGGTTGAAGCCATGCTCCTTGTAGAGCCTCATCAGCTCCTTCTGCATCTTCTCCGGCTGATCCTTGTACTTCGTCTGGATGTCCTTCAGCAGGGGTTGGACGGCCATGTTCCGGAGCTGAGCCTTCATGGCCTTGTGGTTGAGCGGGAAGAGGATTACCCGCATCAGCACTCCGAAGAGGACGAGAACCCAGCCGTATCCGATGTCGAGGCTCTGGTGGAAAAAAACCAGGATCCTCGTGACGAGGCCGACGAAGGGCCTGAGAATGGGTCGGAAGAACCCCCACCCTACCGGGCTCACCTGTTCCAGGTCGTGGCCCAGTGCCTGGAGTTGACCGAAGTCCTGCGGCCCTGCAAACACGCGATACGCGAAGATCCCATCCCGGCCCACGGGGAAGGTCGCGGCCACTTCGGCCCGGTACTCTCCTTCCATCTCGTCCACGAGGAGGCCGCCGACGTGATCGGCGCCCCCCACCTCCGCGTGGGGAAGGAGCGCCAACAGGAAATAGCGGCTCTTCATCGCGGCCCAGAAGAAGGGTCCATCCTCCACACGTCGCGCTTCGATGTCCTCGAGGGCTCGGGAGCGGATGCCTTCCTGGCGGTGGTTCACGACGTACTGCATCGCGCTCGCCTCTTCGTCCGGATCCACCTCGTTGAACTGAAGCCCGCTGCCGAGGCCGGTGATGAGGAGCCCGCGGTCGATTCCCAACACACGACCCCGTGCCTCCACGAGGTACGAGTCGGGATCGAAGAGATACTCGACCTCGAGTCCGAAGGCGACGTCGGGGTGCCGGTACCGGAAGGTCAGCGTGCCGGAATCTCCCCCCGCCTCGAGTCGCAGGCCGTCCGAGGGCTCCACCTCGAATGGAGCCCCCCGCAAATCGATCGTATCCGCTCCGACCAGGATCCGGTGAGAGAGCAACGTCCGGTCTCCTTCGTGGACGAGGCGAACCGGGCCATTCGGCTCCACGAACGTCTGGAACTGGAGGAGCTCCGCTCCCACGAGCGCCGCACCTTGGTTCGAGAAGCGCATCCGGTAGAGGGGCCCCTCCACCTCCACGATCTTCTCCGCCGCCACCTCTTCGGGCTCTACGGCCGGTACCTCCTCCTCTTCCGGTGGGGCTTCGACGATCCCCGGGGGCACTTGCGGCACCTCGGGCGCCGCTTCCGGCGCGACCTCCTCGGGCGTCGGCTCACGCTCTTCGACCGGCGCCTCCACCTCCTCCTCGACCGGCACGTCCTCGGGGGCGGGAGGCGGAAAGAGGACGTTCGTCCCGATCAGGACGCCCATCATGAGGAGGACGGCGAGCAGGAAACGGGTTTCGGTGTTCACGGCTGGTTCACTTTCCTCCCGCGGGCCCATTGGGCGCCGCGTGTCCATTTCCCGGGGATTCACCGCCCAGCGGTGGCACCGGGTCGTAGCCTTTTCCACCGAAGGGACCGCAGCGGGCGAGTCGGCGCACGGAGAGCCACCCTCCCCTCAGGCTCCCGTGCCGCTCCACCGCCTCGAGGGCGTACGTGGAGCAGGTCGGCGTAAACCGACAGGACGGGGGCGTGAATGGGGAGATCGCCACCCGGTAGAAGCGGATCAGTCCGACGAGGAGATGCTTGAACAAAGGCGTTCCGTGAACTCTACGAGCTGCAGGCGGAGGTCCTGGAAGGGTGCCCGATACGCCTCGGGGCGGGTGCGGACGAGTATGTCCGTCGAGCATCCCGCAGTCCGGAGCCTTGGCAACACCTCCACGCGGCCGATCTCCCTGAGGCGTCGCCGGAGTCGGTTCCGCTTCACGATCGTGTTCCTGTGACGGGGGACGATGACCCCGAATCGGGGATGCCCGGTCTCGGACGGAAGGACGAAGAACTCGAGATGCCGGGTCCGCGTCCTCCTGCCTCTGCGGAGGACCCGCCGGATGTCCTTCGTCTGCCGGATCCGATCGGCGCGAGGATACTTCCTGCTCCCCCCGGGCGCCCCGGAGCTCCGAAGCGCCGACTCCATCGGGTCCTACTTCGACCCGATCTTGACCGTGAGGCTTCGGCGACCCCTCTGCCTCCGGCGGTTCAGGGCCTTCCGACCCCCCTTCGTCTTCATCCGGGCACGGAAGCCGTGCTTGTTCAGCCGCTTCCGGTTCCGAGGCTTGTATGTCGGCTTCATGATTCCACGCTCGTTCTTTTCGGTTCCTGTACAGGATGGAAGCGAGCATGGAAAGGTACCGGCCCGCGCGGAATCCAGTCAAGCCATGCCCGTCTCGTGACTGCTGCGGCAATGCGTTTTTTCTCTCTCTTCCGGGTCTTCACACGGCACGATTGACATTTCAGGAGCCCCCTCCTAGGCTTGTCCCCCCGTGGCGTACTCGCCTCTCTGCGGCCACAATCCACACCTCGGTACGGCATGGAGCTCAGCGCGTCCGAACTCTGGTCCCGAACGCTACAAGCGGCGAGGAACGCACTCCCGGAACAGAGTTACCGCACCTGGCTCTCCGCCACGACCGCCGTGGGGCTCACCGGGACCGAGCTCATCATCGAGACCCCGAGCGAGTTTCACGCGCAGTGGCTGAAGGACAAGTACGGGGACCACCTCGAGGAGATCGTCCGAACGATCCTCGGTCGCCCTCTCTCGATCGGCTTCCAGTGCTCCTCCGCCCCCGCGCAGGATGACCCGGTGCCATTCATCGAGGTCTCTTCGCCGAAGACCTCGACCCCGGTGCCGACGGGACCGCAGACGGACGCCTCCTCCTCCCACACCGGAGGTGGGCGCGCCACGGACCTGAATGAGCGCTACACCTTCGATCGCTTCGTCGTGGGGAACAACAACCAACTCGCCTCCGCGGCGAGCCATGCGGTGGCAGAACAGCCGGCGAGAATCTACAACCCCCTTTTCTTCTACGGGGGCGTGGGTCTCGGCAAGACGCACCTCATGCACGCGATCGGAAATCACATCCTCGCATCGCATCCGTCGAAGCGGGTCGCCTACGTGCCCACGGAGCAGTTCACGAACGAGCTGGTCACCGCGATCCAGGAGGGTACGACGGGCACCTTCCGCCGCCGATACCGGGACATGGACCTCCTCCTCGTCGACGACATCCACTTCCTGGCGAAGAAGGAGGCCACCCAGGAGGAGTTTTTCCACACCTTCAACGCCCTCCATGACGCACGAAAGCAGATCGTCCTCACGAGCGACCGACCGCCGAAGGAGATCCCCGGCCTCGAGGATCGTCTCGTCTCCCGGTTCGAATGGGGCCTCGTCGCCGATATCAAGCGTCCCGACTACGAGACGCGAGTCGCGATCCTCAGGAAAAAGGCCGCGGACGATCACCTCGTGCTCGACGACGAGGTGATCGACTACATCGCGCGCTCCTGCACCTCCTCCGTCCGGGAGCTCGAGGGGGCCGTGATCAAGCTTCTGGCCTACTCCTCGCTCCGGAAGGAGGACATCAACCTCCATCTGGCGAGGACCGCCTTGCAGAGCATGACGCAGGCCGGCCGGGGGAACGGCGAGGCGGCGCTGACGGCCGAGCGGATCCGCGAGGTCGTCGCCGGACGCTGGAACGTCTCGACGAAGGCGCTTTCCTCGAAGCGACGGACGAAGGACATCACGATCCCACGACAGGTGGCGATGTACCTGATCAAGGACATCCTCGAGCTTTCCCTGGTCCGCATCGGGGAATTCTTCGGCGGCCGTGACCACTCGACCGTCATCCACTCCATCCGGAAAGTGGAAGAGGCGCTGAAGGCGGACGAGAAGCTGCAACGTTCCGTCCGTGAGCTCCGGGAAGAACTGGGTCTTCCCCCCGAATGAGCCCTTCGGAGCACGTGGAAGGGGCTGTGCAGATCGCTGTGGATTCCGTGGAGAATCGAGTCGGGGTTCCGCCGGCTGTGGAGATCCCCGACTTCATCCCCGCGCTTTCCACCCTCCGTCCACGCTCTTCACACTTCACGAGAGGTGGTGCCCCACGCCCCTTTTCCGTATCCTTCTCCCGGTTCTTCCACACATCCACACCCTCTACTACTACTACGATTCTTCAGTTACATGCTGTTACAGCAACAGAATCGTTCGTGGAGAACCTGGAAGACATCCCAAACCCGAAGCTCGTGGAGTCTAGATGAACTTCACCATCACGCGGCAGAACCTGCACAAGGGACTTGCTGCGGTATCGGCCAGCATTCCCACGAAGACGACGCTTCCCGTACTTTCGAACATCCTCTTCGAAGCCACGAGTGAGGGGGTCCGAATGAGCGGTACGGACCTCGATGTCGGAGTGCGGATCCAGGTCCCGGCAGACGTGAGTCTGGAAGGAAGCCTCACCGCGCCCGGAAAGAAGCTCCAGGAGATCGCACGTGAGCTCCCGGACGAGCCGGTGCGAATCACGACACAGGGAGACCAGATCGAGCTTCGCTGCGGGCGGAGCCACTTCAAGCTGAATGGACTTCCGAGCGAGGACTTTCCCACGCTGCCCGCGGTGAGCTTCGAGAGCGGATGGCAGGCGACGGGGGAGACCCTCCTCTCGCTGATCCACCATACCTCGTTCGCGGTCTCGACGGAGGAGAGTCGTCCGATCCTGAATGGGGTGCTCTGGGAGCTCTCGGACGGGCAGATGCGAATGGTCGCCACGAACGGACACCGTCTCGCGAAGATGACGGTGCCGGCCGCGTCGTCGTCGCACACGACCGTCCAGTTCATCGTGCCCCCGGCGGCGCTTCAGCAGGTGCAGCGATTGTTCGGGAAGGAAGAGGAGGTCGTGGTGGGCCAGGAGGGCAACCACCTCGGCTTTCGCTCCGGGGGAACCGAGGTGTACACGCGTCTCATCGAGGGCTCGTATCCGAACTACGATCAGGTCATCCCGCGGGACAACGACAAGTGGGCCGTGGTCGATCGGAAGACGCTCGAGTCGGCCGTTCGGCGGATGGCCGTCGTGGCGAGCGACCAGACGCATCGCATCCGGATGTCCCTCGCGAAGGAGCAGATGCAACTCAACGTCCTCACGCCCGACCTGGGAGAGGGACACGACGAGATCGAGGTGCAGTTCGAAGGCGACGACCTGGAGATCGGCTTCAATGCCGCGTATCTTCTCGAAATCCTCCGCTATATGGATACGGAGGAGGTTCGCCTCGGGTTCAAGGCTCCGGAGCGGGCGGCGACGATCGAGCCCGTGTCCGGAGAAGGAGAGGAGAGCGGAATCGAATACCTCTGTCTCGTGATGCCGCTCCGGTTGCTGGACTGAATGGACTGAATGGGCCGGCTCACGAGGAGTCGGAGATGTCGATCGGGAAAGGAAGAGGGCCGGGGTTCAGCGCGCTTCGCGGAGGCGCGCCGCTTCCAGGAGCTCGCTTGCGGTAAAGAGGGGATGGAGCGTGTAACCGCGCTCCTCGATCCGGGCACGGCCGCCGGCTTCCCGGTCCACCAGGGTGAGCACACCGGCGATCTCGCAGCCCGATTCTTCCAGGGCGTCGATCGCGGAGAGGGTGCTTCCGCCGGTCGTAAGGGTGTCCTCGACGACGAGGACCCGGGCTCCGGAGACCAGCCCCCCTTCGACCCGATTGCGGGACCCATGCTCTTTCGGAGCCTTCCGCACGGAGAACGCGTCGATCGGTTCCCCTTCGATCCAGCTCCGATGGGCGATAGCATACGCGATGGGGTCGGCACCCATCGTGAGGCCACCGAGCCGGTTCGGATCCAGGCCTCCGCTCCGGATTTCGTGCAAGCCCACATGGCCCAGGAGAAACTGGCCTTCGGCGGACATGGTGGTCCGTCGGGCATCCACGTAGTAGGAAGAGCGCTGCCCTCCGGCGAGGATGAAATCCCCGAGTTCGAGGGAACGCTCCACGAGAAGGGTCTTGAGGCGGTCGCGATGATTCATACGGAAGAGTGCGGACGTTCCGATCATCCGGTCAAGGGAACACCCCTGTGGGGATCCCGGGCCCGAGGTCCCGGTCGGAGCTCCAGCACCTCGATTCGACTCCCGAAGCGGCCGTTCCTTCGTCTCGCGGGCATGCTCGCCGGAATCGGACTCCTTCTCATCCCGATCGCATGTGACTCGGATCCGAGCGGCACCGACCCCAGCCTTCCCTTCGGCCGGGTCGGAGAGGTGGAGGTGCGCGCGTCGACTCCGCTCGCGCTGGGCGAGGGGACGGTGGAGGAAAGCCTCGTCTGGAGCTCGACCGGAGCGTGGGGGCTGAGGGAGCGGATCACGTACCGGGGTTTCGTGGGGGACGAGAAGGTGCACCAGAGCCGCGGGAACCCGAGCGCATTGGCGCAGGACTACGCCTCCTTCATCCACCAGCTCCACGAGACCCGGGGCCTTCAGCTCTTCACCTCCGAGCTGGACCCGGACCTGAACCCATCCTGCGGTGGAAACGAGTCGCGCTTCATCTTCGTGATCCGGGATCACGGCCGAGATGAGGAAGTGGAGTGGGTGCGTTGCGCCGACGGAGGGCTCTTCTCGGCCCGGCCCGAGGGAGCGGGACCGGATCCCTCGGCGAGTCGTGTGGTGCTCGCCGCCCAGCTCACCCGTCTCCTCACCCTCGGGGAAGACGCGCAGTCCGAGTACCGGGGAAGCGTTCCCTTCGGGAGCTTCGACCGGGGAGAGGACACCCCGACACGGCTCACCTCACCGCGGGCATTCGTGGCCCCCGACGGGGAACTCGCCACAGCGCCCTCCGGATGGTTCGAGTTCTGGGAAACGCATACGGAGGGCGACCGCGCTCCGCCCAGTGTCGACTGGTCCCGGGAGATGGTCCTCGTGATCGGCGTCGGAGAGCGCTTCGAGGCCGGCGATTCCGTGGGGGTGCGACGGATTCTGCAGGTGGCGGATGGCACGAACGTAGAAGTGGTGGAGCGGGCTCCCGGTGACTTCTGCTCTCCCGCTCCGCGAAACCAGTACCCGTTCCACATCGTCGTCGCGCCCCGGACCCGCCTCGCGATCCGCTTCGGCGAGGTCCGTGTCGAGCGGGTTCCGTGCGAGCCGTAGGAGCCGCCCGTGTCCCTCCGCCGGAAGTTCATCTTCGTCTTCGTCGCCTTTTCGGTGGGGCTGACGGCCGTAGGGGGCGCGATGACCTGGCGTGCGGCGAGCGGCGCCCTCGAGACCGAGCTCGACGAGAAGCTCGTCTGGGTGGCCGGCGCCGCCGCCGAGGTCGGACTTCAGGGACAGTGGGTGCTGGAGCTTCGACCCGGAGACGAGAACAATCCGACCTGGGACGTCTATCACACGCGGCTGCGGGGGCTCCTCGACTATGTGGACGAGGCCCAGATTTTCCGCGAGGATGGGACGCTTCTCGTCTCCGCAGCTCCGGCCGACTCCCTCCCGATCGGAACCCGCCTCCACTGGCTCGATGCCTATGACGCGGAGCTCGCGCGAGCATGGGAGACAGGTCAGGCCACGACACCCGTCTTCGAAGGAGAGGACGGACGGCACTACAAGTTCGGATTCAAGCAGCTCGACGACTCCGAGGCAATGCTCGCGGTCCTCATGCCGGCGGACTACTTCGCCCCGCTCGACCGGCTGAGGAGGAGCGTGCTTCTGGGGTCGTTCGGGGGGGCGCTCGTCGCCGCCTTCCTCGCCGCACTCCTCGCGACGAACATCGTGCATCCCCTCGAGCGTCTGAGTCGGGCGGCCCTCCGGATCCAACGGGGGCGCATGGACGGGGAGGTCGAAATCGAGCGGGGCGATGAGCTCGGGCGGCTCTCCCGCGCGATGGAGAGGATGCGCGTCGGAATCCTTCAGCGCGACGAGCAGCTTCGCCTCATGCTGGCGCAGGTGGCCCACGAGATCAGGAACCCGCTCGGCGGCCTCGAGCTCTTCGCCTCGGCGGCGGCCGAAACCGAGGACGCCGCGGAGCGGGAGCGACTCCTTCGCAGGGTGCGGAAAGAGGTCGAGGTCCTGAACGAGATCATCGACGAGTTTCTCGCCTTCGCACGTCCGCTCCAGCCGGAGATCCGGCTCCACGACATCCGCGTCCCGATCCGGGAGGCCGCCGAGCTCCTCGAGGCCGAGTTGGCCAGCACCGGCGGGAAGCTCGAGCTCGAGCTTCCCGCCGAGCCCCTTCTCGCGCGTGCCGATCCCGCTCACGCGAAGCGCGTCTTCCTGAACTTGATGCAGAACGCCGCCCAGGCGGGGTCGCGGGTGCACCTCGATGCGCGCAGCCGGCGGGGCGAGGTCATGGTGACGGTCAGGGATGACGGCCCCGGCGTCGCGGAGGAGCTTCGGGAGCGGGTCTTCGAGCCCTTTGTCACCGACAAGGAGAAGGGGGCCGGTCTCGGACTCGCGATCGTAAAGCGCGTCCTCGAGACGAATGGAGCCCGGGTCGAGCTCGCACCACGAAATGGCCCGCCGGGCGCGGACTCGGACGACGGCCTTGGGGCGGGAGCGGAGTTCCGCGTATATTTCCGGGGCTCGGAAGACCTCCCTCGGATCCCCGCATCCCCCGGCGACGACCGATGGCACGGATCCTGATCATCGACGACCATGACAGCGTGCGGGAGGGCCTCGAGCTCCTCCTCCGCCGCAGGGGGCACAAGACCCACTCGGCGGAGAGCGGTGTGCGCGGGCTCGAACTCCTGGGCGAGAGTGGCGCCGATCTGGTGATCACGGACCTGAAGATGGCGCGCATGGACGGGATCGAGGTCCTGAAGCGGGTTCAGAAGGAGCACCCTCAGGTCGACGTTCTCGTGATCACGGCCTACGGCACGATCGAGAAGGCCGTGGAGGCGATGAAGTTGGGCGCAGTGGACTTTCTGACGAAACCCTTTTCTTCGGAAGAGTTCGGCGTGAAGGTCGACCACCTCCTCCGGATCCGGGCGGACCGGGAGACGCTCCGGAAGGAGAACCGGGACCTCCGGGTCGAGAACACCTACCTGAGGGAGGACGCAGAGCCGAGGTACGGCGAGCTCGTCGGGGAGTCCGAACCGATGGGCGAGCTCTTCCAGTGGGTGGAGCGGGTGGCTCGCAGCGACTCCACGGTCATGATCTACGGGGAGTCGGGGACGGGAAAGGAGCTCGTGGCGCGTGCGATCCACGCCGGCTCGGCTCGCACGGACGGGCCATTCATCCGGGTCAATTGCGGAGCCCTCACGGAGAGCCTTCTCGACTCCGAGCTCTTCGGTCACGAGAAGGGCGCATTCACCGGCGCGGAACGGCAGCGGCGCGGGCGCTTCGAGCTCGCCGATGGAGGCACCCTCTTCCTCGACGAGATCGCCACCATCTCACCGACGACCCAGGTCAGGCTCCTCCGGGTGCTCCAGGAGCGGGAGCTCGAGCGGGTGGGAGGCGAGGAGACGATTCCCGTGGACGTGAGGATCATCGCCGCCACGAACCAGGACGCCGAGATGCTCCTGTCGGGCAATGGATTCCGGGAGGACCTCTTCTACCGGCTGCACGTCGTGCCCATCCACCTACCCCCGCTCCGGGCCCGTCTCTCCGACGTGCCGCTGCTCGTGAACCACTTCATCGAGAAGCTTCGCGAGCGGACCTGTTCCCCGGTCGAGGCGGTGTCGAACGAGGCCGTCGAGGTACTTCAGGGGTATCACTGGCCCGGCAACGTCCGGGAGCTCGAAAACGTGGTGGAGCGGGCGCTCGTGCTCGCCGACGGAGAGATGCTGGAGGCGAGCCATCTACCCCGCCTCGCCGAGAGGGAGGGTGGTGCGATGCCCTCGCCGATCGCGGCCGAGCTCCCGAACGGGGGCATGGACCTGAACCGAATCGTCGACGGGATGGAGGAGAAGCTGCTTCGGCAGGCCCTCGAGCAAGCCCGAGGGGTCAAGGCGGAAGCCGCTCGCCTCCTCGGAATCAAGCCGAGCGCACTCTACTACAAGTTGGAGAAGTACGGGATCGAAGCGTGATGCGTCACTGCACCTCCGCCCGGCGCCCGGGACCTCCCGGGAAGCGGCCCCTCCTCCGGGGGTTGGCCGCCGCCGTGCTCTTCTTCGTCGCCGCCCCGGGCCTGGCGGCTCAACTCGGTGCCCTCGAGGAGGAATACGAGGCGGCCCGTGCGCTCTACGAGCAGGTGATCGCGGAGCGGAGCACGGCCCAGACGTCGTACAACCGCTTGCTCGACGTCGTACGGGCTGCGCGCAGGTCGGACGACGAGGGGCAGCTCTCGGGCGCCATGGCGACGTTTTACACCCAGGCGCGAGCCCTCGAGGCCCACGACCGCCGGCTGGAGGAGCTCGACCGTCGGCTCGTGACCGTCGGCCGGGAGCTCACCCGGGCTCTCGACGAGCGAGAGGAGGAGCTTCTCGCGCGGCTGGAGGCGACCGCGGATTCCGACGAGCGCCAGGAGCTGCTCGAGTCCCTCGCCGAGGTGCGTCAGCGCGTCCGGCAGGTGGAGGCCGAGGTGGAGAGCCTCCAGGAGATGCCCGTCCTGCCCGTCCCGGACGTGCAACCCGACCCGCGGGACGGGCCGACCGAGCTGCGGGCGAAGCAGAACCTCCTCGTTTCACGGGTGCGGGAGTTCGATGCCGTCCTCGAGGAGATCGACGACCGCCTCGACGCCCTGGACCGGCGGCTTCGCCGGGATCGTACGATTCAGGACCAGGAGGCGGGGCTCGCCCGCTTCGACGATCTGCGGATCGTGCCCCGGGTGCCGACCGCCGGACAGCCTCGCACGGAGGGGATGAGTTCCGACCTTCAGGACGAGGGTCTGGCGGGGCTCCCGATCGAGGAGCAGATGGCGCTCCTGGTCCTCTTCCGGGAGCAGGCCGAGATGCTCCGGGAGGAGACCCAGGCGCAGGCCGAGGAGTTCGGAAGGCGGATTCCCGGGGGCGGACGTTGAGGTGGCGGACCACGCTCGCCGGCGTACTCGCTTGCGCCTTTTTCCTTCCTATGACGGCGGCCCCTGCCGAGGCTCAGGTGGTCCTCGAAGATCTCGTCTTCACGGGCGGGGCGTCCGTGGAGGGATACCAGGGCAACCTTCCGGCTGCGGCGGTCACCGCCATCGACTCCACCGAGTTTGCGGCCGCAGCGGTCGGGGAGTTCGGCGTGCGGGGCCGGGTCGGCTTCCTCGCGAACGAGTCGCAGCGGCTCCGGTTCTCCTTCGACGGCGGGCTCAGGCAATTCGCCGCAGGTGGCTTCGAGCTCCAGGACTACGCTCCCCGGGAATGGGTGGGTGCGGCGGACCTGAACTACGAGCGAAGGGTCTCGGATTTCGGGTTCGTCACGCTCCGGGGGAACGTGCGGGGGCGGGAGGTGCACGACCGGCCCCCCATGCCCCTCTTCCTCCAGCCCGGCTACTGGGGTGGGCGGGCCGGGGTCGGCGTCGAGACGCGACCGCTCCGGGGTACGGTCCTCGACCTCGAGGCCGGGGGAGAGTGGGCAAAATACGGGGCGCCCAGCTTCGCGCAGAGGCTCCTTCTCCTGAACCGGGATCTGCGTTCGCTGGAGCTCGGGGTCACCCGGAGCCTGGACGACGATTCGAGCCTCCGCGGGTACACGATCCTGGACCGGGTGCACTACCCCCGCCAGCGAACCTTCGACGAGCGAGACCCGTTCCGCCGGGACCGGACGTACCGTGGCGGGCTGCTCTGGACGAGGCCCGCGGAGGTCTACGGCCAGGTGGGGATCGAGGGCGCGGTGAACCGCTCCAACTCCCGCCGCCCCGAGTACGACGCGCTGAGCATCCGCGCCGTCCTCTCCGCCCCGCTCTGGCGAGACGTGGACCTGACCCTCTTTGGCCTCCTCACCGCAAAGCGATACGTGCAGCCCACCGAGTTCGCGCGTCTCATCCCCGGCGAGGAGGCGGACAACGCATCGATCGCCTACGCCGCCCTCTCCCGGCCCCTGGCCGCGAACCTGGACGCCACGATGAGGCTCGGCTGGACCCGTGCGGAGACGGACCTCGGGGAGCACTACTACCAGCGCGTGGGGCTCACCCTGCTCCTGAACTACCGTCCGAACCGCTGAAGGGAGCCGGACCGCCTTCTGCTTCAAGAGGGGCCGCGAAGGCCCAGCCGACGAAGCGTCCGTGGTGGGAGAGGGAGAGGTCGGTCCCGGCCGGGTCGCCGCGAATGAGGAGGACGGGCGGAGTCCGCCCGCTCGGCCCCGGGCGGGTCGTGATCTCCAACTGCTCCTGCCTGATCGCAAGGGCGTCCGCGAGGGCTCTTCGGCAGCGGAGGCGGACAAGGGCCGACGGGTAGGAATGGACCGAATCCCATTCGCGGGCGGTGAACTCCCGGCGCAATGCGGCCCGCCAGTCGGTCGGCGGCTCGCCCACGGGCTCGAGTCCCGTCACCGCGCGGTCGAAGCTCCCGCCCGGGGAAAGCGCAAGTGCGTGCACCCATTCGCGGGTCGCACGTACTTCGAATGGATAGCGGACAGCCCCGTGGAGGACCGTCCCGCCCCACGGCTCGCCGCCGCCCTGGTCGCGGAGCGCCACCTGAAAGGCCCGGTGGCCAAAGGTAGGCCGGGCGTCGCCCGACACGCACGCGACCTTGTACGCGGCTTTGTATGCGGCCTCCTTTGCGGCCCAGAGGGTCCAGAGAGTGCGTCGGCCCCCTTCCGCCACGAGCTCCCGCTCGTTTGGATCGAGCACCCGCTCGAGGAACCGGCGATCCGCCTCCTTGCCCTCCGTTCGGGGATGAGCGAGGTCGACCACGTCGTTGCCGAGCGTCGCCGACGCGGGAACGGGCTCGGCGGCTCCCCCATCGCACTCGGGTCCGGCCGAGGTCGGGCGGCGAGGAGCGTCCTCCTCAGGAGGGTGCGAACGCATCTCTCACCTCCTCGGGAATCCGCATCGGACGTCCGTCCGGACCGACCCAGACGATGACGACCCTCGCGGAGGCGGATACCTCGTTCTCCCGGCTCCCGTTCACGGCCTCCTGCTCGAGGATCATGCTCGTGTTGCGTAGTTCCTCCGTGCGGGTCCGAATCGTGAGGCGGTCGCCGAGGCGGACCTCCCGGCGGTAATCCACTTCGACCCGTACGACGTGGACCCCCCACTCCCTCCGGGCGAGCTCCGCGGGATCGAACCCCACACTCTCGAGCGTCTCGAACCGGGCCGCTTCGAAGTAGTTCAGAAAGACGGCATGGTTGACGTGGTGGAAGGAGTCCAACTCGTAGCTTCGCACCCGGATCGTAGACTCGTTCACCACTCCTCCTGAGCAACGCGTTCACTGCGGTTCACCCACCCCCATTCCGCGCCCGCCCGAACGCTTGCGGCCCTCTGGGGAAAAGTGCAGTATTGAGAGGCTACGGCATTCTCGCCAGCCGCCGGGCATCGTCCGTCCACCGCCTCCGGCGACCGTCTCAGCGGGGACCAAGCAGAAAGGTGACCCTTTGAGCGAAGGTTCAGCTCGCGGCTCGGAAACGATCCTTCTCGTGGAGGACGATCCAGCGGTCCGCGCGGTCGCGCGAAGAGGCCTCACGCGCTACGGCTACACCGTGATCCCGGCCTCGTGCGGTGAGGAGGCGCTCGAGCTGGCGGAGAAGCACGCCGGTGGGATCGACCTCCTCCTCACGGACATCATGATGCCGGGGATGAACGGCGTGGAGGTCGGCGCCGCGATGCTTCTGCGGGAGCCCAATCTCAAAATCTTCTACATGTCGGGCTACGCGGACCAGGATCTCGTACGGCAGGGGCTGCTCTCGCCCGGGTCGACGTTCCTCCAGAAGCCGTTCACTCCACAGGACCTGGCGCAGAACATCCGCGAGGTGATCGACGGGTCGAACCCCGGCTCCGTCTCGAGCGGCCAGCGCGCGGAGGAGGCGTAGACCCGCATTCCGCGGGCGGGTGGTCCACACCTCCTCCGGCGCCCCCGTTGCTGATTCACCCCACGGTCGCAGGCTCCTCCTCCTCGATCCACTGCACCGGGTAGAGATCGTGAGCGGAATCCAGAAACTCCTTCACGCGACTCAGGCGCATGGAACCCGGGATGCCGTAGCGGGAGGGGATTTGCTTCAGCTCATCGTGGTAGCGGGAAAGGGATGCCACGTCCCGTGGAAACTCCTCCTCGTCGACTCCGACGAAGCTTCCCTGCTTCCGAGCGCGTGAGAGGATCCGGCGCCACCGGTCGATGCCGGCCAGGCCCACGGATTCCACCCCGTGCGAAAAGAGCATCGCATGGATGTAGTCGAAGGGCTCGCTCTCGTCGAGGTACCGCTCCAGCTTCCCGGCTGCCGGCTCGACAGGCGACGAAAGCCAGAAGGGCGCGGATCCGGTCTGGAGTGTCCACCACGGGTCGTGGAGGATCGCCGAGCTCACGAGGAGGCGGTTCGCGAAGAGGTTCCGCTCCCGGTAGCCGGCGCGGAAGAGGTCCGCGACGAAGGGACTGGGGTCTTCGGGACGTTCGAAGCCCAGGCGAATGATCCGGTAGCCTCGTTCATCGGCGAAGTCTTCGATGTCGTCGAGGAGTCGTCCTTCGAACCCCCACTCCGCCTCCGGCCGGTCCGCGTCCGGCTCCGGGGCGTCCCAGCCCTCCCGGTGCGAACCGTAGCGCTGGAGGAAGTCGCGCACCCGGTCGCTCCCGTGCATCAACTCCTCGGGCTCCGCTCCACCCGGAACGCCGAACTGGAAGAAGTGCCGATCCCCCACCTGGGTCGTGGGCCAGGTGAGCGTGCAGTCCAGAACGATGATGGTGCCTCCGGGCGCGAGGGTCCGGGAAATGAACTGGCGGTATGCACGGGCGAGTCGAATCCACTTCACCCGGAAGGCGGTCATGAGGTGGAGCATGAGCCGGTGCTGGTTCGGGTCGTGCACGTGGTGGAGCTGGAAATCGGGGTTCGCCCGGAGGAGCCGACGGCCGGGCTCGATTCCCGCCTCCATTCCCTCCTTCACGTCGTCCGGATGCACGCCGAGCTGGGAAACAGGGATGAGGAGGCTCTGCGGGAGCCACGGCACCCCGAGGGCGGCGGCGAGGTGGACCATCGCACCGTTGGTCGCGCCGACCATGACCGCGGGGTACTGCCGATCCTCCGGGTAGAGGCCCGTGATCCACCGTGCGGCGTCTTCGGCTCGCACGGAATCGAGGGACTCGGGCCTCACCGACTCCGCCCAGCTTCCGAGCGCGAAGTCCATCTCGCGAGCCTTCTTCGGAAGCTGATTCGCGAGGGGGAGGATTCCCTTCAGAAACGGGGCCAACCCCAGCGTAGGGAAGTCCTTCCCCTGAAGGAAGCGCGCCGTGGAACGGACCATGGCCACACTGGAGTCGAAGTTCGCAATGTACTTTGGGGGAAGCTTTCTCATCATTGTATCCTCGAGCGGAAGTCGTCGGGTTGCGAGTGGGTGGGTGATCCCGTGAATCCCGGCTTCGGGGCCGTCATCGGCGGCGCAGCGTCACGGCGGCCACCGCGAGCGCGGTCCCCGCGAGGGCGAGCTTGCCGATCGGGAAGCCTCCGTCGTGCTGCCATCCACCATGGACCCCGGTGTAGCGCGAGGAGGGCTCCCACAGGTTGCCCTCGCTCTGCTCGGCGGGGGTCTCCTTCAGATGGTTCGCGTCCACCTGCCGGGCCCCCATCCACTCCCAGAAGCCCGGAGCCACCGCATGCTCCGCAGCCATGAGCCGGCCCGCGGCGCCCACGTACACCTCCCTCTTCGGGCTCTCGATCATCTGCACCACGGCGCGCGCCACCTTCTCCGGCGGGTACACCGGCTCCATCGCCTTCACCTCACGGCCCGTGTAGTTCGCGGCATGCTGGAAGAAGGGCGTGTCGATCGTCGCCGGCATGATGGTGGAGACGTGGATGTTCTTGGCTCCGTCGAGGCTGAGCTCCATGCGGATCGAGGCGGAGAGCGCGCGGATCCCGGCCTTGCTGATCACATATGCGCTCGTATACGGCTGCGGGGTCGATCCGACTACGGAGTCCATGTTGATCAGCGTGCCGTGGCCCTGCTCCCGGAAGTAGGGGAGCACCGCACGGGCGCCCAGGATGTAGCCGAAGAGGTTCGTCTCGATGACCCGGAAGTACGGCCGGGTCGGAGTCTCTTCCACCTTCCCAAAGAGGGTGACCGCCGCGTTGTTCATCCAGACATCGATCCGCCCGAACGTCTCCGCCGCCCGCTTGGCGAGCTCCTTCACCTGGTCCTCGTTCGTGACGTCGGTGGGGACGGCGAGCGCATGGGCGCCCCGTTCCTCACACCTCTTTCTCACCTCGTCCAGCGCCTCCTCTCTCCGGGATGCGAGGACCAGGGCCGCCCCGTGATGGGCGAGCTCGTACGCCGTGGCCTTCCCGATTCCACTCGAAGCGCCTGTGATCACGACCACCGAGTCCGAAACCTTCTTTCTTCTTGGCATCGTGCGTCCCCCCTCTTTTCTGTTTGAGAGCCGAGCGTCCAATCCGCCGGCGAGTCGGCCAGGTGCCTCGTGCTCGGCGCTGCCGCGCCAGCCCGGGCCACTCCTTCCGTGTTGCCGGATTCGTGCCAGTGGGAAATTTCTGCGAGTTCGGGGTTGAAAGGGGGCGCGGATGCGGAATGGAATACCGGCTCCGTCGCAAATTTTCCGAAGAGGCCGGAAGGGGGCTTGGCGCGAGGGCCCGATCGGTACCACATTGAATGGTGACGCAACTACGGAGTCGTACCCGCTCGGCGGGCCGCGCGCGTAGGTCTGGAGCCCGCAGGGCCGGAACTCCCGGCACGACCGGATCCGCTCACGCTCGAGAGACGGAGGTCGACCGTATGCGAACCTCGACGTATTCGAGGTTGGCGGCCGCACTTCTTCTGGTCGCGGTCGTCGCCTCGTGCAGGAGCATCCCGGAGGAGGCTCCTCCGGCCCCCCGCACGGTGCAGCCGGGCGCCCCCGGAACCCAGGGGCAGGTCGTCGCACCCCAGCCGGGCTCGGTCATCGCCCGCGACCGGCATACCGAGGCGGACGTGCGGTTCATGCAGAACATGATCGCGCACCATGCACAGGCCCTCGAGATGAGCAGCCTCGCCCCGGAGCGTGCGCACCGCGACGACATCCGCCGGATGGCGCACCGGATCGAGGTGTCGCAGGCCGCGGAAATCTCGCTCATGAAGCGGTGGCTCGAACGCCGGGGAGAGGAGGTGCCCGATCTGGACGCTCCCCACGGCGCCCATGCACACCATGGCCACGCCGAGCTCATGGCCGGGATGCTCACGCCCGAGCAGCTCGAGGAGCTCGCGAGCGCGACCGGACCCGAGTTCGACCGGCTCTTCCTGCAGTTCATGATGTACCACCACGAAGGTGCGTTGCAGATGGTGGAGGAGTTGTTTTCCATTCCGGGAGCTGGACAGGAGACGGAGATCTTCCGGTTCGCCTCCCACGTCGACAGCGACCAGCGCATCGAGATCGGCCGCATGAGCCGGATGCTGAACGCTGACGGCTGACCGTCGGCGTGACCGCGACCACCGGGTTCATTCCCGGCCTACACGGAGAAGGGACAGAAAATGAGATTCGAAACGACGTTCGACCGATGTGGACGCTGGGGCGCCCGGGGCACCGGGCTTCTCCTCCTCACGGCCGCGCTCTTCGCCGCCGCCGAGGCGAGCGCGCAGAGCTTCACGCCGGGTGGGGATTCCGACCCGCGGGTGGGGCTCGGAGCGGGCTGGCTCGATGCCGAAGAAGCTTCCTGGAACATGGACCTCGTCGCGAACCTGCCGAAGCCGGACGGCTTCTACAACGAGGACGACCCCGCCGACAGCCGGTTCGTGAACTCGGACCTCGCGTTCCAGGACGACCTGGTCTTCGTGGGGAACTACAACGGGTTCAACATCTACGATGTCTCCGACGCGACGAACCCGTCGCTACGGGTGTCCGTGGTCTGCCCGGGCGGCCAGGGCGACCTCTCCGTCTACGGCGACCTCCTTTTCATGTCGGCCCAGGAGACCCGGGGCCGGATCGACTGCGGCACGGACGGGACGCCCGATTTGCCGGTGGACCCCGAGCGTTTCCGGGGCGTGCGGATCTTCGACATCAGCGACCTCGACAACCCCGTCCAGGTGGCCACGGTGCAGACGTGCCGGGGCTCCCATACGCATACGCTGGTCACCGACCCGAACGATGCCGAGACCCTCTACGTCTACAACTCCGGTACGAGCGTGTCGCGTCCGGCCGAGGAGCTCGAGGGGTGCACAGACGTGCGCGATCCGAACGACCCGACGACGGCGTACTGGAGCATCGATGTCATCGAGGTGCCCCTCGACCGGCCGGAGGATGCGAGGATCATCGATTCGCCCCGAGTCTTCGCGGATGAGGAGTCGGGACGGATCGACGGCCTCTTCGAGGGCGGCGACCACGGTGAAGGCACCCAGAGCACGCGGGACACGAACCAGTGCCACGACATCACGGCGTACCCGGAAATCGGGCTTGCTGCCGGCGCGTGCTCCGGGAACGGCATCCTCTTCGACATCACGAATCCCGCGGTGCCGGTGCGCGTCGACGAGGTCATCGATCCGAACTTCGCCTACTGGCACTCGGCGACGTTCAACAACGACGGCACGACGGTGATCTTCACCGACGAGTGGGGTGGAGGCAGCGCCGCCCGGTGCCTCGAGACGGACGAGCCGGAGTGGGGAGCGAACGCGATCTTCACGCTCGTCGACGGGCGGATGCGCCTCGCGAGCTACTACAAGCTTCCGGCTCCCCAGACGGAGACCGAGAACTGCGTCGCCCACAACGGCTCCCTCATCCCGGTGCCCGGCCGTGACATCAAGGTCCAGGCGTGGTATCAGGGCGGCGTTTCGGTCTTCGACTTCACCGATCCCGAGAACCCGTTCGAGATCGCCTTCTTCGACCGCGGCCCAATGAGCGACGACGAGCTCATGCTCGCAGGTCATTGGTCGACGTACTGGCACAACGGCTACATCTACGGCTCGGAGATTGCGCGGGGCCTGGATGTTCTCGCCGTCACGCCGAGCGAGGACCTGACGCAGAACGAGATCGACGCGGCGAAGTTGGTGCGTTTCGACGAGTTCAATCCGCAGCACCAGCCGAAGATCGTCTGGCCGGCCGACCTCGTCGTGGCGCGGGCCTACCTCGACCAGCTCGTACGGCACGACGGAATCGACGCGTCGCGAGCAGAAGCGGTGGAGGAGGACCTGGACTGGGCCGAGGGACAGGACGACGGGCCTGAAAAGCGGGCCGCGCTCGCCGAGCTAGCGACCCAGCTCTGGGACGACGCGCGGAGTGCGGAGGCCGACGGCGACCAGGAAAACGCGGACCGCCTCCGTTCGGTGGCGGGTGCCATCCTCGACGTGGCCTCATCGATGAACTGACGGTTGCGGAGCTCCAGGTCACACGAAAGCCCCGGCCCGGGCGAGTTTGCCCGGGCCGGGGCTTTCCGGTCCGGCAGGTGGGGTCACGGACGCGCCCACGCCAGAACCAGCAAATGAAGAGTGTCGTTATCTTTCAACTTCTGCCTTTTCACCGCACGAGACCCGGAGATCACATGCCCCTCCCCCCCGACATGCTCGAAGAGCTGCGCGTCGATCTGGAGCGGCAGCTCGAGCGCCTCGAGCGGAGCATGTCCGTGACGGAAGAGGCCGTGCGACCGGTGCAGCTCGACCAGCAGGCGGTCGGCCGGCTCTCCCGTATGGACTCGCTCCAGAACCAGCAAATGAGCCGAAACCTCCAGGAGCGGGAGCAGGCGCGGTACGCCGCGCTCCAGGCCGCCCTGGAGCGGATCCGGGAGGACGTGTACGGGACCTGTACCCGCTGCGGAGACGGGATCGAGGTGGGCCGGCTGATCGTGATGCCCGAGGTCGAGCACTGCCCGGCCTGCGCGGGGTAGGCGCGGCCGCGCGCATTCCGTGCTGCTGCGGAGCCGAGATGGATCTCGCAGGCGACGACTACCCGCAGCACGGAATCGAGATTTCGCTCGGAAATCGGGATGGATCTCGAAGTCGTCACCCCGGCGGGCGATCGCGATCAAGATGTGTCCCGCTATCCGAGCCGGATTTCGACCCCGATCCGGGATCGCCCTTCGGTATCGAGATCGGTCTCGCCCACTGCGGTCTCCGACGCTTTGCAGATGTTCTCCTCTCACAATTTCAGGCAGTATCGGCAGAGGCAAGCCCTAACACCGGCCTTTCGCCGCGGGAGTCGGATCACCTAATATTGACGGATCGGATTCTTTCGCACCTCGACCGACTCCCCGGCACCGAGCGCTCGATTTTCCGAACCCCTCCTCCGCATGCCCGAATCGTACGAATCGTACGATTCTTCGCCGGAATTTTCGGTTCCCGTGATCGCGATCGGCGGCTCCGCCGGGGACCTGGAGGCGCTCGGCCGGTTCTTCGATGCGGTCCCTCCCGATTCCGGCATCGCATATGTGGTCGTGCTCCACCTCGCCCCGGATCACGAGAGCCGCCTCCCCGAGATCCTTGATCGAAGGGCGGGGATCCCGGCGGAGAACAAGGAGCGCATCTTCGAGCACTTCTGGCAGGGACGGGAGGGGCGTCGTCCCATCGGGATCCAGGGCACCGTCCTTGGCCTGTCGGTGGTGCGCGACCCCGCGGTCCACCTCGGGGCAGAGGTGGAGTTGAAGGGCCGGGAGGGAGGAGGAGCCCGCTTTCGCGTGCGGGTCCCTCCGGTGCTCGAAGTCGATCCGAGCCGGGACGGCGCGGGCCCGGATCCGGAATAGGGAGCGTCGGCGATGACCGCGTGGAGATACGCTGCCGTCGTCGCGATCATCGGGGTCGCGCTCCTCGTCACCGTGTTCTTCCGCGGCTTCTTCGAGGTCAACGCCTTCCTCCTGCTCTTCCCCGCGATCCTCCTCAGTGCCTGGATCGGAGGGGCCGGCACGGGCCTGCTCGCAACGTTCCTCTCCGCCCTCTTCCTCGCAACGGGGGCGCTCGTCGGAGTGAGCCTCCTGCCCCCCGAGGGTGGATCGAACGTGGTTCGTATCGCCCTCTTCGTCGGGGTGGGAGCCCTCCTCTCCGGAGTGACGGCGAACCTGCGGGCAGCGAGGGAGCAGGCGCGGGAGCACGCGCGGGCGCTCGAAGAGAGTGAGGGTAGGCTTCGCACGGCCCTCGGGGCGCTTCCCATGGGCGTCTGGTTCGCGGATGAGCAGGGTCGGATCGACTTCGTGAACGAAGCGGGCCGCCGCATCTGGGGGCTCGAGAGAGGGCAGCACCGCGGGCTCGAACCGTCCGGGGACATCAAGGCGTGGTGGCTCGATAGCGGCAAGCTAATCGCTCCGGAGGAGTGGGCCCTCACCCGCGCGATCCGGCATCGGGAGACCTCTCTCGACGAAGAGATCCGGATCCAGGCCTTCGATGGCACTCAGAAGATCATCCGGAACTCGGCGGTCCCCGTCCTCGCCCCGGACGGACGGCTCCTGGGTGCCGTCATCGTGAACGAAGACATCACGGAGCGCATCCGCACGGAGCGCGCGTAACGTCTTCTCGCGGATGCGGGGCATGCGCTCGCCTCGACCCTGGACCCCCGGGAGGCCCTGGACGAGCTGGCCCGTGTCACGGTCGGCACGGTTGCGGACTGCTGCGTGACGTACAGGATCGACGTGGATGGATCGATCCGACGGGTCGCGGCGGCCCATGTGGACCCGAGCCAGGAGGAGTGGATCCGGAAGCTCGAGCGTTCGAGCCCAGTCGACCTGGAGGGCTCGGGCGTGATCGCGGAGGTCGTCCGCACGGCAATGCCGACGACCCTCCCGAACATCAAGGATGAACTCATGGTCGAGCACGCCTTCAATCGCGAACACCTCGCCGCGATGCGGGGGCTGCGGCTCAGCTCCGCGATCATCGCGCCGCTCACCGTCGGAGGGCAGGTCCTCGGCGTCTTCTCCGTCTTCACGGTGGAGGGGGGGCGCACACCCCTGGGTGACGCGGACGTCGACCTCGTTCGGGAACTCTCCGTCCGCGCCGCCCTCGCCCTCGACCGGGCACGGCTCTATCAGGAGGCGGAAGCGGCCAGCCTCGCCAAGAGCCGGTTCCTCGCCGTAATGAGCCATGAGTTGAGGACCCCTCTCAACGCGATCATCGGGTACGCACGGTTGATGGAGGACGGCGTCCCCGGACCGGTGAACGACGCACAACGCGCGCATCTGGCCCGCATGCGGGCCGCTGCCTGGCACCTCGTCGGGGTGATCGAAGAGATCCTCACCTTCACCACCGCCGAGGTGGGCGGGGGCGAGCTCCACGAGGATCGCGTGGATCCGGCGGCGCTCGCCCGGGAGGTCGCGGAGCTCCTCGAGCCGCAGGCCACCTCCAAGGGCCTCGTGCTCGAAGTGGCCGTGCCGGCCGGGCCACTGGTCACCCACACGGACGAGCAAAAGCTCCGCCAGATCTTCCTGAACCTCGTCGGCAACGCCATCAAGTTCACGGACGAGGGACGCGTTCTCATCTCATTGGAGGAGGCCCGAGGGCAGGTCGTGATCCAGGTGAGGGACGAGGGGCCTGGAATCGCGCCGCCGGACCTCCTCCGCGTCTTCGAGCCCTTCACCCAGCTCGACCAGCCCCCCTCCCGCCGAAAGGGCGGAACGGGGCTCGGCCTCGCGGTGAGCCACCGGCTCGCGAAGCTCCTCGGCGGCGACATCGCGGTGGAGAGCGTGGTAGGGGAAGGGACGAGCTTCGTGTTCACGCTGCCCCTCCGGGAGGCGCCCGCGCTCGAGCCGATCCCTATCCCTCCCATTCGGGATCTTTCGGGGTCGTGATCTGCCCCTGGAAGAGGATCGTCCCGGTGTGGTCGTCCCGGATGCCGAAGAAGAAGGGACGATTCACCACCATCATCGGATGGGAGGGCATGCTCGTCACCGAGATGGTCACCGAAGTCACCGCCGCCGCCTCTGTACCCGTCTCGTTCACCTGCACGAAGGTCTTCTGGAGCACATCGCTGATGTACAGGTCGTCCCGGGCCTGCGTCATGAGGGAGAAATCGGAGCGGGAGGGGTCGAAGGCCCCTTCGATTCCGAGTGCAGCAAGTGCCGGGATGAGCGATTGTTCGTACTCGAGCGTGAACCTCGGGAGGCGGAGCTCCAGGTCCGACGGTTCGAGCCCCTCGATCCGCCGCTCCCACTCGGCCCCGTCGAGGTCCTGGTAAAAGGCCCCAAGGCTCGAGCCGGGAGCCGGAAGGAAGACGTACATCGCAAAGCGCCCGTCCTCCCCGTACGGGAGGCGCACGGCCTGGTAGCCCTCGGCTTCGTGATATTCGAGGGTGTCACGCATCGTCATCATCGGAACCTGTCCGTGGGTTCCGTCCCCGAAGGTGAAGGCTTCGGGACTGGTGCCGTCCTCCGGGAAGCGGTGGGTCCACTCTCCCAGGAAGTAGACGGCGTTGATCAGGAACATGATGTCGAGCGGGTCGATCTCCTCGACGATCCCGTCGATCCTTCCGTGGGTCTGCTCCGAGACCCAGGCGTTGATCAGTTCCACGGTTGCCGGGTCCCCGAAGTCCACCTCTTCGACCGCGGCCCGGTAGAACGTCTCGTTCCGCTCCAGGAAGTTGCTCTCGAAGGGGAAGCCGAGGCGAGCCCACACGGAGTTTGCAATCGCGAGCTCCGTGTCCCCCGGCTGATCGAGAAGCGTTCCGAGCCACTCCGCGTTGGACGCGTTGAACTCCTCGACCGGAACGTCCTCGACTCCGAGCGCGTGGCCCATCTCTCGGCGCGTCTCTCCGTCCGCGCCGTGGTACGTCATCGCCAGCGCGAAGGCGAGGCTCGTGCCGGAGAAGAAGATGTTCTCGTCGGGCTCTTCCTCGGAAAGGTGCCGGAAGACGTCGAACCCGAAGTCCGTGTATCCCTTCACCACCCGGGCGTCCACGTCCGTGATGGAGATGGGCTCGCTGTCGCCCGGACCCGATACGGATTCGCACCCCGAGAGTAGGGTGAGGGCGGCAAAGAGGGCGGCGCTGAGGGGGGCGGCGCTGCGGGTCATGGGAGTGCTCCGTCGCTGGATGGTGCCTTCTACCGAAGATAACGAGCGGCCGAAGCGTTCTGTGACGGCGGGTAACCGACCGCGGGTCCTTGATACCCCATGCGATGCAGGAATGGGCCCTGCTCCGGGATGGTGGAACGATGCGTGAGCAGTGACCGTCGGAAGGCGGAGACGCCTCGAACCATCTCCGGGCTCAAGGTTCCACTCGAGCGGTCCCAGGTCGCCCTCGTGCTCGTCGACCTCAAGCGCAGGATCCAGGGGGACTTCTACATCATCGAGGAGGACGAGAGCAAGATCGTTTTCGGACATCGGGATCAGGATCGAACCGGCGGACCTCGACCTCTCCCCCGAGTAGACGTGACCGCGTTCTCCAGGAGGTTCACGAGGACATGCCGGTGGCGCTTCGGGTCGGTTGTGAGCCGGCGCGCGCTCCGGCGGTGCCCAGCGCCTCTCGCACCCTGGCTGCCAACTCCGGGAGGGTCCACGGCTTCTCGAGGAGCGTGCGGGACGCTGCCGGAAGGGAGCCGGTTTCTATATCCTCGGCACGATAGCCGGACATGAAGAGGACCGGCAGATCGGCAAGCCCGATGAGCTGCATCTCATCGTGAAGCTCCCGTCCCCCCAGATTCGGCATGACGAGGTCCGTGATCACGAGGTCGACCTCCTCCTCCGCGAGGAGCCGCAGGGCCTCCTTGCCGTCCGCGCCCTGTACGACCCCGTATCCGAGGCGCTCGAGCGTTCGCACCATCGCCCTGCGAAGGGGCTCCTCGTCCTCTACCACGAGGATCCGTTCCGTCCCCGTCTCGAGCTCGATCCCGTTTCTGTTCGAGGTGGTGGGCGCGGAGGGCGTCGGTGCCTCTGACGATGGGCTTTGCGATGGCGGAAAGAGGAGGCGGGCCGTCGTCCCCTCTCCGAGCGCGGACTCGATCGTGATGCGGCCTCCGTGCGCCTCCATCAGGCGGACGACCATGCTCATGCCGAGCCCGGTGCCCTTGCCCGGGGGCTTCGTCGTGAAGAGAGGCTCGAAGATGCGCCGGCGCGTCTCCTCGTCCATTCCCGTGCCGGTGTCCGTCACCTCCAACTGGATCCAGGATTCGGGTTCGGATTCGCGGGTCCCGTTCAGCGAAGGCCCGGCCTCCTTTCCCGGAAGCCGTGTGATTCGGAGCGTGAAGCGCCCACCCGCAGGCATCGCGTCCCTTGCATTCGTGGCGAGGTTCAGCACCATCTGGTAGACGGATCCCTGATCCACGGCCGCGGAGAAGTCCACGCCCGGGTCGAGCTCCACCTCGACGCTCTCAGGGAAGACGGCCTGGAGCGTGCGACGCATCTCCCGGATCAGGTCGCTGAGCGAGGTGTGCTCGAACTCGAAGTCGCCCTTCCGGCCAAGGCTCAGGAGCCCCTTGAGCAGGCGGGAGCCTCGCTGGACGGTGGCCGCGATCTCCTCGAGCTCCTCCCGTGGTGAGCGGCCGTCGTCGAGGGCCGAGAGGCCAAGGTCGGCATGGGCCTGGATCACACCGAGCACGTTCCGGCAGTCGTGGGCGATCCCCCCGGAGAGCTGGCCCAGCAGCTCCGCCTTCTGCGCTTCCCGAAGCTCCCCCTGGAGGAGGCGCCTCTCCGTCACGTCCCGGGCCACTCCCACGAACCGCGTGGGCCGGCCGTTCCCATTCAGGATCGGCGTGATCGTGGCTTCCTGCCGGTAGAGGGAGCCGTCCTTCCTCCGGTTCAGGAACTCGCCATGGAAGGCCTCTCCCGCGAGGAGCTTGCTCCACATGCGGTTGTAGAAGACGGCCGGCTGCTCACCGCTCTGAAGGATCCGAGGGTTCTCGCCCCGGATCTCCCCGAGCGTGTAGCCGGTGATCCGCTCGAACGCCGGATTCACATACTCGATCCTCCCCTGTTCGTCCGTGACGAGCACCGACTCCCCCGCAGCCTCGACGGCCGCCTCGAGGAGCTTTCGCTTCTCTTCCCCCTCCTTTCGTGCGGACACGTCGCGGGCGATCCCGACGATCCCCGTCGCCCGGCCCTCCCCGTCCCGTACGAGCGTGACCCGATGCTCCACCCAGCGCACTTCCCCATCCGCCCGCACCCAGCGGAGCTCGAGCGGGCTCCCGGATTCCGCAGCTTCGCGCGCCGCCTCCTCCATTCCTCCGCGGTCATCCGGATGCACGAGCTCGAGGGCGAGATTCGGGTTCTTGTAGAACGCCGACGGGGGATATCCCGACACTTCCTCGATCGCGGGGCTCACGAACTCGAAGCCGCGCGCGGGCGCGAGCCGGTGCCGGTAGAGGACCTCCGGGACACACTCGACCATGAACCGGAGCATGTGAGCGTCCCGCTCGGAGCGCCCGAGCTGGCGGCCGACGATCCAATAGAGCCCGACCGCCGTCACGAGGACGAAGAGGCCTCCCTTCACCGTCCCGAGGAGCCGCATGCTCCCCGGATCCTGCGTAAGCTGCTCGAGGAAGAGGTCGCTCAACGCGATCCACCCGAACGCGAGCACGGCGTAAGCGAGCGCGATCATGAAGGCTGGCCTCGAGGAAGGCCGCGAGCCGGGGGTACGCGACATGGTCTGCCTCGTTCGGGGGGATGCCGTACGCGGGATCCTCCAGCATCAGTGCACATTATGCGGCAGACTATTTGTCACAGCAAGGCGGGGTGAGCCGAAACGCGCGAGAGCGAAGTGGGACGGGGGAGCGCGTTCATCGTACGGATCCCCCTGTAAGAGGCCGCGACCCGCCTCGTCAACCGTCTCCGTCCGGAGACATGCGGACCAGATCTTCCACGAACTTCGGAAGGTGTCGCACGCTTTCCCCCTTAGACCGGAAGGCGTCCGCACCCGCCTCTCTCCAGTCCACCTGGGACTCGGAGAGGGAGCTGTAGAGGACGATCCGGACGCCCTCGAGCGAGGGGTCGGACCGGAGCTGACGGGCGACGTCCCTGCCGTCGAGGCCCGGCATCATGATGTCGAGGAGCACGACGTCCGGTTTCTCCTCGCGCGCGACCCGGAGGGCCCGCGTTCCGTCGGCGGCCCCGAGCACCTCGTGGCCGGCATCCTCGAGCACGAGGGTGGTGATCTCGAGAAGGAAGGGCTCGTCTTCCGCGACCAGGATGCGCAGTCGCATCACTCCTCTCCTGGCTCGTTCCACCCCGGCTCGGATGCTCCACGGCCGACCATCCGTCTTACCACCGTGAACGGCTCGTCCACGACCGGACCCTTCTCCCCCCGGATGAAGAACTCCCGGGTCGCCGGATCCGTGCCCTGTGACCGGACCTTCACGATGGAGACGAGCCCACGGGTCTCCGAGCGCACTTCCTGGTACCGGAGGAGGATGATGTTGTCGATCGAGGAGGGGATCTCGTCCACCGGCACCGTGAGATCGAGGCTGAAGACCTCCGGGAGTTGCATCGTGAGGAGGATGCTCGTCCCGCGGGCGCGGAGGAGGTCGATGAGCGCGGCCACGAAGCTCAGCCTCCGTTCTGCACGTTCCGGGCTCCCGAGGAAGTCGTCCATGCCGTCGATCACGACGCGCGTCGCGTCGAGCTCCTCGACCGCCTCGAGGAGCCGGTGCGCACAGCGGTCGGCGGGAATCTCCGCCGCCGTATGCCAAAAGAGCCGCGCGCTGCCCCCGGCGACGTGCTTCCTCAAGGGGAGCCCGATCGATTCCCCTTTTCGCACGATGCCGGCAGGGGGTTCGTGAAAGCCCATGAAGACACCGCGCTGCCCCTCCTCGAGACCCGCGGTGAGGTAGGCGAGCCCCAGGGACGTCTTTCCCGCCCCCGCCGGACCGATCACGAGGGTGGCGGAGCCCGGCTCGATGCCCCCGCCCAGCATGCGGTCCAGCCCCTCGACCCCAAAGGACTGGAGCGCCTCCGGGCCGGGCCCCGGCTGCGGGTCCTCGATCCGAGCGGCCCGCGCCTCCAGCCGTGGGTAGACCGTGATCCCGCGCGGAGTGATCTCGAACGCGTGTTGCCCCATCACCTGCCCCACCGTGCGGAGCTTTCGGACCTCGAGGCGCCGCACCCTCATCTCCCCCCGCTTCTCCGTCTGGAGGAGCAGGATCCCGTCCGCGATCGTATACATCGGGTCTGCGGCGTCGCCATCGGCGCGGTTCGAGATGACGATGAGGGTCAGTCCGGTCGCGTCTGCGTGGGCCTGCAGGGCGCTCACGAAGCGGTGGTATTCCGAGGGATCCTCGGCGGACGCCTTCAGCGCATGGAGCCCGTCGAGGACGACGAGGGACGCGTTCTGGTTCCGGGCGAACTCGGTAATGTGAACCCGAACGGCCTCGAGTCCACGCTCCTTGAAGGCCGCATGCACCGAGGCGTAGTAGAGCTGGCGGCCTACCGTGGACGGGCCGAAGAAGTCGAAGGCGGCGATCTGGGCCTGAATCGTGCCGTGGGCCTCGACGAGCGCCGTCAGGTAGACCGTTCGCTCCTCGGGACCGAGCGTCGAGGCGATCTGGTGTGCGAGGATCGTCTTCCCCGACCCCGGGTCTCCGGCCACCAGCAGCAGGGATCCCGCCGGCACGCCCCCACGGGTAAGCCAGTCGAGCCCATTGCAGCCTGTATGGATCTTCTTCCGCACGCCTTCCTCCCTGGGAATGCTCATTTGTCGCGCCTCAGCCTGCGAACCGGAAGCAGGAACCGTGCCTCGGGCGCGCTTGCGTGGGCTTAGGTCATCGCTGAGGTTCCAGTGGTGGCCGGGGTGTCCGTCTCGAGGTCGGGGTTCAGCCCTCAGGAGTCAATCATGAGGAGCAGCAGTCGTGTGTGCCGCCTCGTGAGCTCCGCCTCGGTCCTCACGGCCGGCAGAGCTCCCGGGGAGCTTCGGTCCCCGTTCCAGGCAGACGATCTGCCGGGTCCGCGGGGAAGGGTGGAGCGGCCGACGGGGTGCTTTTTCGTGGAGCGCCGCCTCTCCAGCAAATCGTATCCATTCGGCGGCCCCATCGTCCCGTGGATCCGGTTCGAACGCGTGCCCGCCCGGCCCCGCTGAGCGATGGCATCTTCCCCCGTTCCCCCCGACGCCGAGCGCCTCGCGGCCATCCTCCGAAGCATTCCGGAGTTCGTGGTCGTGGTCGGTCCAGACCGCCGCATCCGGTACCTGAACCGGGCCGAGCCCGGGTACGAGCCCGAGGAGCTCGTCGGCTTGCAGGTCGACGAGGCGCTGCCCCCGGAGTCCCGGAAGGTCTTCTACAGTGCGCTCGAAGCGCTGAAGGAGACCGGTGAACCGCAGGAATACGACGCCGAATTCACGCTGGCGGACGGCTTCCACGCATGGTACCGGAGTCGGATGCTCCCCTTCGGCGAGGATGAAGGGGGGACCTCGGTGCTGCTGATCGCCACGAACATCACGGAGCTCAGGGAGGCGCAGTCGGAGGTCGCGCGACTCCGCCGGCTCCTCCCCATCTGCTCGTGGTGCGACAAGATCCAGAACGAAGAGGGAGAGTGGGATACGATCGAGCGCTACCTCGCCGAGGAGCGGGACACCCGGGTCTCGCATGGGTTATGCCCGGACTGTTACGAGCGGCAACTGAAGGGTCTGGACGAGGAGGACGGTTCGAACGGAAGCGCGGCTTGAAGGGGTCGCAAGCTTTTGGCCTACGGTAACGCCAGCGAGCCCGACCCCCCCCCACAGGGGGGGCCCAGTTGGAGCTTCTCTCTCGCGGCGCGATGTGCCCCCTCTGGTTCACGCGGACGAAGATCGAGCAAACGTGGCTCGATGAGAAGTGCTGCGGCGGTGCGCCGCAGCTCCGCATTTCCCGCTGACGCTGGCCTTCGTCGGCCTCGAGCGCGCCTCCTGTACCCCGGACCGGGATGAATCTCGTAGGCGACGACTACCCGCGGGACGGGATCGAGATCTCGCTCGGAAATCGAGACGGATCTCAAGGTCGTCACCCCGGGGGACAATCGCGATCGAGATCTGGCCCGTTAGCCGAGACGGATCTCGACCCTGATTCCGCATCGCCCTTCAGTATTGAGATCCATCTCGGCCACTGACGTTCCGCCGGATCTATCTCCCCGATCCTCGCAGTCCGCCACGGCGCTGCCGACCGGCAGCCCCGCTTCAGTTGCCCTCGTCATCGGCCGGATCCCGCGTCGCCTCAGGGTCCTGGAGCGTCTCCCCCATCCCTTCCAGGATCCTCAACCCGGCGCCCATGTTTTGGTCCACGGCCCTTCCCAACTCCTCGAGCTGTGCCCAAAGGTGCGCGAGGCTCTGGTGTCCATCGCGGGCTTCCATTGCCCTGCGGACTGCGCGATCCCGCTGCATCTCTCGCGCCTGTTCCATGGCGTCGAGGACGTTCTCCGCTGTCCTCCCCATCGTTCGCGCCAGGCGTCGAATTCGCTCGTGATCGAGCATCACGGCGGCTTCGTCCGCCATCGGCCGCTCTTCGGGCCGGGCCTCTGGGTCAACAGGGCGCTCGGGCGCATCCACATCCCCCTCCATGAGGCGCCTCTCTACAAGCCTCTCCCCCATCTCGAGGTCGACACGTTGGGCCTGATCGCGGATGGCCTTCATCCGTTGGATCATGAGCTCCATCCGTTGCTGGAACTCCTGCATTTCCTCCCGCTCGCGGTCCTGCTCCCGCTCAGGTTCAGGGGGCAGCGGCGGATCCTGGGCCTGGAGCGGGTTCCCTATGGCCCCCACCAACATCATCGCCAGGCTGAGGGCAAGCGCTTTCGGAGCAATGGCGTACATACTCATCCCTCCTTCGGTGGCGATCATGAACGTGCCCGCTCTACACTGCAAGATTTATACCGGACGCGTCCGCGGCCGGTCACTGTCGTGGAGGTGCAGGAAGCGACTCGCCTGCCGCGGCTACTCCGTCATGATCGCTTCGGGCGCTTCGGCGAGCGTGCTCCTGTCGTATCCTCCTTCCTACACGGGTTCGCACCGGTTCGGATCGAGCCTCGACTCTCATACCCACCTCCACGTCCTGGTCCTCGATGGGGTGTTCTCCGAGGATGGCCAAAGCCAGTCATGGGAGAGCACGGCCGCATGCGCAACGCGAAAAGGGGCAGCGGCAGTCCGAGCAGGATGAATCTCGGATGCGATGGTCACCCGCGGCACGGAATCGAGATTTCGCTCGGAAATCGAGACGGATCTCGAAGTCGTCACCCCAGCGGACGATCGCGATCGAGATTTGGCCCGCCATCCGAGACGGATCTCGGCGGCGATCCCACGCGGCCCTTCGGTTTCGAGATCTATCTCGGTCACGGGACATGGTTCTCGGCCACTGGAAATGGTCGGCCACGGGACACGATCTCTTCCACAGAACTCGGTCTCGACCAGGCCGAGACGGTCTCGGCGACTGAGCCCGGTTGGATCACGGTTCCCCCTCCGCTCAGCCGCGACAGGAGAGCTCGAGTTCCAGGCGGACAGCTGGGTGGACCGGGTCCGTCCCGCGCCCTCAGGCGCCGAAACGGAGCTCCGCCTCTTCTTCGAGCTCTCTCCCCAGCTCTTCGCCGTCCTGGCTGACGGTCATTTCGTTCGCCTCAACGATGGGTGGAGCAAAACCCTGGACTGGGACCTGGCGGAGCTCATGGCCCGCCCCGTCGCGAGCTTCCTCCACGAGGATGACCGGGAAGAGGCGGAGCGGGTTCAGAAGACGGCCCTTACCGGGAAGCTGGTGGCGGGCTTCCGGAGCCGGTTCATCTGCGCCGACGGCACCACCCGGTGGCTCTCCTGCAGTTGCCGGGGAGTGGGGAGCCGGATCTACGCCGTGGCTGCCGATGTGACCGACGCGGTGGCCCGGGAAGAGGAGGTGGAGGAACGGGCGACGAAGTTGAGCTGGATCGTGGCCCGGTGCCCCCACGGGATCTTGGTCCACCGGGAAGGGGTGATCCGCTTCGCCAACCGCGCCGCCGCGGTGATCTTTGGAGTCGATGAACCTGAGGGGCTCCGGGACGCCGTGATCTGGCCCCTATTCCCATCCGACGGTCACGACTTTGTCATGGGAGAGTTGACGAGAGCCGTGCTGGAGGGTCCCTTCCGGACCATGGAGGTGATCCGTCTGGACGGCCAACCCCTTTCCGCCGAGGTGGCCTCGATCCCCGTTCTCCACGGAAAGGAAGAGGCCGTCCAGGTGGTGATCCACCCCCGGGACTGGCCGGATTGGCCTCCTCCAGCGATTCTCGCAGACCGACACTACAGTACTCCATTCCGGAAATACGCCGCTCAGCGGTCCGGAGCTGGTAGCACGCATTTCTACCGGCCGCGACTCTTCTGGGGAGACCGAATCCCGCTCCGACTGCGCTCGGTCGATCCGGGGCCTTCTCGGTGCCCTTGAGTAAAGGAATAATGGAGCTCCTTTAGTGCCCCCGATTTCTCTGGACAGTAGATTGGCAACCACAGCGGGGTCCAGAGAAAAGGGATGAAATGGCATCCAAGGCTGGGGAGAAGGAAGTGACCGAAGGTCGTCCGGACGTG
>SKKN01000066.1 GCA_007121455.1 Gemmatimonadota bacterium | reverse complement strand
GTGAGGCGGCGGGCGGAGGTGAGTCCACCGGCGGAAGGTCAGCCACCGTCCGGCGCCAGCACCTCCCTCCTCCCCCCCCGCTGGATGTTCGCGCCTGCCTGTAGTAGCCTGTAACCGAAGCAGCGCGCGGAGCACGGGTGTTTCCCAGTTCACGGAGGCGACGACATGACGATCCTCGAGGAGCTGCTCGAAGCCTGGCGGTACACGAGGGAGAGCGTGATCGAGGAGGTGGAGAACCTCCCGGAGAAGCGCCTCCAAAAGCCCCCGGAGGGACTCGTCCATAGCGTCCTCGACCTGAGCAAGCACATCGTCGATGCGGGCCGACTCATGGCCGGGGAGCTCGCCCGGGCCGATGGGGACTTCCAGCGGAAGCCCGTCCCGGAGCTCATCGAAGAGCACACTGCCGGGGACACCCGGCCGGGAAGCCGGGCGGATGCGATCTCCCTCCTCCGACGCAGCCACGAGGAGGGCGAGGCGGCAATCCGGGACGCGGGCGAGATCCACATGCTCCAGCGCATCCGGCAGTTCGACGGAACCCACGCGACCCGGCTCTCGTGGATGCAGCACGGCATCTCGCACGAGGAGTACCACCGCGGGCAGCTCGCCCTCTATGCCCGGCTGTTCGGCGTCACGCCGGCGCTCACGAAGAAGATCCAGGGCGGCTGAGGCGGGCAGGCCGTCTCGGATCGCACACCCCACATCCCTCCCCCGGGAGACCGTTTTGTCGAAGAAGAAGGTGGTTCTGGCCTACAGCGGCGGATTGGACACGGCTTGCATCCTCAAGATCCTCACGCAACGCGGCTACGAGGTGATCGCCTACATCGCCGACGTGGGCCAGGAGGAGGACTTCGAGGACGTGGCCGAGCGGGCGCTGCAGACCGGCGCCACGAAGGCGTACGTGGAAGACCTCAAAGAGGAGTTCGTCACCGACTTCATCTTTCCCGCGATCGCCGGAAACGCGATCTACGAGAACCGGTACCTCCTGGGCACCGCGCTCGCCCGCCCGGTGATCGCGAAGCGCCACGTCGAGATCGCGCTGAAGGAGCGCGCGGGGGCGGTCTCGCACGGGGCGACCGGGAAGGGAAACGACCAGGTCCGCTTCGAGTTGGCGTTCGCCGCCCTCGCGCCCGGCCTCGAGGTCATTGCTCCCTGGAAGGAGAGGGAGTTCCTGGACCGCTTCCAGGGCCGCGGGGACCTGCTCGCCTTCGCCCGCGAGCACGAGATTCCCGTTGAGGCGACGGCCGAGAAGCCGTACTCGAGCGACGAGAACCTCATGCACCGATCGTACGAGGCGGGGATGCTGGAAGACCCCGACGCCTCGCCTCCGGCGGACATGTTCCGGCTGACCCGTTCCCTCGAGGAGGCCTCGGACCACCCGACCCAGCTCGCCATCCACTTCAAGGACGCGATCCCGGTGCAGGTGGAGAACCTGGACGACGGACGCTCCTTTTCGGACCCTGTGGAGCTGTTCGGCTACCTGAACGAGGAGGGAAGGAAGCACGGGATCGGGCGGGTCGACATGGTCGAGAACCGCTTCGTGGGCATCAAGTCGCGCGGGATCTACGAGACTCCGGGGGGCACGATCCTCCACCACGCGCTCCGGGACCTGGAGGGAGTTGCGATGGACCGGGAGGTGCTCCGGCTCCGGGACATGCTCTCACCCCGGTTCGCCGAGGTGATCTACAACGGCTTCTGGTTCTCCCCGGAGATGGACTTCATCCAGGCCGCCTTCCGGCAGTCCGAGCGCCTCATCGACGGACGGGTGCGGGTCAACCTCTACAAGGGGAACGTGGTGCCCGTCGGCCGGGAGTCCTCCACCCTCCTCTACGACAAGGAGCTCTCGTCGATGGACGTCGCCGGGGGCTACGACCAGCAGGACGCTTCCGGGTTCATCCGGATCACCGCGCTGCGCCTCCGGGCTCACAAGCTGATCCTGAATCAGGCCGAGGAGGACGAGTAGCCGGAGAGGGCTACGGTCACCTCTCCCCGACGTCGGCCGCGGCCTCGCCCAGGACTTCGAGGGCGTGGTCGACCTCCTCCCCGGATACGGTCAGGGGCGGAGCGATCCGGAGGACGTCCGGGGCGACGGCATTGACGAGGAGACGCCGCTCGCGGCAGCCCGCCTCGATCTCGGCAGCCACGGGGCGGTCGAGCTGGACACCGAGAAGGAGCCCCGTTCCCCGGACGGCATGAACGGGCCCGGCGGAGGAGGCGAGAGCCGCTACGCCGTCCCGTAGCTGCCGACCCCGGATCCTCGCCGAGGCCAGGATCCTTTCGCCCTCGATCGTGTCGATCACCGCGACGGCGGCGGCGCAGCTCACGGGGTTCCCCCCGAAGGTGGTCGCGTGGTCCCCCGGTCCGAAGACGTCGGCGGCCGGACCGCGCGCCACGCAGGCTCCGATCGGCAGCCCGTTCGCGAGCGCCTTGGCGACCGTGATCACGTCCGGCGCGATCCCGGAACCCTGGAAGGCGAACCAGGGCCCGGTACGGCCGACGCCCGTCTGGACCTCGTCGACGATCAGGAGTGCACCGGCCCGGTCGCATGCCTCGCGGGCCGCCTCGAGAACCTCGACGTCGAGAGGCCGAATCCCACCCTCGCCCTGGACGATTTCGAGGAGCACCGCGCAGGTGTCGTCCCGCACCGCCGCGGTCATCGCGTCGGCCGAATCGTGGGGAATGTGATCCACGAACCCGGCCAGGGGCGCGAAGGGGGCGTGCTTCGCCGGCTGCCCGGTCGCCTCGAGGGTGGCGAGGGTCCGCCCGTGGAAGGACCCCTCGAGCGCGACGACCCGGATCTTGTCCGGGTGCTGGGCCTTGCCGTGCTTGCGAGCGAGCTTGATCGCCGCCTCGTTCGCCGTGGCCCCGCACTGGCTGAAGAAGACGCGCGCGTCGTCGAAGCCGGTGATCTTCGCCAGCCGCTCGGCCGCCTCGACGGCCGGGGCGGTGAGGAAGAGGTTCGACGTATGGACGAGGGTGGAGGCCTGCCGGGCCACGGCCTCGGAGACCGCCGGGTGGGCGTGGCCGAGGCTCGTCACGCCGAGTCCGCAAAGGAAGTCGAGCCAGCCGTTCCCCTCCTCATCGAAGAGCACCGTCCCCTTTCCGCGAAGGAAGGTCGCCTTCGGTGGGCCGTACGTCCGCATCAGGCGGCGCTCGGCCCGGACGACGAGGGGGTCGCTCCCGGCCGGCGCTCGAGTCGGGCGCTCGGAGAGGGCGGACGGTTCGGATGGGTTCGTCACGTGGTGTACTCGGCGTTGAAGCGGACGTACTCGGGGGTCAGGTCGCAGGTCAGCATCGTCGCCTCGGCGTCCCCCGAGCCGAGGTCGATCACGATTTCGACCTGGTCGCGGTCGATCGCGGCGACCGCCTCCGCGCGCTCGAAGGGGGCGGCGACGCCGGCCCGGCAGACGGTGACGCCTCCGTAGCTCACGGAGACCCGCCGGGGGTCGAAGGGGACGCCGGCGGATCCCATCGCCATCAGGATGCGCCCCCAGTTCGGGTCGGCCCCGTGGATTGCCGCCCGGACGAGGAGGGAGGTCGCCACCGCGCGCGCGAGGCGCTCCGCGTCGGCCTCGTTCGCGGCCCCGGCCACCGTCACCGCGGCGACCCTGCTCGCTCCCTCCCCGTCCGCGATCACCTGCTCCGCCAGATCCGCGCAGACTGCGTGGATCGCGCGACCCACCAACTCGAGCGCCGGCGGCGTTCGGGCCCGGCCGCTCGCCAGCAGGGCGACGGTATCACTCGTGGAGCCGTCCCCGTCGACGCTGATCCGGTTGAAGGTGGGCCGGACGGCTTCGGTGAGGAGCCGGCGGGCCTCCGGGCCGCTCATCGGCGCATCGGTCGTGAGGACTACGAGGAGGGTGGCCATGGCGGGCTCGATCATGCCGACTCCCTTCGCCATCCCCCCCACCACGCACCGGCCGCCCTGCTCGTCGACCACCTCACACGCCACCTCCTTCCGGTGGGTGTCCGTCGTCATGATCGCCTCGGCCGCAGCCGGGCCCCCGTCCCGGCTCAGGCCGGCGGCGAGCT
>SKKN01000046.1 GCA_007121455.1 Gemmatimonadota bacterium | reverse complement strand
GGATCGTGCCCCCCGTCCCGCTGAAGTTCGCCCGATCCAGCGCCTGCGAGATCGTCTGGAAGTCGAGCCCGTACGACTCGAGCCGCTGAGGGTCCACCTCCACGTGGATCTCTCGCTCGAGGCCGCCCGTCACCGACGCCTGAGCTACCCCGTCGAGCTGCTCCAGCCGACGACGGATCACCGTCTCCGCGAGCTCCTTCGTCTGCCAGAGGTCGGCGCCCCCCGCAACGCTCAGCCCCATGATCGGCTCGGAGTCCGGGTCGACCCGGAGGATCCGGGGCCGCTCCACGTCCTCGGGCAGGTCCGCCCGGGCGTTGTCCATTCGCTCCCGGACGTTCAGCATCGCGAAGTCCATGTCCGTCCCCCACGCGAAGCGGAGCGTCACGAGGCTCATCCCGTCCCGCGAGACCGAGGTGACCCGCTCCACTCCCGGCACCGCCGCGCCCTCGGCCTCGATGCGCTGGGTGACCAGGCGCTCCATCTCCGCGGGCCCCACCTCCGGATAGGCCGTGTAGACGACGAGCCGCGGATAGCTCACGTCCGGGAGGAGGTCGATCGGGAGGCGGACGAACGAGATCACGCCGAGCAGGACCACGGCCAGGAAGAGCATGGCCACGGCGACGGGCCGGCGTGTGGCGAGGCGCGGGATCGTCATCGGCTCGGGGTCTCAGCCTCCGGGGGTCAAGGCACGAGGCCGAGCATCGGGTCGAGCCCGTGCCCTACGGACTCCTCGAGGTCCAGCCGAGCCCGCACGAACGCGTACCGCGCGGAAAGGGCCTCGCGCCGGGCATCCGCCGCGTCTCTGAGCGCGGATTGAAGCTCCTCGAAGGTCCGCCGCGCCATCCGGTACCCCTCCTGCGTCAACCGGAGTCGCTCCTCCGCCAGCTCCCGTTCCCGCTCCCGGAGCTCGACCCGCCGAAAAGCAGTGGCCAGATCGATCAGGTGCACTCGGACCTGTTCCTCCACCTCCACCCGGGTCTCCCGCAACGTTTCCGTCTGGTTCCGCACTCCCACCTCGGCCTGCTGTTCCTGGTGCGCGCCCGAGAGGAAGGTCTGTTGGAGGGGAATCGAGATGGAGACGTTGAAGTTTCCCGAACGGCTGTCGCGCGGGTTTATGTCGAGGAAGGCCTGCTGGTCGAGGCCCGTCGCCCCGCGGGAGATCCCAGCCCCCACCGACAGTTCGGGGAGGCGGGAGGAGCGAGCGCTGCCCCGGGCAGCCCGCCGCTCGTCGAGGGCGGCCTCCTGCTCGCGCAGACGAGGGCTCGCATCGAGCGCTGCTGCGACGAGCCCGGCGACACTCACCGCTTCCGGGTCGAACACCTCGAGCGGCTCGGGGGCGATGCGGACCTCCTCGAGGTCCGGCGCTCCCACGACCCCACCAAGCGCGAGGAGCGCCTTCTGGAGCTCCCCCCGAGCCTCCTCGATGTTGCCCAACTGCCTCGAGACCTCGAGCTCGGCGCCCAGCACGTCCGTCCGGTCGTGGCGTGCCAACGCATACAGGCGCTCCGATGCCTCCAGGTCCCGACGCCGTCCCTCGAGCATCTCCTCTTCGAGCGCGAGCAGCTCCTCTCGCTCCTGCGCCTCGAAGAACGATCGGGTCACCTCGATCTCCAGCGCGTGCCGCCGCACGTCCCGCTGGAGCTCCCGGACCCGATTGCCCGCTCGCGCTTCCGTCATCTCGTGACGAGCACCCAGCCCCTGGAAGCTCCACGAAAGGGAGAGCGACTGGGTTGCGCTCGAGCTGTAGTTCCGCCCCGGATCGGGGTTTTCGATCGGATTCCCGAAGAAATCCACCTCGCGGGTGCTCTGGCTGAACCCGGTCCCCGTGCTCGTGCTCAGGTTCAGGCTCGGCATCAGCGATGCCCACGCCGCCCGCGCCGCCGTCGGGTTCAGCTCCACCTCGTTGAGCGCCCGTCGGTAGTCGGGATTGTGTCCCGCCGCGAGCTGGAGCGCTTCCTCCAGCGTGAGCATTCGCATCATTTCCCGCTCGGGCGCTCGCTCCGCCTCGCTCTGCTGGGCCCCCAGCTCCCCGACCGTACCTGAGACCAGCACGATCACCGCAATCCAAGCTCCTCCGATTGCACGCATCTCGGGCCTCCTCCCTGCCAGGCTCCGGAAGTCGGGCGCCGCACCCGCACGCGACGGGCCGCGCCGCTCACGGGCTCATGGATCGTTGGTTACGCGTACCGGTCGGTCGTGGGCCAGGTAGTGGTGCCCCTCCACGAGCACCACCTCTCCCGGCTCCAGCATCGAGGTCTGCTCGTCGGGGACGATCTCCACCAGGTCGTCGCTCTCGAACCCGGTCGTCACGTAGCGCCACTCCGCCACGCCCCGCCCCTCCTCGTCCGCATCCCGGAGCATGAACACCATCGTCCGCCGGTCCCGCTCCAGCACCGCGCTCCTCGGTACGAGGATTCGGTCCGGGTACTCCTGCGCCTCGAGCGAGACGCGGGCGTACATGCCCGGCTTGAGCCGCCCATCGGGGTTCGGAAGCTCGAGCACCACTCGCGCCGTTCGGCTCTCCGGCTCCACCACCGGGTTGATCGAGCGGATCGTCGCCTCCAACGTCTCCCCGGGGAAGGCGGCGAAGGTCACGTTCGCTCTGCGGCCCGCCCGCAGGTACGCCATCTCCGCCTCGAGAACCCGGGCCGATACCCTCAGAGGATCGATCTGAACGAGCGTGACGAGCTCCGTCTGCGCCGCCACGTACTGCCCCTCCACGACCTCCAGGTCCGCCACACGGCCGGTGAACGGTGCCCGGACCCGTGTCCGTTCCAGTTCCATCTCCGCCCGCTCCAGCGCCACCTCGAGCTGGTCCAGCCGCGCCGCCGCACGCGCCAGACGCTCCCGCTCCTCTCGCACCTCCGAGTCCGCGATCTCCCCCGCCAGGATCATCCGCTCCTCGTAGTCCGCGCGGGCGTCCACCAGATCCGCTTCCGCCTCCCGGACCGCAAGCGCATACTCCGTCGTGTCCACCCGCACGAGCACCTGCCCCGCCTCCACCACGTCGTCCTCCCCGACCTCCACCGCGAGCACCACCCCCTCCACCCGGTTCGTCACCCGCGCACGCCGGAACGCCTCCGCCTCACCCGCCGCGGTCACCGTCACCCAGAGCGTATCCTGAACCACCCTCACGCCGGATACCGACTGAGGCTGGCTCGCATCGAACCCCTCCGTGGTCGGTACCGTGATGCCCGCCTCCGCCGCCTCCAGGAGCGCCTCGCTCTCCACTCCGGCCTCGCTCCCGCTTTCCCCCTCCGTCGTGTTCAGACGCAGGAAGATCCCCGCCCCCAACACGAGGAAGACGATCAACACGGTCACGAGACTCAGCGCCGACCTGGAAAACGTCATTCGATCTCACCTCCGGCTGGACCGATGCGGGAATCAGAGTCTCCCACTACTACAGGTACAGGAGTTTCCCGGGCGCGGCAATGACATTGGGGGCCCTCACAACCTCAGCCTCAGCGAGCACGTGAGAGTAGTGGGCGCAGGCACGCGGTCGGAGGAGCCGAGGCCGTCGGCGTTCGCCCCGTCGTTGCCGAGGATCTGACCACACCGGTCTCCCCGTCTATGGTCGCTACGTCGGACGAGGAGGTTGACCATGAAAAGGGACCGGGATCCTGATGCGAACGGTACAGCGTTTCTCCGCCTTCGTTCAGCGTGAATGCTCGGGCCACGAACTGGGTTCCGAGGATGCCTATGGTCCGTTCGGGCGGGTTCATTTCGATCGAGCTAACGACCGTATCGCGCTCCGCGGGGGGGGCCGTCGGTGCAGTGCTGTCTTCGCTACACGCACCGACCACGATCAATAGGCACGCACTCCAGGACGATCGGCCGCGTACGCCTCCCGGTCCGGCCATCCGGTGAGGTCCTCCCGGAGGAACAGATCGACGGTGCGATCGTCACTCCCATAATACCTGCAAGCGGCGTAATCCCGCAGGCAAGACGCTGGAGGACTTCGACTGGACGTCCCAGAGGCGGCCGGTTTACCCTCTACTTGATTAGAGGCGTGAGCACCGCGTTTCATTACAGTGGGGTCCGACTGTTGCACCTCCGGACCTTCCCGCACTTCTCCGTCGCGGGCAGTTCCTCC
>SKKN01000042.1 GCA_007121455.1 Gemmatimonadota bacterium | reverse complement strand
TCGAAGCGTCGCCGCCCTTCGCCGACAGGTCCATGACGAACTTTTCCGCCAGGTCCTCTACCTCATCGCCCATGCTCGCGATGGGCCGTATCTAACAGGGTAGTATTAGAAGCCTGTTGAACAACCGCCCATCCAGCAGTGACATGCACCTCGCTCATGCCCCCGGCTGAGATGGTCGGTTGTTCAACAGGCTTCTAACCACGAGTAGTCTGTGACGCGCGTCCTTCCCTATGTGTGGCCCCGGGTTGAGGAGTCCATCGACCGCACCGCCGAGATCGACCGGCTCAAGACCTGGTGGGCCGGCGACGAGCGCATGCCCGTCAACCTTTACGGTCGTCGCCGCGTCGGGAAGTCGTGGCTGTTCCGGCGCTTCTCACACGGCAAGCCGGCCGTGTTGCTGGTGGCGGAGCGTATGGCAGAGGGCGCCCAGCTGACTCGCTTCGCCAAACAGCTCACGCCACCGCTGGGCGGGGTCGCACCGGACCTTCCTGACGTGGCCGTACTGTTCCGGGTGCTGTTCCGTATGGCGCGGGACCAAGAGCTGCTGGCCGTCATCGACGAGTCCCCGTGGCTGTTGGAAACCACCAGCACGGAGGTCGAGCGGACGCTGTCGGCGGTCCAGGCGGTGATGGAGGAGGAGCGTGACCGCTCCCAACTGAAACTTGGTGGTATGCGGGTCGGACGTGACCCGGATGGAGGCGCTACAGTCCGAACGGAGCCCGCTGCACGGCAGGCTGGTGCCCCTGGAGCTGCGCGCGCTGCCGTACCGGCACGGCCCCCAACTCCCCGGGGGGTCGGTCGTCCCCTACTCCTCGCCTCTCTCGTCGAGCGAGCGATCAGCGAACGGCACCTGGTGTCTCTCTGGCGGGAGAGTTCGCGCATGGCCCGCCCGGAGTAGCTGAGGGCTGCGCAGCAGACGACACTACCGCCAGAAGTCGTTCGCCGCAGCCACGGTCTGAAAATGGACCGCAATCACATGGGACGACGCGATCAAGGCATCGGGGTCCGTCGCGTACTCGGGCCGCAGGGAGTGGAGCACGTCCGGGTCTGGCTGGGTTTCGGTGACGCCCAGACGAGCCAGGCGGATGGCGACCTGCATACCTTCCTCCGGCGTGTCCGTGGTGAGGCTGAGTTCTTCCTGTACAGCTTCGGGCTCCACGGCATCCGCAGAAACGACCGCGGGCAGGGTGATCGCAGCCAGAAACAGGACGAGGCCCAGGGCCAGTCCGCCGGTAAGGAGTCTGGTGCAGCAGACGGCGTCCCTTTTCTTGTGTGAAGGCATGGTCTCCGCTGGTTTGGGTGAAGTTGAACGAAGCGATGGACAGCGTGTCGAACACGTGGCCCCCGACCCGCGCCTCCCAGGACGACCACCCAGGCCAGGGGCGTCGCGTCGACCCAGGCCCGGGCCATCCCCCCCAGGAACCGTGCGGCGGTGGAGATGGTCAGGATCCAGTAAGAGGCCTCGATGCGCTCCCCCGTGTACCGCGTGTCATCCTTTCCCGCCCGGGGAAACAGCCAGATGGCCACCCCGAGGATGAGGAACAGGACGAAGCCCAGCTGCACCGCGTGGGTGTGGGAAACCGTTAGCCGGCGTAGGCTCCCAGGACCACCATGAGGCCCATCAGCGCCAGCACCAGTCCCACCGATATCGCCGTGAGACTTCTCACTCTCGGCCTCCCCGCTTGGGGGGACCGGACGGAAGAAACCGGTCCCACGAATCAGCGGGCGAGCCTTCACACTGCTGCGTCACGGTATCTCCACCTGCACGTACCCGTCCGGTTTCACGCGAACCGGGAAGGTTTCGAGGGCACGAAGCGCGGGAAGCGCACAGACCTTCCCGGTCCGAACATCGTACTGCGCTCCGTGCCAGGGACAGGTAAGCACGTCATCTTCCACCGATCCGCCGGCCAGCGGTCCGTCTTCATGGGTGCAGATGCCCGAGAGGGCGCTCGACCTTCGGTCGTGGCGGCATTGGCGAACCCGCTCCGCGTCAAGGGATCAAGATCTCGCCGCGATGCACTTCGGTATCGTGCATCCCATGGGGTTCGCGCATCGACTCGATCATGTAAAAGTCCGGCTCGAACTCGATGCCCTGCCAAACGTAGTAGTCCGGCCTCTCGATCTCATCGTACTCAATCGCCAGCATCGTACCGCCGTGGTGCACCCCGTTATTGGTGGTGTGGTGATCGATATGATCGTGGGTCATCCACAAGCCGGGGTTATCCATCTCGACGATTACGTCGTAGCGCTCACCCGGGGCCATGCTAACGACGTCGACCTCATAGGGGTGCGCCAACGGCAAACCATCCTTGTGCGTGACCAGCATATCGTGGCCATGCAGGTGAAAGGCCACGGGAATCGCGGCGGCAATCAGGCGCAGGCGCAGCACGTCCCCCTCGGAGACCCGGATCGGCTGGGTCATCGGGAAAGATTTGCCGTTGATTGAAAAGTAGTTCAGCACCTCGCCCGGGTACCCACCTTCCCCCCAGACATCGGCAACCTCGGAGTTCCAACCGGAGAACATCAGAATGGCGTCGTGCGTGACCTCCTGTTCGATAGGCTCGGGTTCGCTCGGTTCGACAATCAGCGGGCCCCACATGCCACGCACGCCGACGTGCTCGGCCACGTTGACATGACAGTGATACCAGAGGGTCCCGACCTTGTCGGCGGTGAAGCGGTACGTGAAGCTTTCACCCGCCTCGATGGGCTCCTGAGTGACGTTCGGCACACCGTCGGACTCCCACGTCCCATGCTGAAGGATACCGTGCCAGTGCACGGTGTGGGTCTGACTGGTGAAGTTGTGAACAGTGACCTCCACCTCATCGCCTTCCTGGACATGGATCAAGGGGCCGGGAACCTGGCCGTTGAAGCCCCATACGTTGGCCTCAAACCCCGGCGCCACCTCCAGACGCACCTCCTCGATGGTGAGCTCGAAACGGCGCACCTCATCCTCGTCCTCGGCTTCTGCAGCCCCCGAGACACCCAACGCGGTGGCCGTTGCCAACGCTATGGTCAACCTTCGCATCCTTCGACCTCCTCGTTGCCTTTGTTGGCTGTTCACTCCTGGCAGCACAGCACCCGCAGGTACCGCACGAGCTCCGCGATCTCGTCCTCGTCGAGGCTGCCCTCCCACGGCGGCATCATCACCGACAGGTTCATGGCTTGACCACCCTCGGCGATGGTCCGGAACAACTCGTCATCGGAGCGTCCGCCCATCTCTGAGCGGTTGGTGTGATCGCGCGGCCGTGTATCCATGTACGGTGCGTTCAGGCCGTCACCCGTGCCATCGCTGCCATGACACTGTGCGCAGTAGAGCGCGTAGAGAGACTCAGCGCGCTCGAGGTCGTCCGCCCCGGCGGCAGCCGACACCGGATTATCGGTCCCAGTGGCACTCCACTCGGGAGCATCCGCCCCAGTGGCGGTCCACGGAAGGGCGGCACACAACAACACGATTCCCCAGGAACGCTTCATGGTCACTCCTCGCTGATCATGAGCAGGTAGTCGGCCAGGCGGTGGACTGCGTCCGGATTCAACCCGCTCGACGGCATCCCCGAGTAGGGGTCCCAAGCCATAGGTTCGGCGAGAAACGAGGCGATGAATCGCGGCTGCAACCGCTCCCCAGCCGTATAGAGCTCGGGTCCGGAAACCCCACCGCTTCCGTCCTCGTCACGGTGGCAGGCACTGCAGGCGTTGAAGCGGCGAAAATGCATCATCGCCATCCGCATCGCCGGCTCAGCCGGTGAGTATCCGGTCGCCTCCAGAAGATCGTCGTGCGGGCGCAGCGACATCAGATAGTCCGCCGCCTCTTCCGCCTCGTCCTCGCTCAGCGCGGGATGATCAACGATATCCTCATTCGTGACCGAATCGTCCGCGTTCGTGGACTGCAACACTTCCAGGCGCAGGTACCCGGCCGGATGGATCGCCTCCGGCTCCTGAAGCCACTCCACCAGCCACTGCTCTCGATACTTGTTGCCAGCGTAATAAAGCGGTGGCGCCTCGCGCTCGAGCCGTTCCTGCACCCCGAGCGCCACGTAGTCGATCGCATCGACGGCGTGGCAGCCAGCACAGTTTTGGCGTACGAACACCTCACCGTCAGCGGCGGCACTGTCCGCCCCTATGAGGGGCGGGAACAGCGCCGCCGCAGCGGCACCGCCGACCCCCGCCAGGGCCGGCAGCACCAACAGCATCGGATACAAGCCAGATATCGACCGACGCATATAAATCCTCTCCCTATCAAAGCGATCTAACGGTGCCAATCACCGTGGGGTGAGCTTGTCGCCCCGACCGAGGTCAGGGTCGGCATCGTCGTGGAACATGATCACGCTGACCGCGCCGTTGAGCGCGTGACGCATGCGGTGATCGACGATCGCGTTGTTCGTGGGACGATCATCGGGTGCCACCAGATCGAATACGGCGCCGTGGGCGGGCGGCACCTCTACGGTCTGCATCCCGTGGCGCACGTTCTTCGGGTTCCCGTTGTCCCAGACGCGATCCCAGATGCCCGCGATGGGATGTAAGGCGGCGGATTCGTTCACGTTGGCATTGACGTAGAAAATCCGGACGCGCTCGCCGGGCTTGCCCTCGAGCACCAGGCTGGCGTTCGGATCATGCACAGGGCTGTAGTGGAACACCTTCCCGTTGATCAGAGAGGCTTCCCAGTTGCGGCCCATCGTGATCGCGTCGGGCGAGCTGCCCGCCTCGAACAGATCCCCCTGCACCAGCACGTATTCCCGATCCGGCTCCGGATACTGCTCGCTATAGCCCTCGGCCGGGTCCACGATGATCACTCCGTACATGCCTCGAGCGATGTGCTCCGACATCGCATCGGCACCGCAGTGATAGATGAATACGCCGGGGTAGTCTGCGGTGAAGGTGTACTCCTTGCTCTCGCCTGGGGAGACTTCGGCGAACTCCTCGAGCACGTCCACGCGCGCGGCGTGGAAGTCCATGGAATGGCTTTCCTGGCTTTCGGAATCGTTGTGCAAGCGGAAATCGACGGTATCGCCCTGGCGTACGCGCACGACCGGCCCCGGGACGGCCCCGTCAAACGTCCACATGTGGCGCATGTTGCCGGAGTTATCGATCGGCACGTCGGTCTCGACCGCCGATATTTCGACACGGTGGGTTTCCTGGGCGCCTGCCGGCGCGGCGAGCAGCGCTCCGCCGAGCAGGGCGAGAGAGACAGCGCGGTGGTTCATAAACAGCTCCTTGGGTTGCGAGGTTGACCGCGTGCCGAGGAAGTAACAAGACCCGTGCCACCGCGTAAGTTGTTGGTACCATTGAGCTCATTCAGGCCATGATGTGCTCATGACAACCCTTGTCGGATGTGGACAGAACAACTACGATGACTTCATGACAACGGACCAAACTCTCACCACGCTCGCCGACATCGTCGCCGACCTCTCACGTGAGCTGCCGGCCGCCGCCCGTTTCCGGCGCCTGCTCGACGCCATCATGGACCACTTTCCATGCGATGCCACGGCGCTGCTCAAGCTGGAGGGCGAACACCTGGTGCCGCAGGCGATCAAGGGCCTCAGCCGCGATACACTGGGGCGACGATTCGCGCTCAGGGACCAACCCCGGCTGCAGGAAATCATCAACAGCCGCGGACCGGTGCGTTTTCCGGCGGAGTCGCCACTGCCGGATCCCTACGATGGACTGATCGAACGGGAAGGTCCGCTGCACGTGCACGACTGCCTCGGCGTCGGACTTCACGTCGACGGCGAGATCTGGGGGGCGCTGACGCTGGACGCACTATCGCCGAGCGCTTTCGAGAATTTGGACCGGCAGTCGCTGCGTGCCTTTGCCTCGGTGGGGGCAGCCTCGATCCGCGCCATAGAACTGATCCAGGCGCTGGAGTCGAAGTTGGATCGGCACCGTCAGGTGCAGCAGTCTTGGCTGTCCGGCGACGCGGAGCACGAACTCATCGGTGAGAGCGGGGCGATGCGACGACTGCGCGATGAGATCCAAGTCGTTGCCCTCTCCGGCCTATCGGTGCTCATCCAAGGCGAAACCGGTGTCGGCAAAGAGCTCGTCGCCCGCGCCATCCTGTCGCATTCGCCACGCGCCGATCAGCCCATGGTCCAAGTCAACTGTGCCGCTTTGCCGGAATCCCTCGCCGAGAGCGAGCTTTTCGGCCATGTGCGTGGCAGCTTCTCAGGAGCGGAAAGGGATCGGCCCGGCAAGTTCGAGCTGGCTCACCAGGGCACGCTGTTACTCGACGAAGTCGGCGAGCTGCCCCTGCTTGTGCAGGCGAAGCTGCTGCGCGTGCTGCAAAGCGGCGAGATCCAACGGGTGGGAAATGACCGCACGCACCGCGTCGACGTGCGCATCATCGCGGTGACCAACCGCGACCTGAGCCGTGAGGTCGCCGAAGGCCGCTTCCGCGACGACCTCTATCATCGCTTGAGCGTCTACCCGATCACGGTCCCACCACTGCGCGAGCGTGAGCACGACGTGACATTGCTGGCGGGCTGTTTCATGGAGCGCTGCGCGCGCAAGCTCGGGCTGCGGGGGCTGCGATTGAATTCCGCCGCCCGCCCCTGGCTGATCGAATACGCTTGGCCCGGCAATGTGCGTGAGCTCGAGCACGCAATCTCGCGCGCTGCAGTCCGTGCGGCTGCCGAGCGACCCTCTCGCGATAGCATCGTGGAGCTGGCCCCACGCCACCTGGGCGCCCAATCAGGCGCCCAATCAGAGTGGACTGAACCGGTTTCCGAGGCCGCACAGCCTGCGACCGTGCCGGCCGAAGCGACGCTCGCCGAGGCGCTGGAGAATTTCAAGCGCCGTTTGATCGGCGAGCGCCTGCACGCCCACGCCGACAATGTCGCCGCCACGGCGCGCTCGCTGGGCGTCGACAGGGGCAACCTCTACCGACAGGTCAAGCGCCTCGGACTGCGGTGAGTCGCCCACAGCTCAAGGAGCGGCCTCGAACGGGGTGCGGCCCAACGATCTCCGGGGCGATTCACTCATACCCCCTCGCCTTCAGTTGCTCAGTGATCGAGCCTTGCACGTGCTTCAATGGGGTACCAACTGCGGCAACGAGCCCGATCACGAGTTCCGAGTTGTCGACAACGGCCAGGGGTCAAGTGCCGAGCTTTCTGTAGTTTGATCTTCCGGACACCTGCTCACGCCGTATGCGCAAGCTTCTCCTGCGCCGGGCTCTTCTCTTTGAACACCATGTATCGTCTCTCCAGCCACTGGACATGTCTTTCGGTGGCTCATGAGAGAGGTTATTCGGCGCGATCATTCCAATAAGGATGTCGCCCTAGCCTTACCTAAGCGCAAGACTCTGACAAGGTCGCTGATTCCATCGAAGAAGCCCATCGGAACGGACAGCGGACCAGGGAGGATGCTGGCCTCAGGCATGACCCAGACGATCCTCCGGCACCGCCGCACGTTCCGCGTATTCGGACCACCGCCCTACGATCGCGGCAATCTCCTCGACGATTCGGCGGGGTGCACGGATCCCGAACGTCCGCCCCATTTCGACCAGGTCGTCCAGATGGGTCGACGAGGTCTTTCCCGCCACTCGCATCTGATGGTCCGCGGTGAACCCTCGGCCCTTCGCGAAGGTGAGGTCGTAGGCAGGCGTGAGGCTCCACGCGCCTGAAGCATCCATGTGGATGCCCCGACGCCCTTCACCCCGCAGCGAGCACCCGCGCCCGTCCCCCTTCCAGGAACTCCAGGATCCGGCGCTCCGCGGTCACGAGGCAGGCCTGCTCGATCCGCGCCGCCGCGACGAGCATGCGGTCGACGGGGTCCGTGAGGTGCCCCGAGGGCAGGAGGGCGCCCTCCAAGGCGGACTCGGGCGACAGATCCAGGAGGAAGACTCCGGGCAGCGCCAGGGCCCGGTGCACCCATTCCTCCGGAGGCATGGCGAGTGCGAGGCGGCCCTTCCTCACCAGCGTCCCTACTTCCCACACGCTCATCGGGTGAATGAGGATCCGGCCCGCTCGCCCGGCCTCCTCGATTCGCTCGATGACGTCGCGGCGGAGCCGTTCCGCGTCCCCCGCAGCCGTCCAGATCCATACGTGCGTGTCCAGCAGGAGCGGCAGGTCGTCGGCGGGTGGAAGCGGCCTTGCCTCCGGCTCGGAGGGTCGGCTGCTCACCCCTCGGCGTCCCAGGGCTCGTGCGTGGGTGACACCAGGTCCTCCGCGCGCGTCACCGAGCCGGCCAGGGCGCCGAAGAGTCGGCGCTCTCGCGCCTCGGCTCCCGCCGGAGAGAGCCGGGCGATCGGCTTGCCGTAGCGGGTCACGATGATGCTCTGCCCCCCTTCGGCGACCCGCTCGAGCCACTGGTGCCAGGCGTTCTTCAGCTCGCTCGCGGAGACCTCGGTCTCCCCGTAGCCGATGGCGGCCTCCCGCACCGTGCGCGCGCCGCGCTTCTTCCGAGCCATGTGGGCCCTCCGGGTCCGTGAGGAGTTGGCCTACTCAAGTTAGCCAACATCCGCGGGGGCGTCCACGGGCCTACCAGGCCACGGTATCAGCGGTCAGTGGTTTAGAGGCGGCAGCCGCTCAGGCTCAAGAGAATGTGCCCTCGACCGCCTCGATGCGAAAGCGCTCGAACTCTTCGAGCTGGCGATCGCGCTCACCCATCGAAACCAGGATCTCGGCAAGATCTTCGACCCGTTCTGGCAGGTCGGCACCGCTTCGACGCGGCCGGCCGGAGGGACCGGTTTGAGGCTGGCGGTGGTCCGCCGGCTCGTGCAGGCGATCCATGGGACGATAGAGGTCGACAGCGTTCCGGGCGGAGGCTCGCTTTTTGCCATGTGGCTTCCGGGAGTCTGACCGGAAGGACCAGCCGGGACCGGGCCGCCGGGGAAGGGGACCAGATCGGCCCGTTTGACTCGAGCATTGTCCGCAGGCATCGGCGACGCCGGGCGGTGTCGCCTTCGGCCGTTCCGTTTTGTAGTAGTAGTATTGGGTACTGCAATGCGCCCTCGTTGGACGAAATACGCCTTTGCCCTGGCCGTGACCGCGGCTGCGATCCTATTGCGCGTGATCGCGGACCCCTTTCTGGGGGACATGGGACCGCTGATCATCAGCTTCGCGGCCATTCTGGTGGCGGCGCGGTTCGGCGGGTTCGGGCCCGGACTGGTGGCGATGGTGCTCAGTGCCGTGACGGCTGGCTTCCTGTTCATGGAGCCAAGGCACTCATTTGTCATCGCGGATCAGCATCGGCAGGCCTATCTGGTTCTCTACGCCGGCCTTGGGCTGCTCCTCTGCGTCGTCGGCGCGATGTATCGACGCAGGGAGGTTCATCTGCAGCAGAGCGAAACCCGCTATCGCACGCTCTTCGACACGATTCAGGACGGCTTTTGCATCGTGAGAATGACCTACGACGATGCGGGCAAGCCGATTGACTACCTCATCTACCAAGGCAATCCTGCGTTCGCTGATCACAGCGGGTTGGAGGACGCCATCGGCAAGACGATGCGAGAGGTCGAGCCGAACATCGAGCCGTACTGGATCGAGACCTACGGCCGCATCGCGAAGACGGGCGTGCCGGAGCGGTTCGAGAACTATGTGCAGGCGTGGGACCGATGGTTCGATGTGTACGCCTACCGCTTCGACGATCCGGCGAATCACGAGGTCGCGATCTTCTTCAAGGACATCTCCGCTCGCAGGCGTATGGAGCACGCGCTGGCCGAAAGCGAGAAGCACTTCCGCGCGGTGTTCGAGCAGACCTCCGCAGGCATCGCCGAAGTGGACCTCACCGGCCGATTCATCCGCGTGAATGAGACGTACTGCGAAGTAGTCGGCCGCAACGAAGAGGAGTTGCTCGCGCTTCGCATGCAGGACATCACCCACCCCGAGGATCTGGAGGACAACGTCAAGAACTTTGTCGCCGTTGCGCGCGGCGAAATCGAGACGTTCCTCGTCGAGAAGCGATACCTGCGGCCGGACGGTACGTTGGTATGGGTGAGGAACTACGTCTCTGGGATTCTCGATGATGCAGGCAACGTGCAGTCCATCGTCGCTGTCGTGGACGACATCACCGACCGCAAGCGCATCGAAAAGGAACTGGCCGAAAGCGAAGCGAATTTCCGCACGCTGGCGGAGAACATCCCGCAGCTGTCGTGGATGACCGACCCCAGCGGTGAGATTTTCTGGTACAACCGAAGGTGGTTCGAGTACACCGGCACAACGCTCGAAGAGATGCAGGGCTGGGGTTGGCAGAAGGTGCTTCACCCCGATCACGCGCAGCGCGTCGTGGAGAATTTCCGCAAGCACATCGGCACAGGCGAGTCGTGGGAGGACACCTTCCCGCTGCGCAGCAAGGATGGCGAGTACCGCTGGTTCCTCTCTCGCGCGTTTCCCATCCGCAACCAGCAGAACGAAACCGTGCGCTGGTTCGGCACGAATACAGACATCACCGAAATCCGCGAACTCGATCAACGCAAGGACCAGTTCCTTGCGGTTCTCAGCCATGAGCTGCGTAATCCGCTCCAGGCCATCCGCATGGCGACGAAGTTGCTCAAGGACACGCGCGATCTGCCTGCCCCGGCCGACGACATGGCCCGCGTCATCGATCGCCAGACGACGCAGCTCTCGCGGCTTGTCGAAGACCTGCTCGACATGACCCGCATCACGCGCGGCACGTTTGAATTGGACAAGCAAGTCATCGACCTTGATTCCGTTCTGCAGCACGCGATCGAAGCTGCGGACCCCTCATCGGAGGGTCACGCGGTTCACCTCAAGAGTGAGAAGCCGGACGAGCCACTGATCGTTGATGCCGATCCGCTGCGTCTTGTGCAGGTCATCTCGAACCTGATCGGCAATGCATGCAAGTACAGCAAGCCGGGCTCAACGGTGGACATTTTCATCGAGCGGAACGACTCTGCAGCCGTCATCCGCGTGCGCGACACCGGCGTGGGCATCCCGCCCGACCAAATTGAACGTATCTTCGAATGGTTCGCCCAGCTTGATCCCGAACGCGACCGCAGAACGGGCGGGCTCGGCATCGGCCTTGCGCTTGCGCGAGGCATCGTCCATGTGCACGGCGGCACGATCGAAGCGAGTAGCGAAGGCGAAGGCAAGGGGAGCGAGTTTGTTGTGACCATTCCGCTCGCTCAATCGCTCGAGCCAAATGCGGTTTCCGCTTCCGACCATGGCGGAGTGAACCGCATTCTAAAGACAAAGAAACCGCGCAGAATTCTTGCGGTTGATGACAACCTCGATGCGCTCAATGGCCTCGCAGGCGTCCTGCGCAGCGCGGGCCATGATGTGCTCACCGCGGAGGACGGCAGCACCGCGCTCTCTCTCGCCGCCGCTCATCAGCCGGAAGCCGCGCTTGTCGATATTGGTATGCCCGGCATGGACGGCTACGAACTGGCGCAGCGAATCCGCAGCACGTCATGGGGTCGTGACATGACGCTCATCGCCCTTACCGGCTGGGGCCAGCAGAAGGACAAGGACCGGGCAGCCAAAGCCGGCTTCAACACGCACCTCACCAAGCCGGCCGACATGGAAGCCATCGAGCGCGCGCTGGGGAATGATCAGTTGCGCGCGTAACTGGGTGATCATCCTCTCGGAGCCTACCCGCCTCAAACCGAAACCCACCCCGTTCCGACTACTTCAGAAGCTTGGAGAGGCACTCTTGGGCCACCTTCGCATCTGGTCCTTCGCCCTGGGCACGGATGTCGACACCGTCGTACGCCGCGCCGCCGTTGGCGATTTGATGGCGCCCGTTTGTTGGATGGTTGATGGCAGCCGTTTTGCCGGATTCAAGGGCCGATCGCGCGCTTCTGCCAAGGCGCTTTTTTCGACTTTTCGAGCGTCGCGGGCCGAGTTGTTCCGAAACAACGCAACCCCGGATACGCCGAAAGGCCCGTCCCCGCGGGCCGTTCGGGTCTCCGGAACGAATCACCTGTCCAGAACCGGAACGGATCAAATATCTCCATCGGAACGAGTCACATGTCCCCGAGGAGCACCCCCCTACCCCACCGCCCCGATCATATCGAAGATCGGCAGGTACATCGCGACGATCATGCCGCCCACGACGACGCCCAGCACGACGATCATGAAGGGTTCCATTGCGGCGAGGAGCGCGCTCACGGCCGAGTCCACCTCGTCGTCGTAGAAGTCGGCGATCTTGGAGAGCATCTCGTCGAGGCCGCCCGTCTGCTCCCCGACGTGGATCATCTGCACGACCATGGGGGGGAAGACGCCGGACTCCTTGAGTGGCCCGGAGATCGTATTCCCCCCCGCGATCGAGCTTCGCGAACCCATGACGGCGTCGTGGATCACGCGGTTGCCTGCCGTCTTTGCGGTGATCTCGAGCCCCTCGAGGATCGAGACGCCGGAAGAGACGAGGGTCCCGAGGGTCCGGGTGAAGCGAGCGACGGCGGCCTTCCGCTGGAGGTCGCCGACCAGGGGCATCTTCAGGAGGATCCGGTCGATGACGAGCTGCCCCTGATCCGTCTTGTAGTAGGTGCGGATCGCGAAGACGGTCCCGGCGATCCCCGCCAGTAGCGCCCACCAGTACGCCTGAAGGATCGCCGACATCCCGATCACGATCTGCGTGGGCATCGGCAGGGGCACCCCGGCCTGGGCGAACATCTCCTGGAAGGTGGGGATCACGAAGATGAGCAGGACGAGCACGGCGGCGGCCGCGACGCCGAAGATCACGGCGGGGTAGATCATCGCCCCTTTGATCTTCCGCGCGAGCGCGTCGTTTTTCTCGAGGAAGGTAGCGAGCCTGAGCAGGATCGTGTCCAGGATCCCTCCCGCCTCGCCTGCGGCCACCATGTTCACGTAGAGCTTGGTGAAGATCTTGGGGTGCTTGCCGAGGGCGTCCGCGAGGGTATTTCCCGACTCCACGTCGTAGAGTACTTCGCGGACGACCCGCTGCAGCTTGTCGTTCTCGGTCTGCTCGGCCAGGATGTCCAGGCTCTGCACGAGGGGCAGGCCGGAGTTGATCATCGTGGCGAACTGCCGTGTGAAGATGACGATCTCCCGTGTCGACACCCCGGTGCCGAACTGGATCACGATCTGCTTCGGCTTCTCCCGGACGGAGACGGGAATCAGCTTCTGCTTGTGGAGGTAGGAGAAGACCTCGTCCTTCGAGGCGAGGTCGATCTCGCCGGACTTGATGTCACCGCCGGACGCGGGGCGAGCGCTGTATGTGAACGTCGGCATGGGCTATCCGTTCGTGAGGATCCGGATCAGCCGGGAACCGGCTCTCCGACCGCTCGCAAAAGCTCCGTCGGATCCGAGGAACGCTTCACGGCCTCCTCGAGCGATACCTCGCGCTTGAGATAGAGCATCTGGAGCGCGTCGTTCATCGTCTGCATCCCGTGCTTCTTCCCGGCCTGGAGGAGCGAGTAGATCTGATGGATCTTCTCGTCCCGGATCAGCGCGCGGATCGCGGGCGTGCACACCATCACCTCCACGGCGCAGACCCGTCCGGCTCCATTCACCTTCGGAAGCAGCGTCTGCGTGACGACGCCCTCGAGGACGAAGGCGAGCTGGGCCCGCACCTGCGACTGCTGATGCGAGGGGAAGGCGTCGATCATGCGGTTGATCGATTCGGCGGCCGAATTCGTGTGGAGCGTCGCGAGCACGAGGTGGCCCGTCTCCGCGATCGTGAGGGCGGCGCTGATCGTCTCGAGGTCGCGCATCTCTCCGATCAGGATCACGTCGGGATCCTGTCGCAGCGCGTATTTGAGCGCGTGTGCGAAGCTCTTCGTGTCCGCGCCGACCTCCCGCTGGTTGACGGTGCAGTTCTTGTGCTTGTGGATGAACTCGATCGGGTCTTCGACCGTGATGATGTGGCCCTTCCGCTCGGTGTTCACCTTGTCGAGCATGGCGGCGAGGGTCGTGGACTTGCCGGACCCGGTGGGGCCGGTGACCAGGACGAGGCCGCGGGGCCGCTCCGCAAGCTGCTTGAGCACCGGGGGGAGCCCCAGCTCTTCGAGGGAGTGGATCTCGTAGGGGATCTGCCGGAGCGCCATCGCGATGCAGCCCCGCTGCTTGTAGCAGTTCCCCCTGAAGCGGGAGAGGTTCTGGACGCCGAAGGAAAAGTCGAGCTCGTCCTCGGTCTCGAAGCGCTTTTTCTGCGCCTCGGTAAGGATCGAGTAGGCGAGCTGCAGGGTGTCCTTCGGGGTCAGGACCACGTCCACGGAGCTGTCCACCAGATCCCCGTCCACGCGGATCTTCGGCTTCTCCCCCACGGTGATGTGGAGGTCGGACGCTCCCCGGTCGATCATCTCCTGGAGCATCAGCCGGAGGTTCAGCGCCGGCTTCGTCTGGGCCTGCTGTGGATCTCCCATCTCGTCCTCGGTTGGGCGCCGGCCCCGATGGGTCGGACGGCGAAATGCGCGTTCCGACCTCAGGCCTGATCCGAGGTCTCCTTGACCACTTCGTCGAGCGTCGTGACACCCCGCTCCACCTTCTTGAGCCCATCCATCCGAAGCGTGAGCATTCCGCCCTCGATCGCGGCGTCCCGGATCTCGTCCGTGGCGGCCTCCGCCATGATGAGCTTCCTCAGCTTGGAGCCGATGGCCATGACCTCGTAGAGCCCCTGCCGCCCCTTGTAGCCGCTTCCGTTGCAACGCTCGCAGCCCTCTCCCTTGTACAACGTCACCCGTTCGAGCCAGTCCGCCGGAATGCGGGCGGACTCGTAGAACTCGTCGGGGTACGTCGTCTCCACCTTGCAGTGCGAGCAAATCCGGCGGAGGAGCCGTTGCGCGGTCACGAGGTTGACGGCCGCGGCGACGTTGAAGGGCTCGAGGCCCATGTCGATCAGCCGGGTGATCGTGGACGGCGCATCGTTCGTATGAAGGGTCGAGAGCACGAGGTGGCCGGTGAGCGCCGCTTTGATCGCAATGCTTCCGGTGTCGATGTCCCGGACCTCACCGACCATGATGATGTTCGGGTCCTGCCGGAGGAACGCCCTCAGAGCCGCGGCAAAGCTCATCCCGATCTCGTTCCGGACGAGGACCTGGTTGATCCCGTGGAGGTTGTACTCCACCGGATCCTCCGCCGTCATGATGTTCACGTCCTCGGAGTTGATCTTCGAGAGGGCCGAGTAGAGCGTCGTCGTCTTCCCCGAGCCGGTCGGTCCCGTGACGAGCACCATGCCGTAGGGATTCATGATCGCACCCATGAAGTCCTTCTCGGCCTTCGGCTCGAACCCGAACTTCTCGAGATCGAGGGTCAGGTTGCTCTTGTCGAGGATCCTGAGGACGATCTTCTCACCGAAGATCACCGGGAGCGTCGAGACCCGGAAGTCCACGACCCGGTTCTTCATCTTGAGCTTGATCCGGCCGTCCTGCGGGACACGCCGCTCGGCGATGTTGAGGTCGGAGAGGATCTTGATCCGGGAGGTGAGCGCCGCCTTCATCTTCATCGGCGGCTTCATGATCTCCTTGAGCGCCCCGTCCACCCGGTACCGTACCCGCATTTCGTTTTCGTACGGCTCGATGTGGATGTCGGAGACCCCCTTGTTCACGGCATCCGTGAGGAGCCCGTTGATGAACTTCACGACGGGAGCCGCCTCCACCTGCTCCTGGAGGGCCGTGACGGAGACCTCCTCCTCCTCTTCCTCGACGAACTCGAGATCCTCGTCGTCCACGAAGTCCGAGAGGATGTCCTTCATCTTCTCGTCGGTGCTTTCGTAGTACTGCTCGAGGTGCTTCCGGAGCGTGTACTCCCCGACGATCACCGGCTCGATCTCGAACCGGGTCATGAACTTCAGGTCGTCGATCGCCCCCAGGTCCGTCGGGTTCGCCATCGCCACCGTGAGGGTGCGACCCACCTTCCGGAGCGGGAGGACGAGGTGCTTGAAGGCGGTCTCGCCGGGAACGATCTTCAGGACCTTCGGGTCGACGGTAATCTTCTCGAGGTCGACCGCGGGCACGCGGTATTGCCGGGCGAGCATGCGGGTGAGCTCGTCCTCGGCCACGAATCCCAGCTTGACCAGCGCGAATCCGACACGGGTCCGGCCCGCCTTCGCCTCGACGAGCGCCTCCTGGAGCTGCGCTTCGGTGATCAACCCCTCTCGCACGAAGAGGTCGCCGAGTCGGTCCTGGGCTACTTTGATCGACATGCGGTCGAAGGACCCCCGGTGAAAGGCGGTGCGCCGCGTACGGCGGCGGAAGAACCCTCTGCTGATCGGCGTAGAAGGTAGGAGCGCCCGACCCGGCCGGTCAAGCGGACCGGGCCCTTCCGGATCGCTGCAAATCCGTCAGGGCTGGACGGTTGCGAGCGGCCGGATCCGGTCCAGCGTGGCCGGACCGATCCCGGACACCTCGAGCAGCTCCTCGACCGTCCGGAAGCCGCCCCGCTCCCGCCTCGCCTCCGCAATACGGCCGGCGAGCGCGGGTCCCACTCCGGGGAGCTGCTCGAGCTCCTCCTCGGAAGCCCGGTTCAGGTCGATCCGGTCGGGCGCGCCAGACCCCGACCGAGGCAGAGGAGACGGGATTCCCGAGGGAGCAGCTCCGACCTCGACATGCTCCCGGATCCGCTCGAGCGTGGCGTCCCCGATCCCGGGGACCCGCAGAAGGTCCTCGGGCCGAGTGAACGCGCGCTCTTCCCTCGCCTGGATGATCCGCCGGGCGAGGGCCGGCCCGACACCCGGGAGCCGGGCCAACTCGACCTCCGGGTCGCGGTTCACGTCGACCCGTTCTCCGGCGGCCAGAGGCGTCGTCCGCCGCTCCTGCTCCTCGATCGCCTGACGGGTGCCGTCCACGAGCTCGGCGTATGCGGATGTATCGGGGGGAAGGATGGGAGGGGGCGTGCGGAGCTCCCATCCACCCCGGACCAGGCTCGCCGCCAGGAGGACGACCGACGTGATCGCGACGCTCTTTCGCTCGGGCTCGTTCATGATGAGAACAAGCTCGCGGTCGGTCCGGGCAGAGGGATGGCGACCGGGGACTTCCGAAACCGGGCGACCTGCGCCGCTCCGTCAGCCTCCCGGCAGGAGGGGCGGGAGCTCCCGCAGCGCCTCGCTCGAGCCGGCCGTGAAGAGGAACCGTCCCCAGAACCCGAGCTGGAACTGCGTCGACCCGGACCGAAGCCCGACATAGGTCCGGCGGTCGAGGAGGGTCGCCTGAAACCCGATCTCGAGACCCGAAACCACCGTGTCGAGGTTCAAGCTCGCGCTCCGCGTGAGCTGGCTGAGGAAGGGAACGCAGACCTCGGTCCCCACGGTGGTGCGGCACTCCTCGAGCGATGCGTAGCGGAGGAGAAGCGACAGGTGCGGGGGACGCTCGAGCCGGGGAGAGAGGAGCGCGGGAGACGCCACCACCGATGCGAGCGAGAGGGTGTGATCCCTCTGGTTCCGGTCCGTCGTCCCGGTCGGATCCTGTCCGTCGCCACGCACCAGGAACCCGCGATAGCGGAGGTGCACGTCCCCGGGCCAGAGAATCGTCGCCTCCAGCGGGATGCGGTGATCCTCGGTCCTTCGGTGCTGAAGGCCCACGGCTCCGAACCGGGAGGTCCGCACGTCCCGCTGATAGCCGGTGCTCACTCCGGCCCGGGTCACGACCGCCCGGAGCCGCTCGGGAAGCGGGAGCTCGGAGAAGCCTCCGCGCAGGTCCGGCCACACCTGATTCCGGCTCGACCGATCGCTCCTCGGATCGAAGGCGGCCACCCGGGAGCGCGAGTAGTTCGCATTGACGTAGGCGCTGGCGGGGAGGCGAAGCCCGGTTCCCGCATTCCACGACCGGCGACGCACGAGCGAGGAGGCGCCGAGCCCGTCGAGGGTCCGGAAGTCGTCGAGCCCTCCCCAGCCGAGCTGGAACGCGCGCCCCGGGTCCACGGGCTCCCTGAGGAACCGGGAGGTGAGCCCGTCCTGGTAGGTGACCGTCACCGGAGCCAGCACGCGAGGGAGAGGATCGTCTCCCATCTCCGCCGCCGTGTCGGGGTCTCCGAAGCGCTCGTGGAGGCTCTGCCAGAAACGCGCGGGGTCGAAGGAGCTGCTCGCCCTGAGATCCCGCTGCCCGCTCACGTTCCGGTGGAGCTGAGCCACGGTGTCCCCGGGAGCCTCCTGAACGCTCGCGAATCCGGAGTTCCGGTCCGAGAGGTACCGCGTCGTGGCGTTCACCTCGGTGCGGAGCCAGGTCGTCAGCTCCGGGCGGAACGCGACCTCTCCCCGGAGCGTCCGGTGCGTCTCCCACCCGAGGTTCCGGCCTGCGAGTTGGAGCCGCTCCGCCGCGACCAGGGGCCGGATGCGGGCGTCCCGCACCCCTTCCTCCGGGTCGAGGAGGTCTCGGGTGGAGAGGAACGTCAGCCCGCCCCCGAGTGCCCGGAAGGGCTGAAACCGGACGCGGAAGGAGCTCTCCATCCATTCCCGTGGCGCGCGTGCCCCTGCGGCTCCGAGGCCCGGCGCGTCGGAAGGCAACCAGACGATATCGTCGAACCGCTGGATTCGGTTCACCTGGCGGAAGTACCCCGTTCCCGCCGCGAGCTCCGTGGGGCTCCAACGCAGCTGCGCCCTCTGGAGCCGCCGGGAGATCGGCCTCGGAATGAGCAGGTCGGCGACCGGTCCGAGGAAGGCGGGCAGGAGCGGGACCTCGCGATTCTCGGGCCGCTTCTCGTACCCGAGCCGCACGTCCATCCCGTCCGCGGCGGTCTCTGCGGTCACCGTCGTCGAGCGACCGGTCGTGTAGCCGAGCCGGAGATCCATTCCCCCGATGAGGAGGTCGACGAGCCCGTGATCGGCAGGCGTCTCCTTTCGGAGGGAGAGCGCCACGCGGGTGTGCCGCGACCGGTTCGACCGAAGCCCGACCAGGTTCCGCACCCGGAGATCCGTGTCCCGGAGGAAGGTCGGATCCTCCCCGTGCGAAGAGTGCGAGACGAGGAGGGGCATTTCCAGCCCCCATTCCTCCGGAGTGAAGCGGTCGAGGTTCAGGGTGGAGTGGAGGGATACGTCGCGACTGGACTGGAAGGTGGCCATCTCGTCCAGCTGCCGGAAGTACGCCCCCTGTCCCGTCACGGACACCCGGCTCGTGAGGAGCCCACCTGCGTTCATCTCGAGGTTCATTCGGTTTGCGCTGCCCGGCGCCCTGAGCCCTCCACCCAACCGGAGCTCGTTGATCCACACCTCCCCGGACTGGAGCCCCGCCCCCTCGTTCCAGACCCCGAAGGAGATCTCGCGCACCGCCGCGAGGTTGGGCGCACGTGCCCGGTCGCGCAGCACGACCGCGTAGGTCGAGTCGGCGCTCCAGACCTCCACCGGTGGGTCCCCGGGGCTCCGAGGCGAGGCGAGAAGCTCCTGCTCCGCCCGGGCCCGGAGCCGGAACCACTCCTCGAACTGGATGACCGTCTCGGGTAGCCAGTCCTCGGGAACCACTCCCCCCGGATTCGCCGCGCGGGTGAGCTCCGCGCGGTGGATGTAGAAGTTGTCCGGATCGGTTCCGATCTTCACGAAGAACGAACTCGACCCCCCCGGCCCCCAGTCGCCGTCCCGCGCCACGACCCAGAGCCGCGCCTCGCGGTAGCTCATGAAGTTTCGGGGCCGCTGGAGGAACCGGTGGTAGACTTCCACGCGCTCTCCGCCGGCCACGTCCCGGTACCGGATCCCGAGGGACTGTTCGTTGAACTCGACGCCCCGCCCCGCCACCGCCTGGGTGGGATCGTCGAGCTCCTCCAGCACCCCCGGCGGCGCCTGATAGGCCGCCCCCTCGGTCAGCATGCTCACCGGGCTCACCTCCACGACCCCTCCGCTCCCGTGGACGTCGCCCGCGATCCCTTGCAGGACCCCGTCCCCGCCCCGCTTGACCCAACGGGAGCCCACGATCCGCATCCGCGCGAAGGTCAGGTCCGCGGGCCGGCCACCGGCCACGGTCATCCGCATGAACTGGATGGCCCGCCAGTCGGCCTCGCTGAACCCGCCGGGGTTCGCGCCGGCACCGCCCTGGAGCGGGATCCGGTAGAGCTGGAACCGGGTGCCCGTCTCGCCGCGGGTCCGCTGGAGGAACGGCGAGGAGCCGTCGAGCCGGACCACGTACCGCATGTACCGCTCCGTCGTGTCCAGCACGCCGTTCCCGTTCAGGTCCTCGGTATCCCGGCGCGCGTTGCCACGCGTGCAGTTCGCCCGCGGATCTCCGAGGCGGTAGACGCGGCCCGGTTCCGCCTCGCACGCCTGCGGCCACACGCCGCGCCGGTCCGCCTCCTCGCTCCAGATCTCTCCGGCGAGGGGATCCGCCTCCTGGTCGAGGACGCCGAGCCCCCACGGCCGTCCCGTCTCGGGGTGGATTCCGCCCGTCCGTCCCTCCTCGTCCACGAAGAAGGCGTCCTCGCTGACCAGCCCCAGGTCGATGACCAGGTCGAGGGAGTCGCCCTCCGCGACGTAGAACTCCAGGAACTCGGCCTGGCTGAGGTCGATCCCGCTCGGGCTCAGCAGGGTCGTGATCGACCGCCAGCGTGGCTCGTCGAAGACGCCTCGCTGATCCCGCCCGAACGCGAGATTGAGCCCCATTTCACGGGTCGGCCCTCCGGCGACGCTGATCTGCCGGTCGATCTCCTCCCGCGGAAGGAAGCCCTCGAAGACCCCGATCGAGTCTCCCGGCACCCGTTCCTCGACCCAGGTGTGCTGCCAGACGAGGCTCGCCACCGTCTCCTCGTCCGTCACGGCCGGGAGCACGTCTTCGGCGCCTTCGCGAAAGGCCGGAGCGCTCCCCAGGTGCCATGCGTCGGTGAGGAGGGAGACCCGCCGGTCGTCCGCCCGGTCGAAGTCGTCCAGGAAGACGTCTCCCTGGGTGTTCGGTGTGGGCGCCGACACCGCCACCTCCGCGGACAGCCGCAAGGAGGAGGGCTCCTCGGACCGCACGCCGGGGATGCCCGTCACGACCCGGTCGAGCCAACCGGTTGCGAGGTCGAGCTGCCCGCTCACCCCGCCCATGAAGAGCGCGGCCGGCTCGACGCCGAGCTGAGGACGATTCACCATCTGCCGCTCGGTCTGGTAGAGGCCGAGCAGATTGATCGCCCCCCGCTCCCCCAGCGAGTACTGCGTATTCAGCCCGAACACCGAGGTCGGTGCGACCTGGAACATCGAGCGCTCCTCCCAGGTGACCCGGAGGCGCTCGCCCGGCACCCGCGTGAGCAGCGAGCTCGGTGCGAGGAGCGTCACCTGACCCATCCGGTAGTCGATGACGTAATCGAGCTCCGGCTGGAGGAGCTCCTCCCCCAGGTAGACGCGCTCGCTCCCCTCTCGGATCCCGAAGGCTCCGAGCTGGAAGGTGGAGAGAAGCCCCGCGCCCCGGACCTGGAAGGACATGTTCAACCGGAAAAGGCCGGCGTTCTCCCGCTCGAATGGATCCGGCTCCTCGTAGATCCTCCGGTTCACATCGGGCTCGAGGAAGGCGCGGGTCTCGCTCGCGGTCAGATTCTCGGAGGGGACGGGAGGGGGCTCGAGGAAGGGGCGGAGGGTGCGGAAGACGATGAAGCTTCCGGTGACGGGGCTTGGCTCATCGAAGGCCTCCTCGGCGGGGAGGAAGATCGCGCTTCGGTCGACCTGTTCGAAGGGAAGCTCCTCATCGAGGCCCAGGAGGCGGAGGAAGGAGATCGATCGCCCGTCCGGCCCTCTCCGGAAGGTGGTGCCGCCGGAGCGCTCGCCGAGGCTCACCTCGAGCTCGACGGACCCGATTTCCACCTCACCCGTTCCCGACATCCGATAGACGTTCTTGAGCTCCCGGTCCCACGTCGCCCGCCCCGGCTGGTGATTTCCCCGCGTCGCGCGGAGGAGCTGAAGCTGGGGGCGTTCCCCCACGTTGTGGAGCCGTTCGGGATTGTAGTCGCCGATCGTGTCTCCATCCTGCGTGATGTAGGTCACGGCCAGAGCCTCATCCGGCCGAAGGGGGCTCCGGAGCGCGACCCAGAGGCCGCTCGGGTGGAGGTAGTAATCCGTTCCGGGCTGAAGATGGCGGTACCATCCCGTCTCGCTCACGGGCAGCCCTGGCCCGTCCGCCACGGCATGCGCCTGGATGTATCCTTCCACCTGCTGCCGGAGCACCGGCTCCCGCTCCATCCGGTAGAGCTGGATCGGCTCGGCCCCCGGGGCGAGTGCGGCCGGGACGTCCGCCGGAGAGAGGGAGAGGATGTCGACGTGCGGGCTGCCGCGGATCTCCGCAGGATCCACGAGCAGGACGAACTGGCCCCGGACGTAGTCCGCATCGTCGACCACGAGCGTATCCTCCCGGACGAACCCCTGCTCCGGCCCCGGGTCGGCGAGCCGGAATTCCCGCACCGCCCGCGCTCCCTGCTGCTGCGCGAAGACGCCCTGGAGCTCGAGGGGACCGGTCCCGGCCCTGGCGAGGACGCCGAAGTTCCCGGCGGGGATGCCCCGGGTGAGGAAGCGTGAATCGGGGAGGTCGAAGCTCACGTCCCCCACCTCCACGCTCCTCAGGGTCTCCCCCTCCCCTCCCTGGTACTCGATCCGGAACCGGTTCGCGCCGAGGAACTCCCGCGTCTGGTCGTAGTCCACGTCGACGAGGATCCGGTCCGCGACCACGCCCTGGGCGACGATGCCGAACTGGAGATCCGGTTGGAGCTGCGGGACCGTGTTGGGGTTGCAGGTGAGTTGGAGGCCTGTGACGCAGGGACGGAACCGGGTCCAATCGCCTCCGAACTCCCCCCTCCCCCAGAACCGGATCGCGAGGTCGGAAGCCTCCGGCCCCCGCCAGAAGCTCGCAGCCGGCGGGATCGAGTCTCCCACGGGCATCGGGCCCTCCGCGGCGGGCGGAATCGTATCCCCGATGGGGGCAGGAGCCCCCGCGGCCGGGGGGACGGTGTCCGCGCCGATCGGCCCGGGCGGGGTCGCCAGGAGCACGAGGGCGAGGTGGAGCGGGAGGGGGAACATGCCCGTTCTCAGGCGGGACCGCATTCGAGGATGCAGGGTATCGCACAGGCTACGACCGAACTCTTGCCCGCGAGGGCCTCCCCCCGGCCGACGCAGCGGCCGGCCGGGAGACGATAGACCGGGGCGATTTCAGGCGCGATGCAGATTCTCACCCGCTACATCCTCCGAGCCCACCTGGGTCCGTTTCTGTTCGCCTTCACCACCGTGACGGGTCTCCTCTTCCTGAACGCGGTGGCGCAGAGGATGGAGGAGTTCGCCGGAAAGGGGCTGCACTGGAGCGTGATCGCGGAGTTCATGGTCCTCTCCCTCCCGCACATCATCGCGCTCACCTTCCCCATGGCCGTGCTCGTCGCCGTCCTCTACGCCTTCAGCGAGCTCACCGCGTCGAACGAGATCACCGCGATGGCGGCCGGCGGGGTACGCCCGACCCGCCTCCTCATCCCCCTGCTCGGGGTCAGTGTGATCCTCGCCGGGCTCATGGTCGGCTTCAACGACCGGGTTCTGCCGGAATCCAACCACCGCCTGAGCAACCTCCTGCTGGACGTGGGAAGCAAGAGCCCCACCTTCGAGCTTCGCGAAGAGGTCGTCAACCCGGTTCAGACCGCGGACGATACGCGCTACTTCCTGAGGGCCCGTGAGATCGACCAGGCGACGAACGAGCTGACGGACGTCTCGATCTTCGACCTCAGCACGTTCGGCCGCTACCGGACGGTCCACGCCGCTCGGGGGACGATGTACTTCGATGAAAGCCGCACGGACCTGATCATCGCCCTCGAGGACGGTGAGGTTCTCGAGGTGGGCGAGGGCACCCCGGCGGAGTTCCACCGACTCGCCTTCCAGGAGCAGGTCGTCCGGATGCCCGGCGTGGGCTCCGAGTTGGAGCGGCGCACCGAGGGACGCCGGGGGGACCGGGAAATGACGATCGCCATGCTGAGGGAGCGCATGGAAGAGAATCTGAGCCAGGCAGAGCAGGCACGCCAGGAAAGCATGGTCCGCTCCCGGAGCGCGGTTCTCGAAGCCCTCGGCTCGGGAGAAGGGCTGGAGCCCTCCATGAACGCGGATACGATGACCGCCGGCACCGGCGTTTCGGACGGGGATGGGGAGTTCCACGCCGGCCTCCGGCCCGACGAAGTCACCAGCTTCGTGCGGGGGACGTACGACGTGAACGTGAGTCGGGCGGACATCCATCAGCTCACGGCGTACTCCTACCAGGTGGAGATCCACAAGAAGTGGGCGATCGCCTTCGCGTGCATCGTCTTCGTCCTGCTCGGCGCGCCGCTGGCGATCCGATTCCCTCGTGGCGGCGTGGGGATGGTGATCGCGGTTTCGGTGGGCATCTTCTTCCTCTACTGGGCGGGGCTGATCGCCGGCGAGCGACTCGCGGACCGGGGCCACCTTCATCCGATCATCGCGATGTGGGCGCCGAACGTGATCCTGCTCGTTCCCGCGCTCATCCTCGCGTACCGCATGGGACGGGAGATCTCGACGATGCGGGGAGGGACGTGGGACCAGCTCAAATACCGCATCGGCGTGGCGATCCGCCGGCCGTTCTCCGGAAGGAAGGCGGAGATCGAGGCATGATCCGGATCCTCGACCGGCTCGTGGCCCGGAGCTTCATCCGGCTCTTCATCATCTTCGTGCTGGGGGCTCCCATGCTCTTCACGCTCGGGGATGCCGTGGAGAACCTCGATCGGTACCTGGACCGAGGACTCAGCTTCGGCCAGGTGTCACTCTCCTACCTGTACCAGTTCCCGCAGTTCATGCTCTGGTCCTTCCCCATCGCGTCGCTCCTCGCCGCGGTCTTCACGATCCATCAGATGACCGCGCACAACGAGATCATGGCGACGAAGGCGGGGGGCATCTCCTTTCACCGGCTCATCCTGCCGCTCGTCGCCCTCGGTGTGATCCTCACCGGAGCCGGCCTCGTCCTCGCCGAGGTCTCACCCGAGCTCACGAGAAAGGCCGCGGAGATCCGGGAGGAGCGGTCGGGACGCAGTGAATGGCGCTCCAACTTCGTCTACATGACGGACGCGGGAGAGGCCCTCAGCGTCCGACGGCTCGTGGTCGCTGAGGGGTTGATGCAGGGGGTCGTCCTCGAACGACCGAGTGAGAATCCGGAAGAGCCCTACTTCCACCTCGTCGCCGAGAGGGCGGACTACGATCCGGACTCGGGCTGGACGTTCCGGCAGGGCTACTACCGCTACCTCGACGGAGATGGGAGGGAGCGGGCATACTCGTTCGACCAGTACTACGGCCGGGAGCTCAGGGAGAGCCCCGAGGAGCTCGTCGAGGAGCCCCGCCACGAGGATGAGATGACGTACGCGGAGCTCGGCCGGCTCGCGGACCGGATCCGGCGCTCCGGTGGCGACCCGTACCGGGTGGAGGTGAAGCGCGAGCAGAAGCTGGCGATCCCGGTGGCGACGCTCATCATCATCCTCTTCGGCGCCCCTCTTGCCACGAGCTCGCACCGCGGGGGCACCGCCTTCGGGGTCGGCCTCTCCCTCGGTACGACGATCCTGTACATGATGCTCTTCCGGGTGGCGGGGGCACTCGGAACCGCAGGAGCGATCAATCCGCTGGTCGCGGCCTGGCTTCCGAACGGGATATTCCTGGCCGCCGGGATCTACCTTCTGATCCGGGTGCGCACCTGACGGGCCCGCCCGCGGCCGGCCGTTAGAGCGCCTCCGCGAACGCGGGCGACAGCTCGCCCCGAAACACCTCCTGGACCGGCCCCCGGAGCACAACGTCCAGCTCCTCCGTCACGGTGACGTGGAGCGCTCCGCCGGCCATCTCCACCTCCACCTCTCCCGCGGGCACGAGCCCTCGGGCCACCGAGGCGACCGCGGCCGCGCACGAGCTGGTCCCCGAGGCGGCGGTACGGCCGACCCCCCGTTCCCAGATCGCGATACGGAGCTTCCGCTCTCCGGCGACCCGTACGACCTGAACGTTCGTCCCCTCCCGAAAGGCGGGATGGACCGCGAGAAACAAACCGAGCGCATCGACGGACTCCTCGGGATCCTCTTCGGTGAAGACGACGCAGTGGGGGTTCCCGACCGAGACTGCCTGAAAATCGACGGCGCCGAGATCGGGGTGGGCGAGGCCTCCCCCTTCCTCCGCGGTCCGCTCGGGGTCGAGGTGCACGCTCTCGGGCGCGAGCGAGGCGCGTCCCATCTCCACGGTGAGGACCGACACGCCTCCCGGCCCCTCCCCGACGACCTCCATCTCGATCCGGTCTCCTCCGGACTCGACCAGAAACGGCTCCCCTCCCACCTCGCCCTCCGCGAGGAGGAAGGCTCCGAGGACGCGGAGCCCGTTTCCGCTCCGCTCGAACTCCGAACCGTCCGGATTGAACATGCGGAGGAGAAAGGGTCCGGGTCCGGCGCCGGATCGCCCCACGAGAACGACGATGCCATCGGAGCCCACCCCCTCCTCCCGGTGGCAAATCCGGCGCACCGCCTCCGGGGAGAGGGGCCACCCGTCCTCCTCGGCCCGAAAGACGAGGTAGTCGTTGCCGAGGCCGTGTCCCTTGAAGAAGTGGCGGGAGATGCGAAGCGGTTCGGTCATGTCGGGAAGTCCCTGTGGGGCTGGAGTTCGCACTCAGAAGGAGCGGCCGATTCGGAAATGGAGCGACGGACCGGTCGCACCGTCCAGGGGCACGGCCACACCGGCACGGAGGGGTACGGGACTGAACCAGAAGGGGAGCGCCTCCAGAACGAGCTCCGCTCCGGCAGAGGCGACGGTCCCGGTGCGTGGCCCCTCGTGGCCGTCCGGTCCCCGGGTGCCGGCGGCATCGACGAAGACGCCCCCGCTCAGCCGGTCGAGGTAGAAGGGAAAGGTCCTCCATCCCCGGTGCAGAACCGCGATCGGAACGCGGTACTCGAGGGAGGCGGCCCACGCCTGGCTCCCCGTGCGAACGCCGGAGAGCTGGCCGCGCACGGCAAAGAGGTAGCTCCCTCCGGCGCCCAGGACGCCCCCGAGGAGCGGGTCACTCCCACCGGACGCTCCACCCACCCGGAAGTGCCCGACCCCAGCTCCCGGACCCGTGCCCGCTCCCGCCGCGACCCGGAGGGCGAGGACGTGATTCGCGTACCCGGGCCCTTCGAACCCCCGGAACGCATGAACGACCGCAACTGCATCGTCGAATCGGCCGTCCCCACCCCTCTGGCCCCGGAGGGTGTCGGGCACCGACTGCTCGTGCCGGGTCCGAAGCCGGAGACTCGCGGAGACACCTTCCTCCCGGCCCACGGAAAACGCATGGCGCCGTGCCGTCGAGGCGGAAGCCGTGATCCGTCCTTCGAGGAAGGAGCGGTTCGGGCGAGCGAGGGCCAACTCCGACGGCATGCCCCGCTCGTCCCGGAGGGTGATCTCCTGACTCAGGCGCCGACCGCTCACCTCCACGCGGCCTGCCCGTCGAAACCTCCGGTGGAGGAAGGTGGAGGACAGAACCACCGATCGCTCACGCGCGACGGGGTATACGAAGTCCGCGTCGGAGTCGACTTCCCCGGGAACCGACAGCGCCGAGAGCGCCCGGTGCTCCTGCTCGGCCGAGAGGCCGAGGCCCGGGTTTCCCAGCCCCCACCACTCGTATCCCCCCCAGGCCCACCACTGGGGGCCGGCCGGGGCGCCGCCGCGCAGGACCTCCGCCGCGTACCGGTGCCGCCCCACGAGGTCGTGCCCGCTCGTCCGCCCTCCGAAGGCCGGGGCGACGACCTCGACCCCGCCCGTCGTGCTGCCGCCCTGAAGGCGAGGCTCCCAGTAGCGGGGAAGGAGGGTCGGCAGCGGCGAGTACCTCCGGGAGGGACCGATCGTCTGCTCACCCTCGGACTCCGCGTCGCGGTCGCCGCCGAGGTCGCCGGGCGACCTGTCGCCCTCCTGCGCCTCGGCCCCGGATCCGTCCGCCGCCTCCCCCCCGAGCCCGGCGTGGAGGGGCGCGAAGCCGTCCAGGGGCCCGAAGGGGACCCGCGCGAGGTCCCACCCCTCGGCCCCGTACGAGGAGAAGACGATCCAGCGCCCGTCGGGATCCACGGTCGGGAAGAGGGCCCCCCCGATGAGGTTCGTGAGCTGCCGCACCTCGCCCGGCTCCCCGGACTCGGAATCGATCGGGACGGCGAACAGGTTGGAGATTCCGGTCCGGTCCGATGCCCACACGAGCCACGACCCATCCGGGGACCAGGCGGGCGAGGTGTCGACGAACCGCGCGCCCGGGAGAAGGTGCCGGAGCGCGCCGCCCTCTCCGTCGAGGAGGGCGATGTGGAATACGCTCTCCTCCCCGCTCCAGAGGCTCGCCGCGATCCAGCGCCCGTCGGGGGACCAGCGCGGGTAAGCCCAGTGCCGCTCCCGGTCCCAGGGGGTCAGCGGACGAACCTCTCCCGACTCGAGATCGACGATGACGAGACGGTTCGTCCCCTCCCCTTCCTGCACGGCGGCCGCGAGGGCGCCCCCGGGATGGACGTCCCCGTGGCTCAACCGCTCCCCGGTCGTGACCCGCTCCACGGATCCGTCGAGTCCCGCCAGGTAGAGGTCGCCCCGCAGCCGATAGGCATCGGTGAACTCGAGTTGGGAGAAGAGGAGCCTCCCGGAAGGATGCCGGGAGACGGTCGTCGCGCCGTTCACACGGAAGAGACTGCGGTCCCCCGAGCCGTCGAGGGCCAGGAGCCGGAGCTGTGGGTCGCTGTGCCCATCGGAGCGGAAGTAGACGAGGGAATCGCCCGGGAATCCGGCGGCGGGATGGAGGGTGGATCGGCCGTAGCCGGTGAGGGCCTTCGGCGTCGTGAGCGGGGCGGCCGCCTCGAGCGCCGCCACATGCGCCGCCGACTCCTCGACGAGGCTCTCTCTCCACTCCTCCCATGCCTCGTTGAACGTGACGCCGAAGCCGTCGTTCGCGGCGGAGTTCAGACGAAACGGCACCCACTGGTGCACGACCGCCTCGGAGTACTCTCCCACCCCCTCCTCCCCGTACCGCTCCGCCATGAACGCGAAGAACCGGGAGCCGTAGAGGTAGGGACGCTCCCCTGCAGGCCACACCGGACTGCTCCCGAGGGCCTGGTCGAGCCGCTCGAGCTGCCCCTCGAGCGCGGCGGTGCGGAGCATCATCTCGTGGTACGTCCCGTGACCTCGGCCTCCCTCCCCGGTCAGCACGGTCTCGTAGTAGGTGGCGATGCCCTCGAGCGCCCAGCGCGGCTGGTTCACGTTTGGGAAGAGGGGCCAGCCCACCGGCAGTCGTCCCACGAGCGCCCGGCCGACCCGGCCGAGGGTGCCGGTCCGGTCCATGTGAAAGACGTGCGCAAGCTCGTGCACGATCACGAGCCGGAGCCACTCGTCGAAATGGGAGAGCGCGAAGCCGTCGACAGGCGGCGGGAGGAAGATCACGATCTGATTCGAGGGGAAGATCCGCGCGAACCCCTGCGCGTAGTCCGCGTGATCCGTGAGAAGCACGTCGATCCTGCGCCCCGGAGCCTCGACGAACACCTCCTGGAGCGATCGGTGCGCCTCCTCCGAATGCACCGCTGCCCTCTCCGCCACGGCGTCCAGCCCCTCCGGGAAGGTGACCCGGAACCGCTCCGTCTCCAGCGTCCGCCACCGCTCGTCGGGAGCACCCTGCGCAGCAGCGGGGGACGTGGTCGTGAGAAGCCCCGCGAGGAGGAAAAGCAGAATCGCCGCCGTCCTTCCGAACGACCTTGTCAGAAGTCGCCCAACCTGGCACCGTACGTGCATAGGTTTCCCGGCGTGTCCTTGTCGTACCCGGAGCCCGGTTCCGGACCGCACCGAAGGAGAACTCCTATGCTCGACCGATCGCCGAACATCTGGCACAGCCTGGGATACACCGCCGAGCGCGCCCGCTCCGCGACGCGCCGAGGGGGAGGCGTCCCTCCCGAGCCTCACGGGGACCCGCTCGAGCCGGAATCGAATCACCCGGCGGTCTCCTCCTCTCTGAGCCGCTTCGCGGTGGCCACCGCGGGCTCCCTCGTCGTCCGGACGTTCGAGCGGTGGCTGGCCCGGAAGTCCCCTTCGCTCCCCTGGCTCCTCCGTGGAGCGGCAGCCGGGATCGGAGCGGCCGGGGTTCTCGCGGCGGCCCGGTACCTCGTCGAGTCCAGGCCCCGCTCCGACGGGATCGACTCCGACCTCCTCGACGAGCTCCTGGAGGGGGCGGGGCACGGCCTCGTCTACGCTGCGATCATCGAGCCGAACATACCGGGGCCGCCGGTGCTCCGGGGGCTGCTCGTCGGCTCCGCGGAGCATATCGCGGCTCCGTGGGGCGGCCTGCTCGGCCCGCTCCAGGGGGCGACCCCGCACGCCAAGGTGCCGGGCCTCCACCGACTTCTGTCGCCGCTCGATGTCGGAGAGCGTCCGATCTTCGATCATCTCCTCTACGCCACGCTTCTCGCGATCCTCTACGGATCGCGCCCCAAGAGGTAGCCGGACAGGAGGGGGATCCTCCCATCGTCCTCCAACGTTCTCCCGGGATCGGCCCGCACGAAGTGGTCGGGACACGAATCTAAGAGCACGGAGTCTCCCTCACGCCTGGCCGCTCCGGGCCGTGGCCGCTCCTCGGCGTCCAGGACCCCCAGGAGGTTGGTCTGCGCCTCCTCCCTCCCGCCCCACGCCGCAAGGTGGCAGAACGCCTCCACACGAGCCCCGACCGCCGGCTGAAGGTACCGGAATCCGACACCGTCGACCCAGTCCAGGAGGACGTAGGAGGCACCGGAAGCCTCCAACTCGGCGAAGAGCAGGTCGGGGTTCGCCGACATCGGGAACATCCGGCTGGGAGTCCCCGAGAGAAGATAGAAGATCCGCGGCTTCCGGCTCACGACCACCGCGCCGTCCGGCAGATGCGCTCCGCTCCACCGGGCCGCGGCGGCGAACTCGTGCACGGGAGGAGGATGGCAGGACCACACCCCGGCCCGCTCCACCTGCGCCCGGCAAAGCGACGTCGTCTCCACGCGCTCCATCCAACCTCCGAGGGCAGGTACGGCGAAGAGGAGAGCGGCGCCCGCGCCTGCTGCATACGGTAGCATCCGCCCCCCCCTCCCGGACACCCGGCGCCCCACGGCCCGCGCAGAATCCACCACCGTCTCCCCGCCATAGAACAGGAGGAGGGGATAGAGGGGGAGCGCGAAACGGTCGCCGGACCAGACTTCGGGCCAGAGCAGGATGAGGCCGGAGTAGAACGGAAGGAAGAGCTCCGCGAGCCCCGGACCTCGCCGAACGCGGCGAATCCACCCCAGGAGCGCCGCAAGCGCGAGGGCGATGCCGAGCAGCGCGGGAAGCCAGCCCCGCGCGCCCACGAGTCCTTCGGGGAAGTACACGCCGACGTAGCCCTGCAGGTTCGCTCCCATCCGCGCGATCAGATCCGCGATCCCTGCCTCGCCCGCCTCGGGACGGTAGGGGTCGACCATCCAGAACTCCGATGCGTAGTCGTCCTCACCCACCCTCCGCACGCGGGCCCACCAGAGACCGGCCGGGAGGAGGAAGAGGAGGAGCGCGGCCGCGAGCGGCTTCCACGCACGGCGCAGTCCGAGCCAGAGGAGAAAGGTGAGAAGAAGGGGAAGGGCCGCTCCGCGGGTGAAGTAGGCGAGAAGGGCGGCGGCACCCGCCACGGCGATCCAGGCGGTGGCGCGCTGGGGGTCCGCAGGAGGAGGATCCTCGCCGTCCTTCCACCAGCCCGGCCCGACCCGGTCCGCGGCCCAGAGGGCGAGCAGCACGAAGGCGACGAACGGTGGCTCGGAGAGCACCCAGTGACTCGCGGAGAGGAAGGCGTCCGAGAGGACGATCAGGAGCGCGACGGTCGCGGCGAAGGCCGGACCCCTCCGGCCATGCACCCACGCGAAGGTCAGGAGGACCGAGAGGGACACGAAAAGGACGGAGATCACCTTCAGGTGGCTCCACGTCACGGCGCCGAGGAGGATCGCGCCCGCGAGCACGGCCGAGAAGACCGGCGGGTACTTGGCATGGGCGGGCGCCCCGGGCTCCCACAGCTCGACGTACCCCTTCCCCTCCACCAACGCATGGGCGAGCGCGATGTAGGCGGCGTTGTCGCCGCCGGAATGGGGGCTCGGCTGGAAGACCGCGAGGAGGATCACCCCCTGGAGAACCACGACCGCTCCCCCCAGCCAGAGGAGGAGCCGGCGGTCCCGCTGAGAGCTCATCCGGTGCCGCCCACGTCCCGCCCCGGCGTCCACGACCCCAGCACCCGCTCCCCCTCCGCACCCGTGACGGCCGGCACGTTTCCGGGGAGCCCCCGCAGATGGCACCAGGCCAGGACCGCGAACGCGGCGGCCTCGCGGGCGTCCGGGTCGATGCCGAGCGCGTCACCGCCACGAAGCGGGATCCGGCCCAGCTCCCCGGTGAGCTCGTGCCGAATCGCGTCCACCAGGGCCGGGTTCCGGCTGCCGCCGCCGAGAAGCACGACCTCGTCCAGACCAAGAGGGAGGATCCAGCGCCGGTACGAGTCGGCCACGCTCCGAGCGGTGAGCGCGGTGAGGGTCGCGAGGAGGTCGACCCACTCCTCCGGCCGGCCGGGGAGCAGTTCGCGCGCGAGCCGGTCGATCAGTGGAGGGCCGAAGCGCTCCCGTCCCGTCGAGCGGGGGGGCTCCTCCTCGAAGTAGGGATCCGTGAGCAGCTCCTTGAGGAGCGCCTCGTCGACGCGTCCCTGCCTTGCGAGCGCACCGTCGAGGTCCCGGTCCCACTTGCCTCCCGTGGCGCGGGCCGCTGCCTCGTCGAGGAGCGCTACGCCGGGGCCCGTGTCGAACCCTCTCACCTGCGCCGGGTCCCCGGACGGGGGAAGCCAGGTCACGTTGCCCATTCCGCCCAGGTTCTGGAGAGCGCGCGCCCGCCCCGGTTCATGGAAGAGGAGGAGGTCCGCCCGGGGAACGAGGGGCGCGCCGTGACCTCCCGCTGCCAGGTCCCGCGCCCGGAAGTCCGAGACGACCGGGGTTCCCGTCCGCTCCGCGAGGGTCGCCGGGTCTCCGAGCTGGAAGGAGTGTCCTCGCTCCGATCCCCGGGGAGGATCGTGGCGGACGGTCTGCCCGTGGGATCCGATCGCCGCCACCTCCTCCGGGCGCACGCCCGCCTCCTCGAGGAGGGAGAGGAGGGCTCCGGCGAACCACTCTCCGAGATAGACGTGGAGACGAGCGAGCTCGGGGACGCGGGCCCGCCCTTCGACCGCCTCCCGGATGACCTCCCGCTGCGCGTCGCTGTACGGCCGGCTTCGGAATGCGAGGATCCGCCAGCGAAGCCCCGGTGCCGCGCGGTCGGCGTTCTCGCCGCTCGCCCGCTGCCCGGCCGCGGTCCCCCCAGCCGCGAACTCCGTGCCCCCGGGCCCCCCATCCTCGATCTCGAGCAGCGCCGCATCGATTCCGTCCAGGGAGGTCCCGGACATGAGACCGGCCAGGAGCATGGGCGCGGAGCCGCTCACTTCGCGGCCGGAAGCTCGCCCACGACCCGGGCGACCCTCCCCTCCGCGGCGTCGAGGAGCCGACGTGCTTCCCCCGCCTCCACCTGTCGCCGTTCCATCACGATCGCGGTCTTGACGTGTCCTCCCGCCCGGTCGAGCAGGCGCTTCGCTTCCGCCCGCTCGAGACCGAGGATCGTCATGAGGATGCGCTCGCCCCGGTCCTGGAGCTTCTCACAGGTGACCTGGAGGTCGACCATCAAGTTCCCGTAGACCTTTCCCGTAAGGACCATCGCCCCGGTGGTCAGCGTGTTCAGAACGAGCTTCGTCGCCGTCCCGGCCTTCATGCGGGTCGACCCGGTGACCACCTCGGGGCCGACGAGCGGTGCGATGACGACATCGTGACGGGCACGGAGGTCCTCGGAAGGCGGGGTGCAGAGGAGAAATCCGGTGCGCGCCCCCGATTCCCGGGCGCGGGCCAGGGCGCCGTGCACGAAGGGGGTCGTGCCGGAGGTCGCGATGCCCAGGACGAAGTCGCTCTCTCCCACGCCCCGCTCGACGATCGCCGCCGCTCCGTCCTCGGGCCGGTCCTCCGCACCTTCGCGGGCGCGGACGAGCGCCTCGTACCCGCCCGCGATGATCCCCTGCACGAGCTCGGGATCCGTACCGTATGTGGGGGGCATCTCCGCGGCGTCCAGGACGCCGAGCCGACCTGACGTGCCCGCGCCCACATAGAAGAGCCTTCCTCCCTGCCGGAAGGCATCGGCAACGAGCTCCATCGCCCGCGCGAGCGCTTCCTCTTCCCCAGCGACCGCGTCCGCGACCTGCCGATCCTCCTCATTCATGAGCCGCACGAGCTCGAGAGGGGTACGGAGATCGATCCCGGCCGAGCGCGGGTTTCGCTGCTCTGTCAGTCGCTCGTCGAACATCCACCGGCCAGGTTGTGGAAGCGTGGAAGAGAGGGCTATACTCGCATTCCTATCCGCACTCGGAAGCTAATCGTATGGAAAACGCCGCGGCAACGAGGGTTCCCGAGGGATCATCGCTCCTGGAGGCGGCCCGGAACATCGCCCCCGACCTCATCGAACTCCGACGAGACCTCCACCGCCACCCGGAGCTCTCGTATCAGGAGAAGCGGACCGCCGACATCGCGGCGAACGCGCTGGCGTCGCTCGGCCTCGAGGTGCGTCGCGGTCTCGCGGGAACGGGCGTGGTGGGCGAACTGGTGATTGGGGAGGATGGGACCGCGGGCGAGGAAAGCGGAGCTGCGGGCGGAAGGAGCGGGACCGCGGGCGGCGAGGGTGCGACCGCGGGCGGGAAAAGCGGGGCCGTGGGCCGCACCATAGCGATTCGGGCCGATATGGACGCGCTGCCGATCCAGGAGGAGTCGGACGTTCCCTATGCCTCCACCGCGGCGGGGATCATGCACGCCTGCGGACACGATGCGCACACCTCCGCGCTGATCGGCGCCGCCCGCCTTCTCGTCCAGGCCTCGCGTGAGGGGCGACTGCCCCCGGGGCGGATCCGCTTTCTCTTCCAACCTTCCGAGGAGCAGATGGACGCGGAGGGAAAGAGCGGCGGTCGGCGGATGGTCGAGGAAGGGGCGCTTCACGGCGTCGATGCTGTCGTGGGCTCCCATGTCGGCGCCCACCTCGATCCTGGTAAGATCTATGTGCGGGAAGGGCCGATCTTCGGGGGCTCGGATGAGCTGGAAGTGACGGTGCGGGGGCGAAGTGCCCACGCCGCACGACCGCACGAAGGTGTCGACGCGCTCGTGCTCGCCGCACAGGGGGTCGTCGCCGTCCAACAGGCGGTCTCGCGCAGGATCGACCCGATGGAGGGAGGGGTGGTCACCTTCGGAACGATCCAGGGCGGCCGGGCGATGAATGTTCTGGCCGATCGGGTGACGCTCACTGGAACGCTCCGGTACTTCAGCCTCGATGTCCGCGACCGCCTGCGGGATGCGGTGCGGGCTGCATTCAATGGGCTCGAGGCACACGGCGCGGAGGTGGAAGTGCGGGTGATTCCTGGATATCCCCCCGTCGTGAACGACGCCGGAGCGACCGCACGCGTCCGGCAGGGCCTGAGTGATCTCCTGGGCCCGGACCACATCCAGGAGGTCGAGCCGGTGCTCCTCGCGGAGGACTTTTCCTATCTCGCGCAGGAAGCCCCGGGAGTGTTCTTCTGGGTGGGAGCGGGACTGCCCGACCGCCGGGAGCACCACCACCCACGATTCGACATCGACGAATCCGCGATCTCTCTCGCTGCAGCCGCGCTCGCAGGAGCCGCGGTGACCCTTCTGGATGAACCACGATGACGACACGCCACCACGCCGCATTCTCCACGCTCGCCCTGCCGCTCCTCGTCACCTCCCTCCTCGTCGGGGGATGCGAGCCGCCTGCCGCGGATGGAGGGGAGCCTCGCGACCGTGGAGCGGAAGTCGGGGCCAGCACGCTCGACCCTTCAGTCGAGTTCCCCGATAGCTGGCGGTTTCCCGAGGACGAGGACCCGGTGATCTCGGCGCGGGGGATGGTGAGCACGACGGATGAGTACGCGAGCCGCGTGGGCGCAGACATCCTGGAGCGGGGCGGAAATGCGGTGGACGCGGCGATCGCGGTGGCCTTCGCGCTCGCCGTCGTGAACCCGGAGGCGGGCAATATCGGGGGAGGAGGCTTCATGGTCACCCGGAGGGAGGATGGCGAGACCTTCGCCCTCGATTATCGGGAAAAGGCTCCGCTCGCCGCCCACCGTGACATGTTCCTGGACGAGGAGGGCGAACTCACCGACACCTCCGTGATCGGACATCTGGCCTCCGGAGTCCCGGGCACCGTGATGGGTATGTGGGAAGCACACCAGCGCCTGGGAAGCCTTCCATGGGACGACCTCGTACAGCCCGCCGTGGAACTCGCCGAGGGAATCGAGCTTCACGAGCGCCTCGCCGGATCGCTTCAACAGTACCGGAGCCGGCTCGAGGAATTCGACTCGACGCGCGAGGTGTTCCTTCCCGATGGCAGCCTTCCGGCCCTCGGAGAGATCTTTCGGCAGCCGGACCTCGCGCGAACGCTGGGCCGAATCCGGGATCAGGGCGCGGACGGCTTCTACCGAGGGGAGACAGCGGACCTCATCGTGCAGGAGATGGAAGCCGGCGGCGGAATCATCACACACGAAGATCTCGAGGCATACACCGCGGCGTGGCGGGACCCCGTGACCTTCTCCTACAGGGACCACACCGTCGTTTCCATGACGCCGGTGTCCTCGGGTGGGATCACGATGGCCCAGGCGGCTGGAATGCTCGAGGCGCTCGACGATGATCTCGGCTCCCTTGGCTGGCACTCCCCCGAGATGATCCACCTGATGGCGGAGGTCTGGAAGCGGGCCTACGCAGACCGGAACGAGTACCTGGCCGACCCGGACTTCGTGGATGTACCGGTGGACGACCTGCTCTCCCCGAGCTATCTCGCCCAGAGGGCCAGTGAGATCTCGCTCGAAAGGGCCGTGCCCTCCGAGCAGGTGCGTGCGGGCCTCGACGAGACCGCCGACCTTTCGTACACGTCGGACGGCCCCAGCACCACCCATTTCTCGATCGTCGACGAGGAGGGGACCGCGGTTTCGGTGACCACGACGATCAACCTCTCCTACGGAAGCCGGGTCACCGTGCGTGGAGCGGGGTTCCTCCTCAACAACGAGATGGACGACTTCTCGGCCAGGCCCGGCCACCCGAACCAGTTCGGGCTGGTGCAGGGGGAGAACAATGCCGTCGAGCCCGGGAAACGGATGCTCTCGTCGATGACCCCCACGCTCGTCGTCGATCCGAATGGAGAGTTGCTCTTCGTGACCGGGACGCCGGGTGGGGCGACGATCATCACCACAGTCTTCCAGACGATCTCCAACGTCGTCGACTTCGGGATGGACGTGGTCCGCGCCGTGAATGCGCCCCGGGTCCACCATCAGCATCTCCCGGACCGCATCCAGTACGAAAACGGTGGGCTCCGTCCCGAGGTGGTGGAGGCGCTGAGAGCGCTTGGCCACACCGTGGATGAGCGAGGCGGGATCTCCGGAGATGTCCAGGCGATCATGGTCCTTCCCGACGGAACCCTCGCCGCCCATTCCGACCCCCGCCGAGGTGGAGTCGCGCTGGGTCTTTGACCTGAGACCCGAGGGACCTCAGCCCTGGGCAGCACCCAGCGCACCTCACCGCCTACCGCGCCGCACCACCCCTCTCCCGCCCGCGGACCGCGCCTCCCCGCGCCTCCCCGTGCCACCTCCCGCTGCCCACGTGCCGCGCCTCCGCCCGTGGCCCCGCGGCTGAGCGATCCGTCCCAAAGAGCCATGGACGGATCTGGAGCTCACGCACTTGCGGGATCCCGGACATGTGCCGG